>NZ_JADPKE010000089.1:0-252688 GCF_023073795.1 Bradyrhizobium sp. 159 | reverse complement strand
TGCAGATAGTTGCGCTCAATCGTCCGGTCATAGCTGTTGTCGCGCATCGGATCGTCCTCCGCTGGAGCGATCCAATCAGCGAATTAGTGAACATGCACAATTGCGAGCGAAGCGAAGCAATCCAGAGTCTCTCTGCGGAGGAAGTCTGGATTGCTTCGTCGCAAGGGCTCCTCGCAATGACAGTGGAGAGAGCGAGAGCCACGCGGACGCCGTGGTCCGGCCCGAACGGCAGGTTGGGACAGGCGAGCTGCTGCAACGCACTCCGTCATTGCGAGCGAAGCGAAGCAATCCAGAGTCTCTCTGCGGAGGCAGTCTGGATTGCTTCGTCGCAAGGGCTCCTCGCAATGACGGTGTGGCGCGAGCAAGCGCCCCCCTACGACAACCGCATATCCAGCAGCCTTCGTCCTTCGCCCTTCAGCAGCTTCTTCACCGCGCTCGACGCCACGACCTCGCCGTCATTGGCGTAGGCTTCGTGGTTCTTCTCGATGTCGTCGAGGCGGTAGAGGTAGTTGACCATGACGCCGCCGGACTCGCGCACGCCCTTGGGCGAGAGGTCCCCTAACCAGTTGATGCGCTCGAGCCTGGCGCCATTGCCGAGATGGAAGCGGGCGACGGAATCGATCAGCTTGCCCTTCGGCGTGCGCGCCTTCAGGAAATAGTGCGCCGCGAGCGGTTCCAGAACGCTGCGGAGCAGCGTGGTCGTCTCAGGGTTCTCGAACCATTTGGGATCGTCGAGACGCTTCAACATCTCACGGTCCTCGTCCGATAGCGGCAGCTCCTTGTCCTGCTTCACCCATTGCATGAAGCCCGGCACCGGCGACAGCGTCACGAAAGTGTCGAGCTTCGGCAGCTCGCGGCGCAGCTCCTCCACCACCTGCTTGATCAGGAAGCTGCCGAAGGAAATGCCGCCCAGGCCGCGCTGGGTGTTGGAGATCGAATAGAACACCGCGGTGCGCGCGCGCTCGATCGGCAGGTGCTGACGATCGACCGCAAGCAATGGCGCGATTGCCCCTGGAATGGTCTCGGTCAGCGCCACCTCGACGAAGATCAGGGGTTCGTCGACCATCGCGGGGTGAAAGAAGGCGTAGCAGCGGCGGTCGACCGGATCGATGCGGCGGCGCAGATCGTCCCAATCGGAGATCTCATGCACGGCTTCGTAACGGATGATCTTTTCGAGGATGTTGGCCGGGGTCGACCAGTCGATCCTGCGCAGCACGAGAAACCCCCTGTTGAACCACGAAGAGAGAAGATGCGAGACGTCGCGGTCGAGCGCGGCGAGATCGGCGTGTCCGTTCATCATGCCGAGCAAATCGGCGCGCATGCTGACGAGATCGCCGGTGCCGCCGGGCGCGCGGTTGAGGCGGCGGATCAGCTCCTGCCGCCGCGGCTCGGAAGCGAAATGCAGCGAGCTCGCGTCCTCGTCGGTGGGCTTGGCACGCCATTTCTCGATCGCCCTGGACAGCCGTTCCCGATCCGGGCCGAAATCGCGCACCAGCGCCTCGAAGAAGGCACGGCGTCCGGCCGCATCCAATTCCCGGTAGAGGTCGAGCACCTCGCGCGCCATCGCGGTGCCCGAGGCTTCGCCGCGGCCCGAGAGCAGCGCGTCGCAAAGCGCGATCAGCCCGGCGGCATCGCGTCTGGTGTTCAAGCCGTCGCTGCGGCGAAGCAGCGTGCGGCCGCGCTCGGAGATGGTGGCGAGCAGGTCGGAGAAGAAGGCGTTGGCCATCTGGGCTTTCGTGTCAGGTTTGTGCGATGCGGGAGCTTACATCGGATTTAGGCCGAAGCCGATCACAATCAAGCAGGGGAATGCGGCATCTTTCGTCGGGCACTGCGTTGGGAGAATGGCGGCATGCCCGGTGGGAGCGGGCATCCGGTGACATTTGGAGAAGAACGAAGCTCCCTCAAACACCGTCATTGCGAGCGCAGCGAAGCAATCCAGAGTCCCTCCGCCGAGAAAGTCTGGATTGCTTCGTCGCAAGGGCTCCTCGCAATGACGGGTTCGGAGGGTACGGCCGCCTTACCCCTTCCCCGCAAATTCCGTCGGTGTGCGCCCCGTCACCTGCCGGAACGCGGCCGAGAACGCCGGCACGCTGGCATAACCGAGCGATGTGGCGAGCTGCTTCACCGATACGGTGGCATCGGTCGACAGAAGCTGGATCGCCGCGGCGATGCGGGCGCGCTGGCACCAGCTCTTGAAGCTGAGCTGCGTTTCCGTCGAGAACAGCCGCGACAGCGTGCGCGCGGAGGTTCCGACCTCGCGCGCCAGCGTGTCGATGTCGTGCAGCCCGGTGGGATCGTCGAGCACGATCATCGCGGCGCGGCGGCATCGCACTTCGCGCGGCAACGGCACGAAGGTCGCGGAATCCTCGGCCTGGTGCAATTCCAGCATCACGAGGCGAACCAGCAGCTCGGTTCGCGCCTCGGTGTTGCGGGCGTCGAACAGCGCCAGGATCGCCTGGTGCAGCAGCGGCGACACCCGCACCACGAACTCCTTGGTCAGTCCCTCGTAACGCTGCTCGCGCTTGAGCCAGGGCAGGTCGAAATACAGCGTGCGCATCTCGATATCGGCGAGCAGGTCGATGGCATGCTCAAGCCCGGCCGGGACCCAGACCGCGCGGTCCGGCGGCACCAGCCAGCGCCCGCCGGGCGTCGTCACCTGCATGGTGCCCTTGGCGGCATAGACCAGCTGCGCCTCGCGGTGCAGGTGCGGATCGAGCCGCAAGCCCTTGGGATAGTCGCGCGCGACCAGGTGCACGCCCGCAGTCGAGCGGTGGTTGCCCCGGACCTCCCGGAGGAT
The DNA here is from genome assembly GCF_023073795.1 of Bradyrhizobium sp. 159. Taxonomy (NCBI): domain Bacteria; kingdom Pseudomonadati; phylum Pseudomonadota; class Alphaproteobacteria; order Hyphomicrobiales; family Nitrobacteraceae; genus Bradyrhizobium; species Bradyrhizobium sp. 159. The sequence goes on along the minus strand of NZ_JADPKE010000089.1, from coordinate 249,891 downwards.
TGGCGTTTCGACGACACTCATTGGCGGCATCCCATCATTCGCCCGACATATAACTGATTTCGGTGCAGGAGAGGATTCGTATGAACAACCCCAGCCGGGTCATCAGTTTCGTCAATGCCGGCCATTTCATCGACCATTATGCGATGCTGATCTTTGCCGCCGCCGTGATCATCATGGGGCCGGCGCTCGGCATGGCCTATTCGGAACTTCTGCCCTATGCGACGCCGGGCTTCGTCGCCTTCGGTGCAGGCTCGCTGCTCACTGGCTGGCTTGGCGACCGCTGGAGCCGCCGCCACATGATGCTGATCTTCTTCGTCGGCATCGGCGCGTCCATGATCGCGGTCGGCTTCGCGACGAGCCCGGCGCAGCTCGGCGCGGCACTGCTCGCGATCGGCATTTTTGCCTCGATCTATCATCCTGTCGGCACCGCGATGATCGTGTCCTATGCCGATAAGCTCGGCCGCGAGATGGGGCTCAACGGCGTCTGGGGCAATCTCGGCGTTGCCTCCTCGGCGCTGGTCACCGGCGTGATCGGCCAATATCTCGGCTGGCGCTTCGCCTTCATCGTTCCCGGCGTCGTCACCATCCTGATCGGCATCGCCTTTGCGCTGACGGTCGTGCATGAGGACCGCAAGGGTGCCAAGCAGGCGGCGGCGCAGGCGCGCGTCGCCAAGCAGGACATGTGGCGCGTGATCCTGGCGCTGCTGATCGTGGTGATCGCGATCTCGACGACCTTCAACGCCGTTACGGTGGCGCTGCCAAAGCTGTTTGCCGAGCGGCTCTCGGACCTGACCAAGAGCCCGGCGCTGCTCGGTGTCATCGCGGCCGGCGTCTACGTGTTCGGCGCGATGACGCAGTATACGATCGGGCGGCTGCTCGACCGCTATTCGCTGAAGACGGTGGCGCTGCCGCTGTCCTTCATGCTGGCGCCATTCCTGTATCTGGCCGCCAGCATGTCCAATCTGCCGCTGATCGTGGTCTCGATCGGCATCGTCATGGGCGCGTTCGGGCAGGTCACGGTGAACGATGCCATGGTCGGCAAATACACGACGGAGGAGTGGCGCTCGCGCGCCTATGCGGTGCGCTATTTCGTCGGCTTCACCGCGGCCGGCGCCTCGGTCGGCTTGGTCGCCTGGCTCTACGAGCAGGGCGGCTTCGTCACCATGCTGCACGCCTTCGCCGCCCTCTGCCTGCTGGCGATCGCCGCCGCGCTAATCCTGCCGCGCGAGATCCGGACATCGCAGGCGGCGTGAGGTAGCCGACTCGCGCCGCGTGGCTCCGTCCCGTAGCCCGGATCGAGCGAAGCGCAATCCGGGGCGTTTCACCGCGCGGCTAGAACCCGGATTTCGCTGCGCTTCATCCGGGCTACGCGCTGCGTCCGCGGCACGAACGAGCCTAAGACGGGGACTCTCTCCACATCGTCATTTTGCGAGCGAAGCGAGGCAATCCAGAATCTTGCCGCGGAGGGACTCTGGATTGCTTCGTCGCAAGAGCTCCTCGCAATGACGGAAGATGAGGAGGCACCCCGCCCATGTCACCCACGATGCCATTCTGCCAGTGTTTTGCCCGACGGAGCAAGCCGTTTCGGTAAAACCGAGATTTCGTGAGGTTTCTCAACTCCATCTCTACTGTGCATGGGGTTGTTTTCGCACTTTTCGTTTTTTTACTCCGCCGCGCGCGCGGAACCCGCTCCGCCTCCCGCGGGTTCTACCTCTGTCGCCCCGGCGCTGCGCCGGACAGATGAAGGGGGAATGACACCTGCATGCAGTGGAGCCTGCTCCGACCGGTCGGCCTTGTCCCCGCGGCGCTTGTCCTTACCACCATTGCGGCGAGTGCCGAGGGCGGCAAATCGGCCGGCCCGTCCGAATTCCTCCTGGTGGCGCAGATCGTGTTGCTGATCGCGGTCGGCCGCGGTCTCGGCGAGCTCATGCAGCGCATCGGCCAGCCCTCGGTGATGGGCGAACTGCTCGCCGGCATCATCCTGGGGCCGTCGCTGTTCGGCTGGATCTGGCCCGAGGCCCAGCACGCGATCTTTCCCAAGACGCCCGAACAGAAGGCGATGATCGACGGCATCGCCCAGTTCGGCATTCTGCTGCTGCTGCTGCTGACCGGCATGGAGACCGACCTCAAGCTGGTCCGGAAGGTCGGCAGGGCGGCGATCGCGATCTCGATTGCCGGCATCCTCGTGCCCTTCGCCTGCGGCTTTGCGCTCGGCGAATTCCTCCCCGATGCGCTGCTGCCCGATCCGCAAGCGCGCCTCGTCGCCTCGCTGTTCATGGGCACGGCGCTGTCGATCTCGTCTGTGAAGATCGTCGCCGTGGTCGTGCGCGAGATGAATTTCATGCGCCGCAATGTCGGGCAGATCATCGTCGCGACCGCCGTTATCGACGACACCATCGGCTGGATCATTATCGCCGTCATCTTCAGCCTGGCCTCGCACGGCACGCTTGACTTCGGCTCCGTGGCGAAAGCCGTGCTGGGGACGCTCGCCTTCCTGGCCGTCAGCTTCACCATCGGCCGCCGCCTGGTGTTCCAACTGATCCGTTGGGCCAACGACAATCTCGTCAGCGCAGCCGCGGTCATCACGGTGATCCTTCTGTTGATGAGCGTCATGGCGATGATCACGCATCTGATCGGGGTGCACACCGTGTTGGGTGCCTTCGTCGCCGGCATCCTGGTCGGGGAGTCCCCGATCCTGACCCGGCAGATCGACGAGCGCCTGCGCGGCCTGATCTCGAGCTTCTTCATGCCGGTGTTCTTCGGCCTCGCCGGGCTCAGCGCCGATCTCTCGGTCCTTCGCGACCCCAATCTGCTGATGCTCACCGGCCTGCTGGTCGTGATCGCCAGCGTCGGCAAGTTCGGCGGCGCGTTCGTCGGCGGCACCGTGGGCGGGTTGAATGCGAGGGAATCGCTGGCGCTCGCCAGCGGCATGAACGCGCGCGGCTCGACCGAGGTCATCATCGCGACCATCGGCCTCTCCATCGGCGTGCTCAGCCAGAACCTGTTCACGATGATCGTGACCATGGCAATCTTGACCACGATGGCGATGCCGCCGATGCTGCGCGCGGCGCTGGCAAAGCTGCCGATGAACCAAGAGGAGAGGGAGCGGCTGGAGCGGGAAGAATTCGAGAGACGCGGCTTCATCGCCAATCTCGAACGTCCTTTGCTCGCTGTCGACGACAGCGTCAACGCCACCTTCGCCGCCCACGTCGCGGGCCTGATCGCCGGCATGCGCGGCCTGCCGATCACCGTTCTGCACATCGGCGAGCGCGCCAAGGAAAAGGACAAGGGCGAGGACGAGAGCCACGAAGCCGTGGTGAAGAAGGCCGCCGAAACCGTCTCCGCCAGTGGTGACGGGAATGCCGGCAGCGTCGATGTCGTTACCCGGGCCAGGCGCGCAGAGCTGGCCGAAACCATTGCCGACGAAGCACGCAAGGGCTTTGATCTTCTCGTCGTCGGCATCGACAAGGTCGCTGCCGCCAAGGATCGCTTCAATCGGAAGATCGAGGACATCGCCGCCGAGTTCGAGGGGCCGCTCGCGATCGTGGCGGCCAAGGGCAAGCACCTGAAGCAGCCGATACCCGACGCCCTCAACATCCTCGTTCCGGTTTCCGGCAGCGGCATCTCCAAGCGCGGCGCCGAGGTCGCGGTGGCGCTGGCGCAGGCCGGCTCAGGCTCGCTCCGCGTGATCTATGTGGCGACGACGCGCGACAAGGGCGCGCAGCGGGGCACCTCCCGCGGATTGAGCCAGGAGACCGGCATCCTCAAGGACACCAGCGATCTCGCCGCCCGCTACGACGTCGACATCACCACGACGCTGCGCGTGAACCGGGCGCCGGAGGCGGCGATCCTGCGCGAGATCGACACCACCGACGTCGACCTCGTGGTCATGGGCGTCGACCGGATCGAGGCCAATCATCTCTCCTTCGGCGGCGTCGCCGCCGCCGTGCTGAGGCAGTCGAAGGCCTCGGTGCTGCTGGTGTCGAGCGGCGAGGCGCAGCGGCCGCCGGCGGAGAAGGCTTAGTGGGGTGGACTGGAGCCGCGCGGACGGTGCGCTCCCTCTCCCGCTTGCGGGAGAGGGTCGGGGAGAGGGTGTCTCCTCACCGGGACACTCCCCAAGAGGAGAGAGCCCTCACCCGCCGCGCTCCGCGCGTCAACCAAGCGGGAGAGGTTGCAGTGAGCCCGGAGCCACGCTGGCGTAGCCCAACGGCTCTTAAGGCTTCACCTCCGCCGCCGCTTTCACCTTCACCACCTTCTTCGACGCCCGCCAGTTCTCGAAGCGCTGCACGACCACGAAGAAGGCCGGCACGAACAACACCGCGAGGCAGGTCGAGGCCAGCATGCCCGAGAACACGGTGATGCCGATGGACTTGCGCGCGCTGGCGCCGGCACCGGTGGCCAGCACTAGCGGCACCACCCCAAGGATGAAGGCGAACGACGTCATCAGGATCGGACGGAAGCGGGCGCGCGCGGCCTCGATCGCGGAGTCCAGGATCGGCTTGCCGTCGCGGCCGTGCAGCTCGAGCCCGACCTCGACGATCAGGATCGCGTTCTTGGCCGAGAGCGCGATCAGCAGGATCAGCCCGATTTGGCAATAGAGGTTGTTGTCGATCTTGAGCCCGCTGAGGATCAGCATCGGCCCGAGCAGCGACAGCGGCACGGCGAGGATCACGGAGATCGGCGCGTACCAGCTCTCATACTGCCCGGCGAGCACGAGATAGACCAGCAGCATGGCGAGGCCGAACACCCAATAGATCTGGTTGGAGACCGCCTTCTCCTGGTAGGACATCGCGGTCCATTCATAGCCGGTGCCCGGCGGCAGCGTCTTATCCGCGATCTCCTCCATCAGCTTCAGCGACTGCCCGGAGGAATAGCCCTGCGCCGGCAGGCCGATCACAGTCGAGGACGGATAGAGATTGTAGAGGCTGATCAGCGACGGACCGGTGGCCGGCATAATCTTGGCGACGGTGCCGATCGGGATCATGTCGCCGTTCGAGTTGCGGACCTGCATGTTGGCGATGTCGCGCTCGGTGACACGGAATGCCGGATCGGCCTGGGTGTAGACCTGGAACACGCGGCCGAACTTGTTGAACTGGTTGACGTAGGACGACCCCAGATAGGTCGATAGCGCCGAGAACACCTGATCGGTGGTCACATGCAGCGTCTGGGTCTTGACGCGGTCGATCTCGACGTTGAATTGCGGCACCGAGGAGCGGAAAGAGGACTGCACGCGCTGCAGCGCGCTCTGACTCTGGCCGTTACTGACCATCGCTCCGGTGATCGCTTGCAGCTTGGCAAAATCGCTGTTGCCGTCGCGCAGCTCGACCTGCATCGACAAGCCGGCGGCGTTGCCGATGCCCTGGATCGGCGGCGGCGGCAAGACGATGGTGCGCGCCTCCATGATAGTCGCGAGCTTGTCGTTAAGCCCGTACACCAGCGAACGCAAATCCTCTCCGGGTCCTTTGCGCGCCTCCCAATCCTTCAGGATGATGTAGGCGACGCCGGCATTGGCGAGGCTGGCGCTGTTGTCGAGCGCGGAGATGCCGGCGATGGTGATGACCTGCTGGACTCCAGGAGTGTCCTTGATCAGCTCGCTGGCTCTGTCGAGCACGGCTTGGGTCCGCTCCAGCGCGGCGCCGTCGGGCAGCTGCACGGCCGCGATCAGATAGCCCTGGTCCTCGATCGGCAGGAAGCCGGTCGGCACTCGCGACAGGCCATAGCCGCCGATCCCGATCAGGACCAGCGCTACCGCGACTGAGACCGTGGCGTGTCTGACCAGGAAGCCGATCAAGCGGGTGTAGCCGCGTTCGAGCCTGTTATAGACGGCATTGAAGCCGCGGTAGAAGAAATTGCGCTGTTCCGGCGGCACCGCCGGCCGCAACCAGAGCGCACACTGCGTCGGCTTCAGCGTCGCCGCGTTGATGGCGGATAGAAGAGCGGTCGCGGCGATCACCAGCGCGAATTGCGAATAGATGCGCCCGGTCAGCCCCGCGAGGAACGAGGCCGGCAGAAAAACCGAGATCAGCACCAGGGTGATGCCGACGATCGGCGCGAACAGCTGATCCATCGCCTTGATCGCGGCGTCGTGGCCGTTCATGCCCTGCTCGATGTTGTGGGCGGCGCCTTCGACCACGACGATGGCGTCGTCGACGACGATGCCGATCGCGAGCACGATCGCAAACAGCGTCGACATGTTGATGGTGAAGCCGAGCGCCGCCATCGCAGCGAATGCGCCGATGATGGTCACCGGCACGGTGGTCGCCGGAACCAGCATCGCGCGCCAATCCTGCAAGAACACCAGGATCACGACCAGCACGAGCAAGCCGGCCTCGATCAGCGTCATATAGACCTCATGCACCGAGGCCTCCACGAACTTGGTGGTGTCGAACGGCGTGTCGTACTTGATGCCTTCCGGGAAGCGCTTGGCGAGTTCCGCCATCTTCTTCTCGACCGCCTGCTCGACCTGGAGCGCGTTGGCGCCGGGCGACTGGAATACGCCGATGCCGACTGCCGGCTGCTTGTTGAGCGAGAAGATCTGGCTATAGGTCTGCGCGCCCAATTCGACCCAGCCGACGTCGCGCACGCGCGTGACGTCGCCGCTGCTGCCCGTCTTGACGATGATATTCTCGAACTGGCTGGTGTCGTCGAGCCGGCCATTGACGTTGAGCGTGTATTGGAACCCCTGGCCCGGCGGCGTCGGCGGCGCGCCGACCTGGCCGGCGGAGACCTGCTGGCTCTGCTGCTGGATCGCCTGGATGACGTCCTGCGGCACGAGGCCACGGACCTGCAGCTTGTTCGGATCGAGCCAGACCCGCATCGAATATTGGCCTGCGCCAAACACCGTGACGTTGCCGACGCCGGGCAGGCGCGAGAGCTCGTCGCGAATGTTGATGGTGGCGTAGTTGCTCAAATACAGGCTGTCGTACTTCGCGTCGGGCGAGGTCAGGGTCACGAACAGCAGGATCGAGGTCGACCGCTTCTGCACGGTGACGCCCTGGTTCTGCACCGCCTGCGGCAGTTGCGACAGCGCGCTGGAGACGCGGTTCTGCACCAGCACCTGCGCGAAATTGAGGTCAGTGCCGATCTTGAATGTGACTGTCAGCGTATAAGTGCCGTCGGAGCCGCTGTAGGACTGCATGTAGAGCATGTCCTCGACGCCGTTGACCTGCTGCTCGATCGGCAGCGCCACGGTGTCGATCACGGTCTTGGCGCTGGCGCCGGGATAGCGGGTGGTGACCTGCACCGTCGGCGGCACCACGTCGGGATATTGCGCAATCGCGAGGTTGAACAGCGCGACGCCGCCGATCAGGATCATCAGAAGCGCGATGACATTCGAGAGGACCGGCCGCTCGATGAAGAACTTTGAGATCATGGCTGGCGACCCCTCACTTGCAGAACTTGCTTGGCAGATATTACTTGGCAGACGCCTGCGGCTGCTCGATCTTCGTTGTTTGCGGGTCGATCTTCTGACCCGGAATCACCCGCAGCAGCCCTGCGATGACCACGCGGTCCTCCGGCTTCAGGCCGCTCTCGATCACGCGCAGGCCATTGTCGACGGGACCGATCTGCACCTTGCGCTGCTCGACGACGTTGTCGCTGTTGACCACCAGCAGATAGCGGCCGCCCTGGTCGCTCCCGAGCGCGGTGTCGGGAACGAGCAGCGCGGTCTTCTCCTGATCAAAGGGCACGCGAACGCGGACGAAATAGCCGGGCAACAGCGCCCGCTTGTCATTGGGGACGAGGCCGCGCACCGCCAGCGTGCCCGTCGATTGGTTGAGGGTCGGCGAGACGTAGTCGAGATGGCCTTCATGCGGATAGCCGGTCTCGGTCTGGAGGCCGAGCTGGATCGGAAATTGCTTGAGGTCGGCCGGCGTCAGTCCCCGGCGAGCCGCCTCGGCGCGGATGCGCAGTACGTCCTGCTCGTTGACGGTGAAGTTCACGTAGATCGGGTCCATCGCGACGATGGTCGCGAGCTGGGTCGGGGAGGACACGCCGACGAGCTCGCCGATCGAGACCATGTGGGCGCTGACGACGCCGTCGAACGGCGCGGTCACCTTGGTGTAGCCGTAATTGACCTCGGCAATTCGGGTGTTGGCCTGCGCCTGCTGGAGACTGGCCTGCGCATTGTCGCGGTTGGACGTTGAGGTGTCGAGTGTCGCCTGTGACACCGCCTGGCGCTGCACCAGCTCGGCTTGCCGCTTGTAGTCGGCTTCCGCCTGCCGGAGCGAGGCCTGCGCGCCGGCTTCGGCCGCCTGCGCCTGCTCGAGCTTGAGCTTGTAGGTCTCCGGCTCGATGGTGAAGAGCTGGGTGCCCTGCTTGACGAAGGTGCCGTCTTGATAGTCGATCGATTGCAGAAAACCTTGCACGCGCGCGACGAGATCGACGCTCTTGATCGGCGCGGTGTTGCCGGTCGCCTCGATATAACGCGTTACGGCGCGCTGCACGGGCGTTGCCACGTCCACCTTGGGCGGCGGTGGGGCCACGAACGTGTTCTTGTCCTCGCAGCCGGCGAGCAGCACAACGGCGCTTGCCGTTGCCAAGGCCCGCGCGACATGTCTCCACCCTTCGTTACGTCGTGCGGGAGATGCGGGATTCGCGCGCGTCATTCGGTGGCCCCCCGATTGCTGTCTGTCGGTGCGGCAGGCTACCAACAAATGCCCCGCCGTGGAACACCATAGCCATGGCAGTCAAAGGCCTTGCGCTGCAAACGGTGGCATGCCCTTTGACAGGTTTGTCATGACGAACGGTGACGGCCGTCGCTGTGCCGTTTGGCCACAGCCAGGCCACGGCGTTCGTCACCAATTCATGACGGAGGCCACGACGAACGGCACACTGCGCAAGGCCTGTGACAACAACAGCCTGAAGGATGCGCCGATCCGGACGGAATAGTCTCAGTTTTGGTTTGCAGACGATCCGGCTAGATCGCGGTCGCAGCCGCATCCCCGCGCGCATGCCACGCTGAAAGCAACGCACTTTCCTCATCGGAGCTGAGACCGACCACCGGCCCGTTGCTGGCGCGGAGCCAATGAAGCGTATCGCGCGCCGTGACGGCGAGCGGCCGCGCGGTCAAGCCGGCCGCGCGCGCCGGCGAGGTGTCGCGCGTCATGAAGCCGGCGAAGTCGGGCAGGGGCAGCCACAGCGGCAGCGAGCGCGGACCGGCCCAGCGCTTCACGTCATGCGCTTCCAGAAAGGCGCGATCGACCCAGGTGAAGGTGCAGGACGCGTCCAGCGCTGAGGCGCATTCGGCCAGGAATTCGCCGCGCGTGCGCACCGGTCCGATCCCGTCATAGATGCCGGTGAGACGAACCTCTGCCGCGTGTACGATCCATTGCGCGAGGTCGCGCACGTCGATGAACTGAATAGCGTCCTGCGGCGATCCAGGCGCCAGCACCTCGCCGCCGCGCGCGAGCCGTGCCGGCCAATAGGCGAACCGTCCGGTCGGGTCCTCCGGCCCGGCGATGAGGCCGGCCCGGCAGATGAAGGCATCGCCGCCGACCGCTTGTTCGCAGGCGACCTTGGCCGCGCCATAGATGGCGTCCGTGGTGTGCTCGATCTCCGCCGCAACGGGCTCGCGCAGCGGCGCCGTGTCGGCGCGTTGTCCCGGTACGCGATTGTCCGCATAGACGCTGATTGTCGAAACGAAGGTCCAATGCACGCCCGGTCGCTTCAGCGCTGCGACGGCGCGGCGGACCTGGCCGGGATGACGCGAGACGTCGACGATTGCATCGAACGTCTCGCCGATCAGTGGCGCAAGACCGTCCGCGACGTCGCGATCGATCCGGATGAGGCGGGCGCCGGGGGCGATTGGGCCGGCAAGACCGCGGGCCGCGCAGCTCACGTCATGGCCGGCAGCGCAAGCATGGTTCGCAATCGCCCGCCCCAGAAACTGGCTGCCGCCGAGAATGAGAATGCGCATGGATCGGTCCGAACCCCGATGAGATCGAGACACTACAACGTTGGGTAGCTGTTGCAACCGAACCCTCAGCGCGCCTTGATCTCGGCATATTTCGCCATGGCCCGCTCGAACTTGCGGTTGAACAGCCACATCGCAGCGAGAATCTCCCGGAAGCTGGCCGAGCTTCGCGATCGATCGGCCTGTCCGAACGCGAAGATGCTGTTGTTGCGCAGGTGCTTCATGACCGTTCGACTGGACACCCGGTAATTCAGGAGATCCCCCGACTTGAGCGCGGACCTGGTCGGGGTGGGCACGATCTGGATCAGCTCGAACAGCTTCATCTGGTCGATCGGGTGGGGCAGCGTCTTCACGATTCCCGGAATCTCCCGGAACAGATCGGCATGCGCGTTCATCAGGCCGTTGCGCACATTGGTCCAGTGATTGAAGCGCTGATCGGTGCCGCGGGCGCGCGCCTCCTCCTTGTCGTCGCGCGCGCTCAGTTCGGGATCGATCGCCGCGATTGCGCCCTTGAGGGCTTCCCATTTCCTGCGGCCGTTGCGGTCCTCGGAGGGGCCGGTCTGGAAGCTGCCCATATAGGTGTTCGAGCGCGCATTGCGGACATTCTGCTTGCCGTTGGTCTCGGCGAAGAACAGGCCGAGGCTGATGCGCCCCGCGACTTCCGCGGGTTCAGGTGCAAGCCCCTTGGCGCGCGCGATCGCGAAGGCGAGATCGGCGACGTCATTGAACGGCGTCGGCGAGTCTTGCGCTCCGGCGGGCGGTGCCTCCATGACGTCGAATAGCCTCGAATATTCGTCGATCAGCGGCTCGATATCTGCATCGAAATAGGCCGGGGGAATTTCGAACTTGTTGGGCTTTCCGATTCTGGACGGAATGGCGTCGGTGAGATCCTTGTAGGTGCTGATGACGGCGATGCGCGCCAGGTACAGCCCCTGGCCCGGCAGGCTCGGCAGCGGCTGCTTCGCCTCGATCTGGCGCCGCCGCTCGGCCAGGATCGATTTGAAGTCGGCCAGCGCCCGCTCGTAGGCGGCGAGCGCCTCGGATTGCCGGGACGTGAGCGTGCCCTGCTGTCCGATGGCGGGTGCCGTGACAAGGAAGGCGAGCGCCGCAAGCGCTCCGGCGGCAAGACGTCTGAACTCCATGGCCGGTTCCTGTCGATTCGTTGGCCAGGAAGATCGTAAGCATCGGACGCGCGGGCTGGCGAGCAAATCTCGCTCAGTCCCGATCCGTCCTCTTACGCCGCGCGATAATCCGGCGCCGTGGCCAGGAACTTGGCGTAGGCATCGGCGTCCGGCGGCAGGAAACGCCCTTTGAGCCCGCCGCACTTCTGGTTCTTCGCGCCGATGTCGGCCATCAGCTCGTCGAAATGACGGTAGTGATAGGGTGCGACGCAGAGGCCGCCATAGACGCCCGCGGCCGGCCGTTCGACACGCTTGAAGTGCAGCATCATCTCGATGTTGGCATGCATGGCTTGCGCCGTCGGCTGGTTGGCGAGCTGGCCGTCGGCATAGCGCACCAGCCAGTTGGCGGCGAGATCGGCGCAGAGTACCGTGCAGAACGACGAGTTGAAGCCAACGAAGCCGAGCTCGGGCAGGTCGGGGTTGGCGATCAGGCGATAGAGCCGGTACTGCCCGTCGGCATCGACCAGTTTCTGCTGATAGGCCGCGGGCAGGAACGGCACGCCGAGCTTGTAGCCGATCGCGAGCACGGTGATATCGGCTGGAACGCGCTCGCCACCGCTCATCACGATACTGTCGCCGTCAAAATGATCGAACGTGCCGAACACCGCCTTGATGCGGCCGTCGGCGACCATCGGATAGAAGCCCGGCGTTGCGATCGGCACCGAGCAGTTGACGCCGTCCTCGATCCGCTCCTTCGGCACCATGTTGCACCGACTGAGCTTGAGCTGCGCCTTCAACAGGCTCTCCAGCCCGCGCCAGTTCGCCCACACCAGCGGCGCGGCGAGTCGGTGGGCGAGCCGGGCCATCGTGCTGATGCCCCAGCCGGGAAACATCTCCTCCTGCGCGCGGATGTAGAGGATGCGCTTGAAGTTGACGAGACCGCCGATGAAATAGGGAATGCGCCAGACCGGCTCGCGCATCACGATCGTCACCTCGCGCGCGCCTGCCTTTACCGCGTTCACGGCGATGTCGGTCGCCGACTTCGAGCCGCCGAGCACGACGACGCGGCGCCCCTTTGCCAGGGCGGCATCGTTGTATTTCGACGAATGCAGGATCTGGCCGCCCTGGGCCAGAAAGCCGTCCTCGCCGGGGCAATGCAGCTCGCGCGGCTCGTTGAACTGGCCGGTGCAGACAGCGACGAAATCGAAGTCCGCGTTCGTTGTCATGCCATTCTTGCCGCTGAGCGCGAGTGTCCAGCCGGGCTTGCCGTCGGCACGGCGCGCCATGCCGGCGACCGCCGTGTTGAGGCGCAGCATGCGGTCGAGGCCAAAGCTCCTCGCGTAATCGACGAGATAGGCGTGGACCTGTGGCCCGGTCGGCCATTCCGGATAGGCGTCCGGCATGGCGCGGTCGGTGTAGCGGTAGAGCTCCTTCGGGCTCTGCGTCTGCACTTCGGGATAGGAGCGCGCCGGCTCCCAGACGCCGCCGAGATCGCCGCTGCGTTCGACGATGGTGACGCGGTGACCGCGGATGGAGAACGCCTTTGCGGTGGCCAGGCCGGAGACACCGGCGCCGATCACGCAGACATGCTTGGGGCTGACCATGGGATTGCTCGCAACCAATGTGTTTCGCGCGCAAGCGGCAACGATCGGCAAGGCGCGGCCGTCGGAGCTGCAAGCTGATGAACGTGGATGGGACGCGGACGCCTAGTCGTTGGCCTCGGGCGGCAGGAAGTCCACCTCGTGCAGCGCCGAGATACGAACCACTTCGGCGGGGTCGGTCAGATTGTGCAACCGGTTGAAGAGCGCCTCCAGCTTCTGCATCGGCGAGACCCAGAACAACGCGCGGCAGGGCTTGTCGGACTTGTTGAAATAGCCGTGCGGGATGCCGCGCGGCATGCGCACGAGATCGCCGGCGTGGGCCTTGACCCATTGGCCGTCGAGCTTGAGGTCGAGCGTGCCTTCCTGAACCAGGATGAACTCGTCCTGGGTCGGATGGACGTGCACCGGCACGAACTGGCCGGGATCGCTGTTGGTCTCGAATGCGAAGGTGGAGTCGGTGACGGCTTTGGGAAAATAGACCTGACCAAGGATGTTCCAGCTCTTGCCGCCATAGCCCGTGCCGTTTGCGGTAATGCCCTTTTCGAGTGCAGTCATGCTCGCCTCCTGATGGATTCCGGCGGGGATGGAGCTTCGGCCGCTCGTGGCCGCCTGTCTATCCGCCAAACGAATCTGCACGCGGCAATTGCCGTGCAGCACGACGATTTTGCCGATGCGGCCCTTTTCGCCTCTGCGGAACTATTATAGGCTTAAAGCAATTCGGTAACGCGGAGCGTGGTCGACGATGTCCGCAGCCGTACTGGAAATGAGCGCGAGACCATCTGCAGCCGAACGGCTTGCGGATTTCGCCCGCGTCACCACCGATGACGTCGATGAAGCGGCCGAGCAGATTGGGCGCATCTTCTGTCCGCACGATCTCAAGCCGATGCGTGCACGCGCCGCCGGCTTCTCCGCCCGGCACAATTGCGCGGCGTTCGACGGCTTTTCCATCAACTATGTCGCCTATGGCGGATCGGTCAGCATCGATCCGGGCTGCCTCGAGCGCTTCTTCCTGGTGCAGGTCCCGCTCACGGGCAGCGCCAGCATTCGTGCCGGCATCTGTGAGCTCGACGCGGCGCCTGACCGGACCGCGTCACTGCTGTCGCCGACGATCCCGACGCGGATGATTTGGGCCGACTGCGCCCAAGCGATCCTGTTGCTCGACCGCCGTTTGGTCGAGCAGCGCGCCGCGGCACTGTCGGGCAGGGCAGCCAGCACGGTCGAGTTCGATCCTGTGATCGACCTCGACGCGCCGTCCGGGCGGGCGTTGCGAGCCAGCCTTGTCGAGCTGATCACGCTGGCCGAACGTTTCGGTCCCGCCGGAAGGCTGTCAGCGGTCGCGATGGCCGATTGGCGCGAGGTTCTGCTCGATCACCTCCTCAATGGCCATCGGCATGGCCTGTCGGATGCGATCAGGACGTTTTCGGGCCAGGCCGAGCGTCTGCCGCGTGCGCTGCGCGTTGCGCGGGACCATCTCGCGGATAATGCCGGCGAACCGCTCGACCTCGCGCAGCTCGCCTGCGCCTCCGGCATCGGCATCCGCGCGCTCCAGCTCGGCTTCCGCCGTCACTTCGGCCTGTCGATCTCCCAGATGCTGCTCGACATGCGCCTCGCCAGCCTTCACGTCCGGCTCGCGCATGCCGCGCCCAATGCCTCCATCACCGAGATCGCCTTCGACCTCGGCTTCACCCATCTTGGCCGCATGGCCGGCGCCTACCGCGAAAAATTCGGCGAGTCGCCGTCGGCCACGCTGCGGCGCCGGATCAGCTAGAGCGCGACGAAGCTAGGCGCGGCGGTCCGTGTCACCAGCAATGGAAGCCGCGTGTCATCCCGCCGGCGGATCGGTCTGGCGCAGCGTCGTGACCCAGATCGCGCGCGCCACCTGCTGGGTCGGGTTGTCGAACATGTGCGGCACGATGCTCGGAAAGCGAAAGCTGTCGCCGGCCTCCAGCAGATGGGCCTGGTTGTCCAGCCACAGCCGCAGGCTTCCCGAGAGGATATAGCCGGCCTTCTCGCCGTTGTGTTGCAGGAAGTCGGTGCCGGAGGAGGCGCCGGGATTGAGCGTGAGCTCGTAGAGTTCGAGCTGGCCCTTGCCGTCAGGCGTGAGCGCTTCCTTGACGACGCCGCTGGCGGTGAGCCGCAGCAGCCGCCGGTTATTCTTGCGCACGATGTAGCGCTGTACGTCGGCCGGATCGCTGCTCTCGAAGAAATACGAAATGGGAACGTCGAGTGCGATGCTGAGCAGACGCAGCGTGCGGATCGACGGCATGGCCCGCGCACGTTCGAGCTGGCTGATCATGCCGGTGGAGAGGCCGGTCTTGTTGGCGACGTCCTGGATCGAAAGCCCGGCGCGCTGACGTAGCAGCCGCACGGACTCGCCGAGGCGCTGGTCGACCGCATCGTCGACCTGGATCGTCGGGACGTCCTTCGGACCGTTCGTATCGCCGCGACCATCCATGTCGCTCTCCCATGCATCATCTCAGCCCCGGACCGCATCGGATCGAGCTTTAGTCGGAGTGAAAAGGTCGCGCATACTAGCAATGCGATTGACAGCTGTATTTAGTCATGATGAAATTTTGACTGAAAAATTTAGAAGCACTAAAGCCCACTCCTGTCCCTCCGCCGGGGTCTAGGGGCGCGGGAGACGGTGCCGCGTGCGACAATGGAGAGTGGCCATGGCAGACGGCACCGCCAAGTTCGGCGTTGGAGCAGTGCATCTCGGCATTCCGAATCGCCGCCAGCTCTTCCAGCTTGGGGCCGGCGCCGCGGCAGGATGGACTCTTGCGGGCAACGCTTTTGCGCAAGTTGAGCGCCCGACCAATCCGCCGGACAAACCGCGCGGGCAGGTGATCGCAGCGCTGTCGCAGGAGCCGACCGTCTTTCATCCGCTGATGCCTGGCATCGAGGTCGATCAGGGCATCTGGTGGCAGGTGTTCTCGCTGCTCTGGTTCATCGATCCCGCCGGCAATTTCGTTCCTGACCTCGCACGCGAAGTTCCGACCATCGAGAATGGCGGCCTGTCGCCCGACGGCCTGACTTGGAAAATCAAGCTGCGCAGCGACGTGAAGTGGCATGACGGCACGCCGTTCACGGCCGACGACGTCAAGTTCTCGCTCGAACTGATCAACAGTCCCGATTTTCGCGCCCGCAGCCGCGTCGGCCATAGCCTGGTCAAGGACATCAAGGTCGTCGCGCCCGACGAGATCCACTGGCGAATGGAAGCGCCTTACTCGCCCTACATGTCAATCCTGGGATCGCTGACCTTCATCGTGCCCAAGCACATCCTGGAGAAGGTGTCCGATCCGAACGCCTCGCCGTTCCACAATGCACCTGTCGGCACCGGGCCGTTCCGCTGGGGCGAGCGCGTGCCCGGCGATCACATCCTGCTCAATGCCCACACCGGCTATCACGGCAAGGGGCCGTACGTCGAACGCGTGGTCTTCAAATACATCCCCGATCTCACCGTTCTCTATACCCAGTTCCGCACCGGCCAGGTCGACTACACCGGCCTGCAAGGCATCTTGCCCAATTTCGTGCAGGAGGCGAAGACGCTGAAGGGCCGCAGGATCGTGGTCTCCTCGACGTCCTCCGTGGAACATATCGCACCGAATCTGGAGTTCGGTCCCTTTGCCGATCGCGCCGTGCGCGAGGCGCTCTATCTCGCCATCAACAAGCAGGCGATCATCGATGCGCTCTATTATGGCCTGCCGACGCAGACCGAGAGCTTCGTGCCGCAGCAAGCCTGGTCATTCCAACAGGGGCTGCCGCAACACAAATACGATCCCGCCAAGGCCAACGCGCTGCTCGATGCGGCGGGATGGGTTCGCGGCACCAGTGGCGTGCGCGAGAAGGGCGGCGTCAAGCTCGAGTTCACCAATTCGACGACATCGGGCAACGCGGTGCGCGAGCAGACCCAGCAACTCCTGATCCAGGACTGGCGTGCGATCGGCGCCGCGATGCGCGTCAACAACATGCCGGCCGCGGTGATCTGGGGCGATTTCTGGCAGCAGTCGAAATTTAATTCGGTGCTGGTGTCCGTAAACTTCATGCTCGGCAGCGACCCCGACGTGACGCCGCGCTTCGGCTCCGGCGCCATTCCCGCCAAGGGCGGGCGAGGCTACAACACGTATCAGTACAAGAGCCCGGAGGCCGATCGACTCCTCGCCGACGGCGCCAAGCAGTTTGAGATCGCACAGCGCAAGACGACCTACGGCGACCTGCAAAAGCTGATCCGCGACGATCTCGCCATCCTGCCGCTGTTCCAGGGCTTTATCGCCGAGGGCGTGAAGGAGGGGCTGCAAGGCTTCAGTCCCAACGTCAACACCTCGATCAATTGCTGGAACATCCGCGAATGGTACTGGGCCTGATGGATCAGGTGCGCAGGGCAGCCTGACGTGGCCCGTTACGTCGTCAACCGCCTGGCACAGTCGATCATGCTGCTGGTGATCGTCTCGGCGATCGGCTTTGCCATTCTGCACCTGGCGCCCGGCGGCCCGCTCTCGCAATTCGCGGCCTCTGCGCAGATGACGCAGGAGGATCTCGACCGCGTCAGCAAGCAGCTCGGTCTCGATCGCCCGCTGCCGATCCAATATCTCGACTGGTTCAGCCGCATGCTGTGGGGCGATTGGGGCCGCTCCTACCGCGACGGCGAGGCGGTGCTGTCCGTGATCTCCTCGCATCTCGGCGCCACCCTCGAGCTGATGGCGACGGCGACGATCATCGCGGTGCTGCTCGGCTGCTGGATCGGCGTGCTGGGTGCGCTGCGCCGCTACTCGCTGTTCGATACCCTCGCCACCGTCGGCGCCATGATCGCGCTGTCGATCCCGACCTTCTGGTTCGGCCTCGTTACCATCTACGTGTTCTCGGTGAGGCTCGGCTGGCTGCCGGCCGGCAATCGGCACACCGTCGGCGACGGCTCCTTTCTCGACCTGCTGCATCATCTCATCGCGCCGGCACTGGTGCTGGCGCTGGTCGAGACCGCGATGTGGGGCCGCTTCATGCGTTCCTCCATGCTCGAGGTCATCAACCAGGATTACATCCGCACTGCCCGCGCCAAGGGCATGCCGGAATGGCGCATCCTCACCGTGCACGCGCTCCGGAACGCGCTGTTGCCGATGATCACGGTCGCCGGCCTCCAGTTTCCGACGCTGCTCGGTGGCGCGCTGGTGGCCGAGACCGTGTTCACCTGGCCCGGCATGGGGCGCCTCTTCCTCGATTCCATCGGCTATCGCGACTATCCCGTGGTGATGGGCGTCTTGATGTTCTCGGCGACGATGGTGCTGATCGGCTCGTTGCTTGCCGACATCCTCTATGCCGTTGTCGATCCGCGCATTCGGGTGGGCTAGGCGATGACGACGGCCACCCTCTCCACCGTTCAGCTCGCCCCCGGTCAAGCCGCGTGGCGGCGGTTCCGCCGCCATCGGCTGGCGCTCGCCGGCGCCGTCATCATTCTGGTGCTCGTCCTCGGCTCCGCGTTCGGTCCTTATCTGCTGCCTTTCGACGACACCTATATTGAAATCATGAAGCGGTTCGCGCCGCCGCTGTCGGGCGCGCACGTCCTCGGCACCGACGAGCTCGGCCGCGACGTGCTTGCGCGCTTGATGATGGGCGGCCGCGTCTCGCTCTCGATCGGGATCGTGGCGATGGTGATCGCGATGGCGGTCGGCATCGTCGTCGGCGCCTTCGCCGGGTTCTATGGCGGCGTGGTCGGCGCGGTCTTGATGCGGCTGGTCGACGCCGTGCTGTGCTTCCCGACCATCTTCCTGCTGCTGGCGCTGGCGGCGCTCACCGAACCCGGCCTCGTCACCACCACCGTGCTGATCGCGGCGACGGCGTGGATGAGCGTCGCCCGCGTCGTCGAGGCCCAGGTGCGCTCGCTGCGGGAACGGGAGTTCGCCGTTGCAGCGCTCGCCTTCGGCTCGTCAAACCTGCGCATCATGTTCCGCGAGCTCGTGCCCAACGCAATTGCCCCGATCGTGGTCGCGGCCACGCTGAACGTCGCCAAGGCGATCCTGCTCGAATCCTATGTCAGCTATCTCGGCTACGGCATCCAGCCGCCGGCTGCGAGCTGGGGCAACATGCTCAACAACGCGCAGATCTATCTCACCAGCGCACCGTGGCTCGCGATCGTACCGGGCGTCGCCATCACGCTGGCGGTGACGAGCTTCAATTTCCTTGGCGACGGCCTGCGCGATGCGCTCGATCCGCGAATGAACATCCCATAACGAGCCTAGGTCCGTTTGAACTGAATACCAGGAGTGCCCCATGTCCCCGCCGCTCAATCGTATCAACAGCGATGAACGCCTGCCGGCGCAGGCAGACGTTGTCGTCATCGGCGGCGGCGTGATCGGCGTATCTGCGGCGTATCACCTGGCGAAGAAGGGCCTTTCCGTCGCACTGGTCGAGAAGGGCCATGTCGGCGGCGAGCAGTCGAGCCGCAATTGGGGCTGGTGCCGCCAGCAGGGCCGCGCGCGCGAGGAGATTCCGCTCGCACGTGAGGCGCTGCGGCTTTGGGAGGACATGCAGAACGATGCCGGCGTCGATGCCGGTTTCCGCCGCACCGGCGTGCTGTTCCTGACCAAGAGCAAGGATGAGCTCGCCGGCTGGGAGCGCTGGGCGGCGATCGCGCGCGAGCAGCAGGTCCACTCCACCATCCTGACGCCGGCGGAGGTCGCTGAACGCATGCCCGGCAATGCCGACAAATGGGTAGGCGGCCTGCACACGCCGAGCGACGGCCGCGCCGAGCCGTCGATGGCCGTGCCCGCGCTGGCCACTGCCGCGCGAAAGCACGGCGTCACCATCCATCAAGGCTGCGCCGCGCGCGGACTGGAGACTCAGGGAGGACGGGTCAGCGCCGTCGTCACCGAGAAGGGCACCATTCGCACGCAATCGGTGCTGCTGTCGGGCGGCGCATGGTCGTCGCTGTTCTGCCGCCGTCACGGCATCGAGCTGCCGATCGGTCTCGTCAACGCCACGGCTTGCCGGACCACCCCAGGACCTGAGATCACCTCCGGCGCGCTCGGCACCGACCTCTACTGCATCCATCGCCGTCTCGACGGCGGCTTTACGCTGGCGCTGCGCAACCGCGGCACGGTCGAGCTGTCGCCCGACTTATTCCGGTACGCCCGCGCCTTTTGGCCGACGTATCAGCATCGTAAGAACGGACTGAAATTGTCGTTCGGCAAGTCGTTCTTCGATCAGCTCGTGCGCGGCAGCAGCTGGAGCTTTGACAAGCCGTCGCCGTTCGAGACTGAGCGCGTGCGCGATCCGGCCCCCGACATGTCGCTGGTCAGTGCGGCGCTGGCGTCGCTGATCCGATCGAACCCGGAATTGAAGGACATCGAGATCGCGGAGGCCTGGGGCGGCACCATCGACTGCACGCCCGACACAATCCCGGTGATCTCGCCGGTCGATGCCCTGCCCGGCTTCTTCCTCGCCACCGGCTTCTCCGGTCACGGCTTCGGCATTGGTCCCGCGGCCGGCAAGCTCGCCGCCGACATCGTGACCGGCTCGACGCCGCTGGTCGACCCGGTGGCTTACAGCCACAAGCGCATGATCGACGGCCGGCGGCTCGCGCCGGTCAGCCCGTTCTGAGGCGGCATGACGGTTCTCTACAAGGCCAACATGGTTCGCGGCGCCGAGTGGGCGCGCTTCTTTGCCGAGCGCGCGCCCGATCTGCCGTTCCGGCTCTGGCCCGACATCGGCAATCCCGCCGATATTCGTTATCTGGTGGCGTGGGTGCCGCCGGAGGATATCGCCACGACGTTCCCCCATCTCGAGCTGGTCTTCTCGGTTGGCGCGGGTGTCGATCAGTTCGACGCCACGAAGCTTCCGCCGCACCTTCCGCTCATCCGGATGCTGGAGCCCGGCATTGCCGAGACCATGGTGGAATATGTCACAATGGCGGTGCTCGGCCTGCATCGCGATCTCCTGCACTTCATCGCCCAGCAGAGGGAGCAGGTCTGGCGCGAGATCCGGATCACGCCGGCGAAGCGGCGGGGTGTCGGCGTGATGGGGCTCGGCCAGCTCGGCCACGCCGTGCTCGAACGGCTCAGGGCATTCGGCTTTCCGCTGTTCGGCTGGAACCGTTCGCCGCGCGAGATCCCGGGCGTGACCTGCTACGTCGGTGTTGACACCCTGCCAAGATTCCTGTCGCAGACCGACATCCTCATTTGCCTGCTGCCATTGACCGAAGAGACCCGCGGCATCCTCAATGCCGATCTGTTCGCGCGCCTGCCGCGCGGCGCAGGGCTCGTCAGTGTCGGGCGTGGTCCGCAGCTCGTCGAAGCCGATTTCCTCGCGGCGCTCGATACCGGCTTGCTATCGGGCGCCGTTCTCGATGTCACAGAGCCCGAGCCGCTGCCCGCTGGCCATCCGTTCTGGAGCCACCCGCGCATCCTGCTGACGCCGCACAATGCCAGCATGACCATGCCGGATACGGCGGTCGATTTCGTGCTCGACGCCATCGCACGTCACCGCCGCGGCGAGGAATTGCCGGGCCTCGTCGATCGCACGCGTGGCTATTAGGGCAACTGCATGAGCAAGGGCGCAAGCGGAATCGATCGTAGCGTTGCCGAGGCGCAGGCGCCGGTGCTGTCGGTCGCCGGCCTCACCACCTCCTTCATGCGCGAACGACGATGGATCCCGGTCGTCCGCAATGTCTCATTCGACGTCGCGCCGCGCGAAACCGTCGCGATCGTCGGGGAGTCCGGTTCGGGCAAGAGCGTCACCGCGCTCTCCATCATGCGGCTCATTCCGAAGGAGAGTGGCCGCATCGAGGGATGCGTGACGCTCGCTGGCCGCGATCTCCTCGCGCTGCCCGAAACGGGCATGAAGGGCATCCGCGGCAATGACATTGCCATGATCTTCCAGGAGCCGATGACGAGCCTCAATCCGGTGCTCACCATCGGCTTCCAGATCGCCGAGGCGCTGATTCAGCATCGCGGCCTGTCGCGCGCGGCGGCGGAGGCCGAGACCATCCGCCTGCTCGATCGCGTCCGCATTCCCGCGGCGACATCGCGCTTCCACGAGCATCCGCATCGCTTCTCCGGCGGCATGCGCCAGCGCGTGATGATCGCGATGGCGCTGGCCTGCAAGCCGAAGCTCCTGATCGCGGACGAGCCGACCACTGCGCTCGACGTCACCATCCAGGCCCAGATCCTGGAGCTCTTGAAGGAGCTCCAGCAGGAGGAGGGAATGTCGATCCTCTTCATCACCCACGACATGGGCGTGGTCGCCGAGATCGCTGATCGGACCGTGGTGATGTATGGCGGGCAGGCGGTCGAAACCGACGCGACGTCGCGCATCTTCGCCGCACCGTCGCATCCCTATACAAGCGCACTGCTCGCCGCCGTGCCGCGCCTCGGCTCGATGGATGGGCGCGCGCGGCCGATGCGTTTTCCCATCGTCGACAAGCTCACGGGCACCTCGGACGAGCCGGTGGAAACGCCCGACACGGTCTCGACCGCCGAGCGTCCGCTGCTCGAAGTTGCAAACCTCACCACGCGCTTTCCGATCCGCTCGGGCCTGTTCGGCAAGATCTCCGGGCGCGTCCACGCGGTCGAGAACGTCTCCTTCACCTTGCGCGCCGGCGAGACGCTTGCGCTGGTCGGCGAATCCGGTTGCGGCAAGTCGACCACGGGCCGCTCGATTCTCAGGTTGCTCGAACCGGACAGCGGCACCGTCCTGATCGACGGCCAGGACGTGCTCGCCATGAACGGCCGAGCTTTGCGCGATTTCCGCAAGCAGATGCAGATCGTCTTTCAGGATCCATTCGCGAGCCTCAATCCGCGCATGTCGGTGGGGACGGCGATCGCGGCTCCGTTGCTCGCCAACGGGCTCGCGTCGACGTCGCAGGCGCGCGACAAGGTCGCAGACCTTCTCGTCCGCGTCGGCCTGACTGCCGATATGGCCGCGCGCTTTCCGCACGAATTCTCCGGTGGCCAGCGCCAGCGCATCTGCATTGCGCGTGCGCTTGCGCTCGGGCCGAAGCTGATCGTCGCGGACGAGGCGGTCTCCGCGCTTGACGTCTCGGTCAAGGCCCAAGTCGTGAACCTGATGCTCGATCTCCAGGCCAACATGGGCCTTGCCTATCTTTTCATCTCCCACGACATCGCCGTGGTCGAGCGCATGAGCCACCGCCTCGCGGTGATGTATCTCGGCGAGATCGTCGAGATCGGCCCGCGCGCGACATTGTTCGGCAATCCGCAACATCCCTACACCAAGAAGCTGATGGCTGCCGTGCCGGTGCCCGATCCATCGCGCCGCGGTACGCGCCGCGACGTCTCCAACGACGAGATCAGAAGCCCGATGCGCGCGCCGGATTACCAGCCGCCTCGCCGGCGATATCGCGAAGTGTCGCCCGGCCATTTCGTTCAGGTCTGGGGCGAGGAATGGTCCGTCTGAGCCTTCACGAATTCACGTGCACGAAATCCCGCAGCAGCGGATAGATCTCGTTGTTCCAGCGCTTGCCCGAGAACACGCCGTAATGGCCGACGCCGGCCTGCATGTGATGGACGCGGCGATAGGCGCGTACGCCGGTGCAGAGCTCCTGCGCGGCGAGCGTCTGGCCGATCGAGCAGATGTCGTCCTTCTCGCCCTCGACCGTCATCAGCCCCATGCGGCTGATGGCCTTGGTGTTCACCGGGCGTCCCCGATGCATCAGTCGGCCCTGCGGCAAGAGGTGCTCTTGGAACACGTCGCGCACGGTCTCGATGTAGAATTCCGCAGGAAGGTCCATCACGGCGAAGTATTCATCATAGAAGGTCTTGATGCTGGCGGCCTTCTGCTTCTCGCCCTTGGCGATGTGGTTGGCGAGGTCCAGATGCTGCTTGATGTGGCGCTCCAGATTCATCGCGACGAAGGCGGTGAGCTGTACGAATCCCGGATAGACTTTACGCAAGGCGCCGCGGCACTGCACCGGCACGTAATTGATCAGGTTGCGCTCGAACCATTCGATCGGCTTGCTCTTGGCGAATTCGTTGACCCTGGTCGGCTGGATGCGGGTGTCGATCGGTCCGGCCATCAGCGTCAGCGTCGCCGGCCGCGAGGGGTGGTTGTCCTCGCACATGATCGCGGCGGCTGCGAGCGCCGAGACCGATGGCTGGCAGATCGCCACCATGTGGGGGCGCGGGCCGAGCTGGCCGAGGAATTCGATGAGATGCTCGGTATAGTCGTCGAGCCCGAAGCGGCCCTTGCTGCGCGGAATGTCGCGCGGATTGTGCCAGTCCGTGATGTAGACGTCGTGGTCCTGGAGCAGCGTCTTCACGGTGCCGCGCAGCAATGTCGCGAAGTGGCCCGACATCGGCGCCACCAGCAGCATGCGCGGCTGCTCGCCCACGCCGTCCTTGCGAAAGTGGAGCAGCGAGCCGAACGGCGTCGCGCAGGCGATCTCCTCGGTGACGGGAATTTCCCGATTGCCCACCATCACGCTGTCGATGCCGTAGGCCGGCCGATCATAGGTGAGGGTGGAGCGTGAGATCAGCTCGAGCGCCGCCGAGAGCCGGCCGACCACCTGATCCGACGCGCCCTGCGGCACCAGGTTGAGGAATTTGAGCGCCGACGAAGCCCCCGCCCGCCATGGCGCGGTCAGGTCCATATGGTTCTGGAAGGCTTGATAATACATCGACATCATACTGAATCGCCCACCTGACCCGTGCCATTATGCAATATCGAAGCCAAGCGGGAGCTGGACCGCCCGCAAAACTGGCACATCGCTTGCTCTTCATTTTGAAGGAGGCCCAGCTCATGGGCACGCCCGCGGGCCGGGCGGGTGTCGGAGATCAGGCGTAGGGAAGGCCAAATGGCGAAGGCGACACTGACCATCAGCAGCAAGAACTACTCGTCCTGGTCGCTGCGTGGCTGGCTACTGGCGAAATTTTCCGGGCTCGATTTCGAGGAAATCGTCACCGCGCCGGACGATCCGTCCGCGCGCGCTGAAATCCTGCTGCTGTCGTCGTCGATCCTGGTGCCGTGCCTGCGGCACGAGGGCGCCGTGGTCTGGGATACGCTGGCGATCGCCGAATACCTCAACGAGGTGATGCCGGACGCCGGGCTGTTGCCGGCCGACCGCATCCAGCGCGCGCATTGCCGCTCGATCTCAGGCGAAATCCATTCCGGGTTCGCCACGCTGCGTGCCTCGCTGCCGGTCAATTTGAAAGGACACTTTCCCGGCTTCAAGATCTGGTCGCGCGCACAGGCCGACGTCGACCGCGTCTGCTTCATCTGGCGCGACTGCCTGGAGACATCGGGCGGCCCCTTCCTGTTCGGCGAGCGGCGCACCATGGCCGATGCGATGTACGCCCCTGTGGTGACGCGCTTCATGACGTATGACGTCAAGCTCGCGGCGCCGCTGAAGGCCTATGCCGACACCATCATGGCCATGCCGGAGATGCAGGAATGGATCGCGGCGGCGCGGGAAGAGCCGGCCGAGATCGAGGAGCTCGAGGTCGAATATTAGGCAGGTCTCGCGCTGTCTTGCCTGTTTCGGCGGCTGGGGACCGTCGCCCGGCAGGCACGCGGCTTGCCCCCACCATGTCCCTGACGCGGTTAACTTCTGCCGCCACTACCCGGCCCAAACCCAATCCTGCCCTGCGCAGATCTTGTGCGCGCGAACCGGCCGGCTCGCGACATCTAGCCGTGAACAGGTGCGTACGGGGCCATGCGGCCGATTCGGACGTGATTCGTTCGGGCCGCGTTCCGAAGGTTAAGGCGAAGCGCGGCCCCGTCGCATTTTGAAACAGGGATCGCCGTCAGGCCGCCCCGCGCTGCTTCATGCGGGGCAGGCGCCAGCCGATGACGGTTGCTTCGACCGCGATGCCGGCCTCGTGGTTCTGCCAGCGTCCCTCCACATAGCGGCAGGCGAACGGCAGCTGATACGTTCCGCTGTGGTCCTCGCACAGCACCTCGAGTGGCAGGCCAGCTGGTGGTTCTCCGGCGCCGTCGAATTCCGCCAGACGTCTATCGCGCGTTGCCATTCCAAAAATCTCCCCTAAACAAAGCCGCGGAAAGAACGCCCACTTCTTTCCGCGTGCCGATCATCGTTCCCCGTCCGAGGGAACGGGCGCAAGCTCAACGCGAGAATGCGGTACGAGTGTGGTAGCCTCACGCGACTGCGCGCAAACGGCGCACATTGCCGTGATCGATTTGACGAGGAACCTTCATGCTGCTCCGAAGCGCCGGCGTTTGTTTCGCAATGTTGCTGCTCGCCACGCTGGCGCCGCTGCCGCTGCACGCGCAGGACGTGCCCGGCATCGAGATCTGCACGGTCGAGAAGACCATGGAACGGCGCACGAGCTGCCTCCAGAGCAATGTCGATTTCCTTCAGAAGACCATCACCAAGCTCAGCCTCGATCATCAGCAGAGGCTGGATGCGGCCAATCGCCAGATCGACGCGTTGAAGACGAGCCTCGCCGGCTTGCAGAAGACGCTCGCCGATCTCCAGGCTGCGCAAGCCAAGACCGCCGACGATCTGAAGAAGAAGCAGGACGCGCCGGCGGCGAAGGACGCCGCGAAATAGGCGGCGATCAGGCGACGCGATAACGCTCCATCACGCCGCGATCCGGCTCGTAGCCAAGTCCAGGGCCGCTCGGCACTGCGACATGGCCGGTCGCATCGACATCGGCGCGGCCGCCCCAGAGGCAGGCCTCACGTTTCAGATAGAACATCTCGACGAGCCCGTCCTCGCGCGTCGCCAGCAGATGCAGCGTCGCGAGCAGGCCCGGACCGAAATAGGGCGAGTGCGGGACGATCTTGACGCCGAGCTGATCGGCCAGCGCCGCCACCTTCACAAATTCCGTGATGCCGCCGACCTTGATCACCGAGGGCTGGGCGTGGCTCACCGCGCCCGCATTCATCATCTGGCGGAATTGATATTCCGTGCAGGCATTCTCGCCGGCGGCGATATTCAGCCCGCCCTTGCTGCGAACGTCGGCGAGCGCAGCAAAATCCTCCGGCGGCCATACCGGCTCCTCCAGGAACATGGGTCTTGCGTCTGCACATGTCTTCGCGAACGCAATCGCCTGCTCGCTCGTCAGCGGGCAGTTCATGTCGACCATCAGCGGAATGGTGGGCCCGATCGCCTCGCGTGCGGCGAACACGGCAGGTAGCGTGGTCTCGTGCAGCTTGATGGCGCCATAACCGAGCGCCAGCGCCTTCCTGCATTCGTTAGCGATGGCCTCGGGCGAGCCGATCCGCAAGAGGCTGGCATAGGCCGGGATGGCCGTGCGCCTGGTCTCGCCGAGCAGGCGGTGGACCGGCACGCCCTCGATCTTGGCGGCAAGGTCCCACAGCGCGATATCGAGCCCGGAGATCGCGAACATGGTGATGCCGTAGCGGCCGAACAGATGCAGATTGCGCTGGATCTGCTCCATGACCCCAGGGATGCCGGCCGCATCAGGCACCTTCAGCCCGCGCGCTTGGGGTGCAATCATCTCCTCGACGGCGCTGCGCGTGGTGCGAGGGCAGACATAGGCGAAGGCATCGCCCCAGCCGGTCAGCCCGGCATCGGTCGTGACCTCGACCAGCACCATGTCGAGGGCTGTGATTGCGGAAGCGCCCTGGCGGAAGCTGGCGACACCGGCATCATAGGGGATGCGGACATGGTGCGCCCGCACATCGGTGATTTCCATGACGCGGTTCCTCCGTGCTTTCTGGTGAGCGGTTTCAGGCAGTGTAGCCACGAACGCGAGGGCGTTGCCAGTGGCCATTCCCGAACTATCCTCATGCGAGGACAGCAACGCCGATCAAGCGAAGCGGGCGTGACCGGTGCACCATCGCCGCGTTTCGAACGAGGGCCTGAATCGCCATGAACCCAGCCCAGCGCGCGCTCTGGTATGTCGAGAGCCATCTGGCCGAGCCGATGACGCTCGACGAGATCGCGCAGATATCCGGCGTGTCGCGGTTCCACGTCGTGCGTGCGTTTGCCGCAGCCACCGGACTGCCGGTGATGCGTTACGCGCGCGCGCGACGGCTGACGGAAGCTGCGCGCAGTCTTGCCAACGGTGCGCCGGACATCCTGTCACTGGCGCTGGAGGCGGATTACGGCTCGCACGAAGCATTCACCCGCGCGTTCCGCGATCAGTTCGGCACTACGCCCGAAGCAGTGCGGGCCGCGACATGCGTCAGCCACCTCAAGCTTCAGGAGCCGATCCTCATGGACTCCACCATGCTCGACCATCTTGCCCCGCCGCGTTTCGAGACTGCAAAGGCCTTCCTCGTCGCCGGTCCCGCCGAGCGCATCTCCTGCGACAATGGCGCCATCATCCCCGGCCTGTGGCACCGCTTTCACCAGGAGGTCGCCGACATTCCCGCGCGCGTCGGTAACGTCGCCTACGGCGTTTGCTGCAACGGCGATGATTCCGGCAATTTCGACTACATCGCCGGCGTCGAGGTCGCTGATTTCTCGGACCTGCCACGTCGCTTCGGCCGCATCCGCATCCCCGAGCAGCGCTACGCGGTCTTCACCCACACCGATCACGTCGCCTCGATCCGGCGTACGGTCAACACGATCTGGAATCAATGGCTGCCGGCCTCCGGTCTTAAAGCCGCGGACGCACCGAGCTTCGAGCGCTATGACGAAAAGTTCGATCCAGCAACCGGAAATGGCGGCCGGTCAGCGAGTAGGGGCTTCCGCAACGCTGGCATACCATCCGGCTTGCTTGGCAAGCGCCGGTGACTTTGTCATAACCGCCGGCAAATCTTGCGTGTGGGGCCCGTGCCGGACATCCCGTGCAAGTCATAACAAGCAGCCGGGAGGGTCCCAACATGTCCAACGTCCGCGTTCTCGCCACCGACCTCGAATTTCCAGAAGGGCCGGTCGTGATGCCGGATGGTTCGGTCGTCCTGGTGGAGATCCGCGGCCAGCGCCTGACCCGCGTTCATGCCGATGGCCGCAAGGAGATCGTCGCGAAGGTGCCGGGCGGCCCGAATGGTGCTGCGCTGGGTCCCGACGGCAAGATCTACATCTGCAACAATGGCGGCTTCTCCTGGATCCCAACCCGCAACATGATCATGCCGGGCCCGCAGCCCGACGACTATCTCGGCGGCTCGATCCAGCGCGTCGATCTGCAATCCGGCAAGGTCGAGACCGTCGTGACCAAATGCGGCGAGCACGATCTGCGCGGGCCCAATGATCTGGTGTTCGACAAGCAGGGCGGCCTGTGGTTCTCCGATCTCGGCAAGCGCCGCGCGCGCGAAATGGATGTCGGCGGCATGTATTACCTCAAGCCCGGGATGAAGGAGATCGTGGAAGTCGTGCACGGCGTGTTGCCGGCGAACGGCATCGGGCTGTCGCCGGACGAGAACACCGTCTACATCGCGGAGACCCCGACGGGCCGGCTCTGGGCCTATGAGCTCTCGGCGCCGGGCACGCTCAAGCCGCGCGAGGTGATCTATCGCGGCGAACGGGGCAAGCCGATCTGCGGCCTCGGCGGCTACCAGATGTTCGACTCGCTCGCGGTGGAAGCCAATGGCAATGTCTGCGTCGCCACCCTCGTCTCCGGCTGCATCTCGGTGATCGCGCCCGACGGCACCCTGGTCGAGCAGGTGCCGACCGGCGATCGCGTCACCACCAACATCGCCTTCGGCGGCCCCGAGCTGAAGACCGCCTACATCACCCTATCGGGCAAGGGCGAACTGATCGCCATGGACTGGCCGCGCGGCGGTTTGCCGCTCAATTTCCTAAACAAATGAGCAGTGCTAGTTACCGTCTTCGAGAGCAAGGCAAAGCACCTGCCTGACCCTCACCCTGAGGAGCGCGCCCTTAGCGCGCGTCTCGAAGGGCGAGGCCACCAGCCGCGCCTTCATCCTTCGAGACGCGCGTTCCGCGCTCCTCAGGATGAGGGGTTGGCAGTCCGGATTGCTTCGCTTCGCTGGCAATGACGTAAGGAGAGACTTCCATGCCCTGGCCCGACCCCATCACCCTGCGTGGACAGCACGCCCGTCTCGAGCCGCTGTCGCATCAGCATCTCGAGGGGCTGGCCGAGGCCGTCAAGGACGGCGAGCTGTCGAAGCTCTGGTACACCGCGATCCCGCTGCCGGAGAACATGGGCAAGGAGATCGACCGCCGCTTGGGGCTACAGGCCGCGGGCTCGATGCTGCCGTTCACGGTGTTCGACGCCGCCGGCAGGATCGTCGGGATGACGACCTACATGAACATCGACGCCGCCAACCGGCGCGTCGAGATCGGCTCGACCTGGTATGGCAAGAGCGCGCAGCGCGGCCCGCTCAACACGCAATGCAAGCTCCTGCTGCTGCGGCACGCCTTCGAAACCCTGAACTGCATCGCCGTCGAGTTCCGCACGCATTTCTTCAACCACCAGAGCCGCCGTGCCATCGAGCGCCTGGGGGCCAAGCAGGACGGCATCCTGCGCAGCCATCAGGTCGCGCCGAACGGCAGCTTGCGCGACACCGTGGTCTACAGCATCACCGCGGCCGAATGGCCGACCGTACAGGCGCATCTCGAATTTCAACTCAACGACAAGCCGCGCTAGTTATGATGTACACTGGTTTTGCGGTGCGCTCGATCACCTCTCCCCTCCGGGGAGAGGTGATCGCGAGCGCCGCTGCACTTCACTCAATTTCACGACACCTAGGGCGGCTGAGGCACCATGGACAGATTTGATTATGTAATCGTCGGCGCGGGTTCCGCCGGTTGCGTGCTCACCAGCCGGTTGAGCGAGGATCCCAACACAAGCGTCTGCGTGCTGGAGGCAGGTCCTTCCGACTGGCATCCCTACATCCATTTGCCGGCGGGCTTCATCAAGACCTTCCACATGAAGAGCATCAACTGGGCCTACCAGCAGGAGCCGGGGCCTTGGACCGGCGGGCGCAGCATCTACGCGCCGCGCGGCAAGACGCTCGGCGGCTCGTCCTCGATCAACGGCCACATCTACAATCGCGGCCAGCGCATGGATTTCGACACCTGGGCGCAGATGGGCAATCGCGGCTGGGGCTATGCCGACGTGCTGCCTTATTTCCGGCGGCTGGAGAAGCGGATCGGCGAGGGCGAGGACACCTATCGCGGCCGCGACGGCAACCTCATCGTCACGACCATGAACTGGCGCGATCCGCTCTGCGAGGCCTTCATGGAAGGCGCGGTCTCGCTCGGTATCCCCCGCAACCCCGATTACAACGGCAAGACTCAGGAAGGCGTCTCCTACTGCCAGCGCACCATCAACAACGGCCTGCGCGTCTCCGGCGCCACCGCATTCCTCAAGCCCGCGATGAAGCGCCCCAACGTGCATGTGCACACCCATGCGCACGCGACCGAGATCATCTTCGAGGGCAAGCGCGCCGTCGGCGTGCGCTACATGAAGGGCGGCCGTGGCGGCACGCCTGTCGAGGTGCGCGCCAACAAGGAAGTGATCCTCTCGGGCGGCGCCTATAATTCGCCGCAGCTGCTGCAGCTCTCCGGCATCGGCTCGCCCGATCTGTTGCAGGCCCACGGCATCAAAGTGCGCCACGCGCTCCCCGTCGGCGAGGGCCTCCAGGACCATTACGCCCCGCGCACGGTCGCGCGCGTCAAGGACATCAAGACCATCAACGAGCTTCGCCGCGGTTGGCGGCTCTGGGTCGAAGCAGCGAAATGGGCGACGGCACGCCGCGGCCTGCTCTCGCTGTCGCCGACCATGGTCTATTGCTTCTGGCATTCCGGAGAGACCGCAGAGAGCTCCGATCTCCAGCTTACCTTCACGCCGGCCTCCTACAAAGAAGGCGTGCAGGGCCAGCTCGAGGACGAGCCCGGCATGACGGTCGCCTCCTGGCAGCAGCGCCCGGAAAGCCGCGGCTATGTGCGCATCCGCTCCAGCGATCCGTTCGCGCCGCCGATCATCCAGACCAATTATCTTGACGCCGAGCTCGACCGCCGCGTCATCGTCGCCGGCATGAAGCTCGCACGCAGACTTCTCAAGTCCGCACCGCTGTCGCCTTATTACGCCTACGAAGATTTCCCCGGCCCCAACGTCAACACCGATGAGGAATTTTTGCACGCCGCCACCCAGCGCGGCACCACCACCTTCCACCCCGGCTGCACTTGCCGCATGGGTCCGGCGGATTCCACCTGGGCGGTCGTCGATGACCAGCTCCGCGTCCACGGCCTCGAAGGCCTGCGCGTCATCGATGCCTCGGTCATGCCGCGCATGATCTCGGCGAACCTCAACGCCTCCACCATGATGATCGCCGACCGCGCCTCGGACCTGATCCGCGGCAAGCAGCCGATGGAAGCCGCGCGGATACCGGAGGCGGCGGTGGCGTAGGAAGGTCCCGAGCCCCGACGCAGCGCTCTCTAGGCGATGCGAAGCATCGTGCGGGAGCGGTGCGCTGCAGAGCCCGGGGCCCATCTCACCACCGATCTCAACGCGGCTCCTGGGTCCTGTCTCTGCGCAGCAGCGTTGCACGCTGCAGCGCGTCCGGGACACGTGTGCGTTGCAACTCGATACGTCGGGCAAAACACCCGGGCGCTGTCAATCCCTTCCCGCGAAAATATTCCACTTTACCGAAATTCGGAATTGCGGCATAGATCGAGACAGCCCGGCCCGATGATGAGGGGCGTCTCGCCTGTCGTTCGAAACGCGGGCCGGGTTGCGGTGGACGCGTCCGCTACCCTAATTGAAATCGCTGATGTTTTTCCAGTGATCAGGTAAAAACCCCCGCCGCGGCACCCGGACGGAGCGAAAAAAACAACCGCTTCACACTCGTCTCGGAAGCGGCGGGAGGTAGTATCTGAACGGATCGTTCCTACCCCCTTCACCCTTGCGAACGATCTTCCCTTCGGCGACTAACCGGCGGCACGTCGAATTGACACGCTGCTGGTAAGCGTTCCTCTGCCCGAAGATCAGCGCGGCCAAATCCTCCTCCGTATGGCCGCCTCTGCGTCGAACCTCGTTGAGTATGTCGTCTGCTACGGTCAACGGGACCTCCTGACGCTTTAACGCTTCTGTGCGTTGCGCTTCTCTCAGCGGAACATGCTGAAGGTCTTCAGCAACTTCATAGTTGAGTCATACTCCAGTCTGTCTCCATCGAACTCGCATCGGTACCCGCCGTGATTGCTAATGGTCCATGATTCGGTTCAGCTCGCGAAGCTGTATTCACAATCCTATCGTCGGGGGCTGTGGGAAAATCGGCCAAGGCGACCATTCCTCCGGCGGTAGGCGCGTGAGATCGGGGCCGCGCTCCCGGTCTCCCGACTTGACGCGCTGTTGCTCCTGCTTCTTATCGTCGCGCTTTTCCAAGCTTTGCCTTCTCAATCGCGAGCAGCGGATCAGGCGCATACCTCGAAACGCCCGCCGCGAGCATTCGCTGTAGGAGCAGCGCCGCCTTGCGGTCGGGATGCGATGTGCCCAACGCAAGGACCTCCTCAGGATCGTCAATGTGCGATGGTGGCGACTGCCAAGGCTTGAGGTTCAACGCATCGATCTGCTCGCTGGCGACCGCGAACCAGCGAGCGTGACCGCGACGATACAAAGGCCAGAGGCGGTGCGCAGGGGATTAAAGTCGCGGGCCTTCATAACGGCTTCAGATATGGCGCGCATTTGCGAAGCGACGATTTCATCGTGGTTCTGATTGCGATGGGTCATTCTGTTGGTCCTTGCTCTTGTCTTTGCGCCTGCGTCGCCGCTTGAGAGCCATAACTTCTTCGCGCACTGCGTTTATCTCGCCACGTAAGTGCACCATCAATTCGAGCATCACGGCTTCGAATTGCGCGAGCGTCATTGGACGCTCGCCATCAATCTCCTCTTCGGATGGTGTCGGCTCCGGCGGAGGAGGCGGAGTGTACTCCGGGATTAGCCCAAGCGCCTCGCGGCGCGCTCGCTCGGCAATGTCGGCGTCAATATTCGCCAAGCGATCTAAGGTCGCGTGAGCGCGGGCAAGAATGTCAATGGAACGCCCATAGTAGTTGTTCATGGCGCTGTGCCCCAATGTGCGCCCTCGACGAACGCGACCCGACCCTCAGCCCTCATTGCCCACGCACAGTCCAAAATGCACCTCAACAAGATCAAATCGCTTTGGAACGCATTTTGAATCGGCGCGGCCACAGAGGACGGCGTGCCCACGGAGCTCAACGGGAGCGCGGTCGTGTCCATGTGGACGGTAGCTTCGACGCTCGCGGTGATCTTGGGTATTGCCCCGAAGGCACTTTCCGCCTTGGCGTCGCGGTATCTCCGACGTTGCGACGCCGTCGAGTGAGGCCGTTACACCTGCAGCGATCAATCTCGCGGCAGCGGAGATCGGCCCCAATGAGCCGATGAAGTCCGCGACGGCCGAACTCGCGAGTGAGCCAGCCCAGTTACTCGATGATGTAGTCGCTGGAGATGTCGCTGCCTTCAGCAACAACGACACGTCTATATCTCCCGCCGCCTTTGCGTTGCGGTTTGCAAAGTCATCATTGGCGACAGCTTTGATCACTCTCGCGGCTGTGCGGATGAAAACGGCGCCTCCGTTGCGCCGGAAGCGGTCGTGGATCATGTTCGAATTCCGGTGATTGCGCATAATCCGAAGGATAGCGCCGATCTAGGATCGAGATGGCGACGCAGTCGCTTTTTATTTTTTCGGCCTGGTCAGCTCCGCCCATTCAGTCTGGAGAAGTTTGCGGGCCAGCTTGCCGATCGCGTCCCGGTTTCGGCGGTCGGCGGCCGGCAGTCGCTTGCGGTCAACGACCTCCTCGACAAAGTCGCTATCGAGTTCAGCGGTCAAGCAACCTGCCCAAAATGGGCGTGACGTATCGTTGCATTGTTTTTAGAAAGTACTTCCGCTCCCTGTCGCTCTTCCACGCGCCCTTCTGATCCTCATAATATTCAGTGAGAACCTGCTGGAACGTCTTCTGGCCAGCTTGGGTGGCCGCGTTAGCGCTGCGCTCCGCGCGGCTCGCGAGCAGCGGATCGATGCCCCTCTTCAAGAGCAATCGATTTTGCCGCGCGGCCTCTCGCGCTTCGTCTAGTGAGACGGTATGCACTGGGCCTAAGCCCATCGCCGTCTCTTTCGAACCGCGCTGATATCGAAAGAGCCACGACTTCGCGCCGTTCGCGTTGATCTGGAGGTAGAGGCCGTGGCCGTCGCCGTAGCGCCCGGCCTTGCTGAACCGTCCTTGCGTTTGATCCAAATCCTCCGATCGATCAGTCCGTGCGCCTTCGCCGCACGCAATTGGGCCATCAGATCGAACGGAAGGCCTTTGGCATCAAGCCAACGTGCGTTCTTCCAGCCCGCTCGGATCAAAACGTCTGCCCCGGCGTCGCGGACAGCGGCGATGCGGTCGGGTTGCAGATAAGCGCGGTCAGCAATGCGGATCTCGTTCTTGACCACCGGTATCCGGTCAAACGTTTCGCCCTCTTGCTGATCTGTCAGCTCGAAGTGACCAAAGCGCTCATATGGCAGATCGAATGCACTATGAACGCGCCAAAGCTCACTGTTCCTGCGCGCAGCCGGTCCTGCCTGAGGCACTGTCGTCGCATCGATAATGCGGATCAGGCGGCCTCGGCTCGCCTTCGGGGCTGCCGCAGCGAGCAAGCCCTCCACCAGCACTGCAAACCAATCGCCACATTGACGCAGGCGATAGAACAACGCCACGCTACTGAGGTCGGCAAGGCCAACAGAAGCGGCCCACGCGGCTGTCGATCTCAACCCTCTTTCACCCAGACAATAGGCCAGCATCAGCCGAAGTAACGACACCGCATCTGGAATTTGGCGCCGCCGCACGAAAGCCTTCGTCTGGCGCGCACTTATCTCAAGCTGCGCAGCCCCGCCGAGTTGCGTAAGCACTCTCGTCCAGTCCTCGTTCAGAAGCGATTCGTCTGCCATCCCGGCTAGGAATCACGTGTGATTCCAACACTCAAGAATAAACTTAACGCCTATGCGGCCTTCCCTGCGCCCTCGGCCGTTTTGAGGGTGGAGCGACGAAGCAAAGCTCGGGCGAAATGCGCCGCGAGGATGCGGACGTGTGTCTGCAACGCAAATGCGAATTGGAGAACGACGCCGATGCCCCTTGCTCCGTCATTGCGAGCGCAGCGAAGCAATCCAGACTGCCTCAGCGGAAAGATTCTGGATTGCTTCGCTGCGCTCGCAATGACGATGGGGAGGCAGTGGTGCGTCATGCCGTACTCTCGTGCCCCGGACGAAGCTAGCGCTTCTTCAGCGATGCGCTGCAGAGCCGGTGCCCATGTCTCCGAGCAATCCGGATCGCCTTCTGGGTCCCGGCTCTGCGCAGCAACGATTGCGCGTTGCGGCGCGTCCGGGACACGAGACCTCTACACTTCCCGCCGGCTCAGGAACGCCAGCCGCTCGAACAGGTGCACGTCCTGCTCGTTCTTGAGCAGCGCGCCGTGCAGCGGCGGGATCAGTTTGCGCGGGTCGCGCTCGCGCAGCTGCTCGGCGCTCATGTCCTCGTTGAGCAAGAGCTTGAGCCAGTCGAGCAGTTCGGACGTCGATGGCTTCTTCTTCAAGCCGGGCACCTCGCGCACCTCGAAGAAGATGCGCAGCGCCTCTTCGACCAGGCGTTTCTTGATGCCGGGGAAGTGGACGTCGACGATGCGGCCCATCGTGTCGGCGTCGGGGAATTTGATGTAGTGGAAGAAGCAGCGGCGCAGGAAGGCGTCGGGCAGCTCCTTCTCGTTGTTGGAGGTGATCATCATGATCGGGCGCTGCTTGGCCTTGATGGTCTCGCCGGTCTCGTAGACATGGAATTCCATGCGGTCGAGCTCGAGCAGCAGGTCGTTGGGGAATTCGATATCGGCCTTGTCGATCTCGTCGATCAGCAGCACCGGGCGCTGCTCGCTCGTGAAGGCCTCCCACAGCTTGCCGCGCTTGATGTAGTTCCTGATGTCGGACACCCTGGTATCGCCGAGCTGGCTGTCGCGCAGGCGCGACACCGCGTCGTATTCGTAGAGGCCCTGCTGCGCCTTGGTGGTGGACTTGATGTGCCAGGTCAGCAGCGGCGCGTTCAGCGCCTTCGCCACTTCCTCCGCCAGCACCGTCTTGCCCGTGCCGGGCTCGCCCTTGATGAGCAGCGGGCGCTCCAGCACGATCGAGGCATTGACGGCGACCTTGAGGTCGTCGGTCGCAACATAGTCCTTGGTGCCGGTAAATTTCATTGCGTGTCCTTAGGTAGCTGTCAGCGAGGGGCGTCGGCCCCGGCCGCGACAAACGAACGGCCGCACATAGCGGCCGTTCCTGGTTCGGTCAGGCTTTCAGACCCGTTTTATCAGCGAAAGGATGACGAGCACAATCACCGCCCCGATCGTCGCGTCCACGATAGCGCCGACCGTGCCGGTGGCGAGCGCAATATGCAGCTGCGGCAGCACCCAGCTCGCGACCAGCGCGCCGATGATGCCCACGACCATGTTGCCGATCAACCCAAATCCCGCCCCGTGGACAATCTTGCCCGCCAGCCAGCCTGCGATCGCGCCGATGATGAGCGCGGCGACAATTCCCATTGCAAACGTCCCCCTATGGCCGCCAATTCTAGAGCAAAAAGCCACCCGGTCCAGCGCCCCGCGGCGTTCTCCGCCCTCTTGACGTTCGGCACCCGACGGGCAATCTGTCACCCATGTTCCTGCAATTCTTCACCTCTCTGCGCGACGCGCAGGTCCCTGTGACGCTGCGCGAATACCTCACGTTGATCGAGGCGCTCGACGCTGACCTCGCGGACTACACGGTCGAGAACTTCTACTATCTGTCGCGCGCCTCCCTGGTGAAGGACGAGCGCAATCTCGACAAGTTCGACCGCGTCTTCGGCACCGTGTTCAAGGGGCTGGAAAACCTGCTCGACGCCATGGAGAAGGCGGAGATCCCCGAGGAGTGGCTGAAGAAGCTCGCCGAGAAGTATCTCACCGAGGAAGAGAAGAAGCAGATCGAGGCCATGGGCTGGGACAAGCTCATGGAGACGCTGAAGAAGCGCCTCGAGGAGCAGAAGGGACGGCACCAGGGCGGCAGCAAGTGGATCGGCACCGCAGGCACTTCGCCGTTCGGCGCCCACGGCTACAATCCCGAAGGCGTGCGCATCGGCCAGGAGAAGAACCGCAACAACCGTGCCGTGAAGGTGTGGGACAGGCGCGAGTTCAAGGATCTCGACGGCAATGTCGACCTCGGCATTCGCAATATCAAGGTGGCGCTGCGCCGCCTGCGCAAATTCGCGCGTACCGGCGCGCCGGACGAGCTCGATCTCGACACCACGATCCGCGAGACCGCCAATCACGGCTATCTCGACGTCCACATGCGGCCCGAGCGGCGCAATGCGGTGAAGCTTTTAGTGTTCTTCGACATCGGCGGCTCGATGGATGCGCATATCGAGCAGGTCGAGGAGCTGTTCTCGGCGGCGAAGAGCGAGTTCAAGCACATGGAATATTTCTATTTCCACAACTGCCTCTACGAAGGCGTGTGGAAGCAGAACAAGCGCCGCTTCACCGACCGCACCCCGACCTGGGACGTGCTGCACAAATATCCTCACGACTACAAGGTCGTGTTCGTCGGCGACGCCTCGATGTCGCCTTACGAGATCATGGTGCCGGGCGGCTCGGTCGAGCACGTCAACGAGGAGCCCGGCTCGGTCTGGCTCGACCGCATCATCCGCACCTATCCGCATGCGGTGTGGCTCAACCCGGTGCAGCAGAAGCATTGGGACTATTCAGAATCGACCACCATCATCAAACGCATCTTTGCCAATCGCATGTATCCGATCACGATCGAGGGGCTGGAAGGTGCGATGAAGGAATTGACGCACTGATGCGATCCACCGTCATTCCGGACGGCCGCAGCGCGGCCGATCCGGAATCTCGAGATGGCGTGTGACGATCGAGATTCCGGGTTCGATGCTGCGCATCGCCCCGGAATGACGGAAGAGAAGAAGGGAACAAACATGCCCCAGACCATCACCCGCGGCATCAAGGCGCTGATCGACGAGGCCAATGCCGAGATCGAAACGCTCTCCGCCAAGGACGCCATCGAGATCTCCAAGAACGGCGATGTCGTCATCGTCGACATCCGCGATCCCCGCGAGATCGAGCGCGACGGCCGCATTCCCGGCGCGTTCGCCTGCACCCGCGGCATGCTCGAGTTCTGGATCGATCCGCAGAGCCCGTACGCAAAACCGATCTTCCAGGAGGACAAGAAGTTCGTCTTCCATTGCGCCGGCGGCTTGCGCTCCGCGCTCGCCGCCAAGACGGCGCAGGACATGGGCCTCAAGCCCGTCGCCCACATCGCCGGCGGCTACGCCGCCTGGCGCGATGCCGGTGGGCCGACCGAGCAATGGGTGCCGAAGAAGAAGGGATGAGGGCCTCGTCATTCCCCGCGCAGGCGGGGATTCC
Organism: Bradyrhizobium sp. 159; assembly: GCF_023073795.1. Taxonomy (NCBI): domain Bacteria; kingdom Pseudomonadati; phylum Pseudomonadota; class Alphaproteobacteria; order Hyphomicrobiales; family Nitrobacteraceae; genus Bradyrhizobium; species Bradyrhizobium sp. 159. The sequence continues at coordinate 210,968 of NZ_JADPKE010000089.1, read as the reverse complement.
AGTACGCTGCGGCCTATCGGTTGAATCACACCCGTCTCGGAGTACTGAATCGCCCGGCCCCGGCTCCGCCAAGGCTACGCCGAGGCCCATAGGAGTGCTCGACCCGCCGAAGCCTTGGCGAAGGCGGCAAGCCGGGCGATGACAGCGGAGACGCTGCATCGTCCTCGCTCGCGCGACGCGCGCCCGAATGACCACAAGGAAGGACCTCGCATGACCGCCACCGACCCCCTCGTCTCCACCGAATGGCTCGCCGCCCACATCGACGATACCAACGTCAAGGTCCTCGACGCCAGCTTCAAGCTGCCCGGCGTGCTGCCGCTGCCGAAGGACGACTATCTCGCCGCGCATCTGCCGGGCGCTGTGTTCTTCGACGTCGATGCGGTGTCGGATCATTCGAACCCGTTGCCGCACATGTTTCCGAGCGCCGAGCAGTTCGGCCGCGACGTCGGCAATCTCGGCATCTCCAATGCCGATACGGTGGTGATCTACGATGCCGGCGGCTGGGTCGCGGCGCCGCGCGCGTGGTGGATGTTCCTGTCTTACGGCCACAGCAATGTGCGCATCCTCAATGGCGGCCTGAAGAAGTGGCGCGCTGAGGGCCGTCCGGTCGAGAGCGGCGAGGTGAAGCCGAAGCCGGCGACATTCAAGGCGAGCTATGATGCAAAGCGCGTGCGCAGCATGCAGCAGCTGATCGCCAATGTCGAAAGCCGGGCCGAGCAGGTGATCGACGCGCGCGCCGCCGACCGCTTCGAGGGCCGCGCGCCGGAGCCGCGGCCGGGCATCCGCTCCGGCCACATTCCCGGCGCCCGCAACGTGCCCTATAATCTGTTGTTCGATGCGGAAACAGGCACCATGAAGCCGCTTGACGAGCTCCGCGCCGCCTTCACCGCCGCCGGCGTCAAGTTGGATGCGCCGATCGTGACGAGCTGCGGCTCCGGCGTCTCGGCAGGCGTGCTGACGCTCGCGCTCTATCGCTTGGGAATCACCGACACCGCGCTCTATGACGGCTCGTGGTCGGAATGGGGCCAGGCCGGCGGCCCGCCGATCGCGACCGGGCCGGCGTGACCTTACTGGCGGGTGCGTGTGACCGTTGTTGCGAGCGTCTGCCGCTGTCCGAACGGATCGAGCTGTTGCTGCAACTGCTGAGGCGGCGGGCGCCGCACCACGCGGTGCCGCTTCGTGACCTTCGCCTTGCGCTTGGTCGCCTTGCTGTCGGAGGCGCTGCTCCCCGTCTTGTTGCCCTCGGCCTTGGGCTTCGCCGGGGCATCCTTCATCGCCGTCGTCGCCGGGGCGTCTACCGCGGCCCTCTTGGTCGCGGCGACAGCGAGCGCCGAGGAGGTCAGGGCAACACTGGAATCAAAGGCAACACTGGAATCAGCCGGCGGCTCGCTGACTGTTACGGCAGCGGCCGGCTGCGTCTCGGGGACCGATGCCGTGGTGTCGGCAGGGGTGAGCGTGTCGGTGGGAGCCGGCGCTGCGGCGTCCGGCGTGGTCTCGGCCGTGAGGGGTTCGGCGGTCGGAGCCTGGGCCTGGGGCGCGGCTTCAGTGACCTCCGGCTGAACGTCGGTCTCGCTCGTTGCTGCGACCAGCGGCTCGGGCTCACTCACCGGCAGCCCGATCGTCGGCACCTGGTCGCGCACCGAGGGTGCGGGATCGGCGGTGATCTCCGGCTCCGCCTGTAAGACCGCGAGCACGGGCTGAGCCGGCTCTGGCGCCTGCGCAAACACCTTCTCCTGCGGGCCGTTTCGCCAGGAGGGGCTGCTGACATACTGCTCATGGCTCGCCCGCAGCAGCGCGGCGGCCCCTAGGCCGAACACCAGGATGGAGGTTGACAGCAGGATCGCGGCAAACAGGAAGCGAAAGCCGGGAAGCATCGAGGGGTTGCGAATTTCCGCCCCGGCGACCAAATGGCCAGGGCCCAAGAGCCATCTGAACGCGGTGACGGTACTGAGTGCCGCGTTCGCCACGCCGGGATCGGAGCTCAAAAGGTGACGAATCAGGCTGATTCGACCATATCGCAACGCTCGGCATCGCTTCGTTAAATTCGAGGCCGAACACCGCGGCAATTGACGGCGCGATGCGATTTCCGCCCCCGTGATGCAACGGGGCAACGGTAGTCTTGCGGATCACAAATCGGCAAATCCGGCGCAAATGAGCCTGATACGTCTTGAATGTGCCGCTATCTTCCGTCATCTGGCCGTTAACGGTCCGATCGGGCTTGGGGACTATACAAGAGCGATGATGATCAAACACTTTCTGACGATATGCGCTGCCGCGACAGTCGCTGCGGCGGGAACCTCGCTCGCTCAAGCTCAGAGCTATCCGGTCCAGCAGGCGCCGGGCTATGGCCCTCCGGCTGAATATCGTCCGGGCGATCGCACGCCGAACTTCGACGCCCTGGACGAAGACGACGACGCGATGCCGCAGGCCTCGCTGCCGCCGCCCGGACCGGCGGACGATCCGCGCTACGGCCGTCCGGCCGGCGCGCCGCCGGTTTATTCGGCCGCCCCGCAGGGCCCGGTGATGTCGCCGGATGATCCGCGTTACGGCCGCCCGGCCGGCGCTCCGCCGGTCTACTCGGCAGCGCCGCCCCAAGGCCCCGTGATGTCGCCCGACGATCCCCGTTACGGCCGGCCCGCCGGTCCGCCGCCGGTGATCTATGCCAATCGTCCGGGCCAGGCACCGGCCAATGACGGCCTGCGTCCGCCGGAGGCCGTTGGTGGTCCCGCCGCGACCGGTACGGTCCAGGCCGGCCAGCCGCCCGTCGGCGCCGATGGCCGGCCGATGACGATCGCGTCGCTACCGCCCGAGGAGCAGCCGGATGCTGCTCCCGCGCAGCTGCCTCAGAACCTGCGCCGCCAGGAAGTCGCGTTCCAGACCAAGGAGCCGGCCGGCACGCTCGTGGTCGATACGCCACACACCTACCTCTATTACGTGCTCGGCAACGGCCGCGCGATCCGCTACGGCGTCCGCGTCGGCCGCGACGGCTTCACCTGGACCGGCGTGCAGAAGATCACCCGCAAGGCCGAGTGGCCGGATTGGCATCCGCCGACCGAAATGATCGAGCGCCAGCCCTATCTGCCGCGCTTCATGGCCGGTGGCCCCGGCAATCCGCTCGGCGCCCGCGCGATGTATCTCGGCTCGACCGTCTACCGCATCCACGGCACCAACCAGCCCTCGACGATCGGCAAGTTCGTCTCCTCCGGCTGCATTGGCATGCTGAACGAGGACGTCTCCGACCTGTTCGACCGTGTCAAGGTCGGCACCCGCGTGGTGGTGCTGCCGGGCGGCCCGCCGCCGGGAACGGCGACCGCATCCGCTGCGCCGACGCCGGGTGCTGCCGGTCCGGCTCCGATGGCCGCCCAGGCCGGTCCCGTCCCGGGCACGCAGCCGACGGTGGTGCCGCCGTTGCCTGCGCCGGTCACCGTGCGCTAGGCCGATCGCTCAAACATCGATCGAGAAACGGCGCGTGCGCTTCGGCCACGCGCCGTAATCATTTGACGCATCCTTTCCGCCGCGTCCGCACGTTCGCTCGCTTGAATCCGGGCCGGGGTCAACTACGTCCCGGCTGGTTGCCACGAATGCGAGAAACACAAGATGCGAATCTTTGTTGCGGGCGCCACCGGTGCCGTCGGTCGCAAGCTCGTCCCCCTCCTTGTCGCCACCGGTCATTCGGTCATCGCCTCAACCCGGAGCGCCGCGAAGTCCGGCCTTCTCGAGGAGCTTGGTGCCGAATCCGTCGTTGCTGATGGTCTCGATGCGGGGAGCATGCGCGCGGCCGTAAAGGCGGCACGGCCGGACGTGGTCATCCATGAGATGACCGATCTCGCCGCAGCTACCGACCTGCGGCATTTCGATCGCGCGTTCGCGAGAACCAACGAGTTGCGCACTCGCGGAACGGACATTCTGCTCGCGGCCGCGCGCGAGGCCGGCGCCAAGCGCTTCATTGCCCAGAGCTTCTGCGGTTGGACCTTCAGCCGCGACGGGGGAGCGATCAAGACAGAAGCGGATCAGCTTGACCCCAATCCGCCGCAGGAACTTCGCCGCACCCTGGAAGCTATCCAGTACCTGGAGCGCGCGGTGCTGGCATCGACTGCGCCCGAAGGGATCGTGCTGCGCTATGGATTCTTCTATGGCCCGGACACCGGCACGCTGTCGCCGCAGATGAGAGAGCAGCTTCGTCGCCGGCGCGTGCCGGTGATCGGCGATGGCGGTGGCTACTGGTCATTCATTCACACCGAAGATGCCGCCTCTGCGACGGTCGCCGCCATCGAGCGCGGACGCGCGGGCGAGATCTACAACATCGTCGACGACCGTCCGGCCCTGGTCAGGGACTGGCTGCCGGCGCTCGCCGAATTGCTCGGTGCCAAGCCGCCGCTTCACGTGCCCGCATGGCTCGGGCGGCTGCTTGCGGGCGAGCATATGACGGCGATGATGACCGAGGTGCGCGGCGCCTCCAACGCCAAGGCCAAGCGCGAACTGGCTTGGCTGCCGGCACACCCGTCCTGGCGTGATGGCTTTGCCGACGCCGCAAGCTCTTCCGCCGGCCAGCGCTCGGCGGCCTGAGATCATGCTCAACAACGCTTGCAGCGAGCGATGATCATCCCGATTTCATGGCGTTTCAGGCCAGCTTGCGCGGCAGCTTGCCGCCCCTGGTGAAGGCGTCGATCGCCTCGACCATCTGGCCGTAATGGATGCGCAGGCCGTCCGCAGTGGCGTAGCCGAGATGCGGCGTCAACACGAGGTTGTCGAGCTTGCGGAAGGGATGATCGACCGGCAGCGGCTCGACCGAGAACACATCCAAGCCGGCGCCTGCGATCTTCCTCTGCTGCAAGGCCTCGAGCAGCGCCTGCTCGTCCACGATCGGCCCGCGCGCGGTGTTGACGAGGAAGGCGGTCGGCTTCATCCGCGCGAGATCGGCGCGGCCGACCAGCCCGCGCGAGCGCTCGCTCAGCACCACATGGATGGTGACGATGTCGGCTTTCGCGAACAGCTCATCCTTGCTGGCGTAGCCGACGCCGGCCTCCTTGCACTTCTCCGGCGTCAGGTTCGGGCTCCAGGCGATCACGTTCATGCCGAACGCCTTGGCGATCCCTGCCATCTTGCTGCCGAGCTTGCCGAGCCCGACGATGCCGAGCGTCAGTCCCTCGATCTCGATGCCGGCAAAGGTCTGCCAGGGCTCGCCGGCATGCATGCGCGCATTCTCGCGGCCGATGCCGCGGGTCAGTTCCAGGATCAGGCCCATGGCGAGCGGGGCGGTCGGATCGCGCGAATATTGCGTGCCGCCGATGGCGACGCCACGCACCTTCGCGGCCTCCATGTCGATGGCGGCGTTGCGCATGCCGGAGGTCAAGAGCAGCTTCAGCTTCGGCAGCTTGTCGAGCAGGCTCTTCGGAAATGCCGTGCGCTCGCGCATGGCGCAGATGATCTCGAAGTCGGCCAGCGCGCTCGCCGCGGCCTGCTCGGACGCAAATGGGTGGCTGAACACGGTGACATCGACGCGGTCGGAGAGCTTTGGCCAGTCGGCGACGTCGAGGGCGAGGTTGAAATAATCGTCGAGAATTGCACAGCGCAGCCGCGTCATCAGCATTTCATCCATGGCGAGAGGTGACGGCGCGAGCGAGGGGGCGCCCTCGTCGGAGCCGGGCCATGGTTGCGCGCAATCATGCCTGCGCGCAAGCAGCTGACGTCTTCAAAAAATCGTTGGGGGCAGGCTCAGAGGTCGCGGGGCTTCAGGCGGAACGGCGCATCCATGCCGTGCTTGGCGCGCCAGGCCGGGCCAGGGCCGCGCATATAGTGCAATTCGGGCCGGTACGGGTTGAAGGCGGTGGCGAAAAAGCGCTTCCAGAAGCTCTGGATCTCCGAAACGAATCCGGAGACCTGCCCGGCGTCTGCCGGACCAGGGAGAGAGTTGGTCTCGATCATGGCCATGACGCTGTCTCGCTGTGCTCGCCGTTCATTCTGAGCGGGTGGCGCTGTTTCCGCGCGACACCGAGCTTTGGCCTGATTTATTAAAAGATGGTTTCAATTGTCCGGATCGGTGGCCGGATGGTGTCCGTTCCGTATTCAACCGTGGTGAACGGACGGAAAACATTGCCCTTTGGGGGCGGGATCGCTACATCGGCGGCAGCAAATTTCCTCAAATCGAAGGTTTCACGGGACCGATGGCGCGCCAGTTCATCTATTTCATGCAGGGCCTGACCAAGAGCTACCCGACCCGGAAGGTGCTCGATAACGTTCATCTGAGCTTCTACCCGGACGCCAAGATCGGCGTGCTCGGCGTCAACGGCTCGGGCAAGTCGACCCTGCTCAAGATCATGGCCGGCCTCGACAAGGAATACACCGGTGAGGCCTGGGTCGCCGAAGGCGCCCGCGTTGGCTATCTCGAGCAGGAGCCGCAGCTCGATTCCAAGCTTTCTGTGCGCGAGAACGTCATGCAGGGCGTCGCCAAGCAGAAGGCGATTCTCGACCGCTACAACGAACTCGCGGTCAATTATTCGGACGAGACCGCGGACGAGATGACCAAGCTCCAGGACGAGATCGAGGCCCAGGGCCTCTGGGATCTCGACAGCAAGGTCGACCAGGCCATGGACGCGCTGCGCTGCCCGCCCGACGATGCCGATGTGACGAAACTCTCCGGCGGTGAGCGCCGCCGCGTCGCGCTATGCAAGCTGCTGCTCGACCAGCCCGAGCTGTTGCTGCTGGACGAACCGACCAATCATCTCGATGCCGAGTCCGTGTCGTGGCTCGAAGGGCATTTGCGCAATTATCCCGGCGCGATCCTGATCGTCACCCACGACCGCTATTTCCTCGACAACGTGACGGGTTGGATCCTCGAGCTCGACCGCGGCCGCGGCATTCCCTATGAGGGCAATTACTCGTCGTGGCTGGTGCAGAAGCAGAAGCGCCTCGAGCAGGAAGGCCGCGAGGACGCCGCGCATCAGAAGACGCTCGCCCGCGAGCAGGAATGGGTCGCCTCCTCGCCGAAGGCGCGCCAGGCCAAGTCCAAGGCGCGCTACCAGCGCTATGAGGAGCTGCTCAAGAAGGCGAGCGAGAAGCAGACCCAGACCGCACAGATCATCATCCCGGTCGCCGAGCGGCTCGGCGCCAACGTGGTCGATTTCGAGGGGCTCAGCAAAGGCTTCGGCGATCGTCTCCTGATCGACGACCTCACGTTCAAGCTGCCGCCAGGTGGTATCGTCGGCGTCATCGGTCCCAACGGCGCCGGCAAAACCACTTTGTTCAGGATGATCACGGGCCAGGAGAACCCGGACTCCGGCACGATCACGGTCGGCGAGACCGTGCATCTTGGCTATGTCGATCAGTCGCGCGATGCGCTCGACGGCAAGAAGACCGTGTGGGAGGAGATCTCCGGCGGCAACGAATTGATCCTGCTCGGCAAGAAGGAAGTGAACTCGCGCGGCTATTGCTCGGCGTTCAACTTCAAGGGTGCCGACCAGCAGAAGAAGGTCGGCGCACTCTCCGGCGGAGAGCGCAACCGCGTGCACCTCGCCAAGATGCTCAAGTCCGGCGCCAACGTGCTGCTGCTCGACGAACCGACCAACGACCTCGACGTCGATACGCTACGCGCGCTCGAAGAGGCGCTGGAGGATTTCGCTGGCTGCGCTGTCATCATCAGCCACGATCGCTGGTTCCTCGACCGCATCGCGACGCACATCCTCGCGTTCGAGGGCGACAGCCATGTCGAATGGTTCGAGGGCAACTTCCAGGATTACGAGAAGGACAAGATGCGCCGACTCGGCCAGGACAGCATCATTCCGCACCGCGTGAAGTACAAGAAGCTGACGCGGTGATTTCGGCATGATGTGGCGGGCGCTCATCGCTGCGGTGATCACTGTCACTTGTGGCCTGTCGCCCGCCCGCGCCGCCGACGCAGCTTTCACACAGTTCGTCGCCTCGCTGTGGCCCGAGGCGCAGGCCGCCGGCGTCTCGCGCGCGACCTTCGAGGAACAGACGCGCGGGCTCGAGCCCGACTACAAGCTGCCCGATCTGATCCTGCCGGGGCGGCCCGCCACCGGTGCGCCGTCGCAGGCCGAGTTCGTGCAGGTGCCCGCCGACTACGTCAAGGAAGCCTCGATCGCACGGCTTGCAGGCGAGGGGCAGCGGCTGCTGCAAAAATATCGCACCGCGCTGACCGAGATCGAAAAGAAATCCGGTGTACCTGCGACCGTCATGCTCGCGATCTGGGGCCGTGAGACCGATTTCGGCCGCTACACGCTGCCTTACGATCTCGTCCGCGTGCTGGCGACACAGGCCTATGTCGGACGCCGCAAGGATCAGTACCGCAACGAGTTCATCCTCTCGCTGAAGATCCTCGGCGAGGGCGTGGTGACGCGCAAGGACATGCGCTCGTCCTGGGCCGGTGCGACCGGCCTCACTCAGTTCCTGCCGTCCGAATATTACAAGCACGGCGTCGATTTCGACGGCGACGGCCGCATCGATATCTGGCATTCGGTGCCGGATGCGCTGGCGTCCGCCGCGCAGCAGCTCGTCAACAAGGGCTGGCAAAGTGGCGTGCGCTGGGCCTACGAGGTGCAGGCGCCGGCCAAGCTCGATTGCACCACCGGCGTGCCCGAGGTGACGAAGCCGATCGGCCAGTGGCTGCGCGAAGGCTTCGTGCCGGTGCGCGGGCAGAAACTCAGCGCGGCCGAGCAGGCGCAGCCGGCCTCGTTGCTCCAGCCCGAAGGGATCTACGGCCCGTCGTTCCTGACCACGAAGAACTACTTCGTCATCAAGGAGTACAATTTCTCCGATCTCTACGTGCTGTTCGTCGGCCATCTCAGTGACCGCATGACCAGCCCGCTGCCTTTCGCAACGCCCTGGTCAGCTTCGAAGCAGTTGCGCACCAAGGACGTCGAGACCATGCAGCGCGGTCTCACGCGCATCGGGCTCTACAAGGACAAGATCGACGGCAAGGCGGGCATGCAGACCCGCGCCGCGCTCGGTGCCTACCAGAAGTCGGCGGGCCTCAAGGTCGATTGCTGGCCGAACGAAGAGGTGCTGCGCTCGATCCAGGCTGCGCGATAGCGCAGCAAAAGAAAAAGCCCGGCCGAGATGCTCGGCCGGGCTTCGTTCGCGGCGCGTCTGAGCGCCACGCGATCGGATCAGTAGCAGACGCGGACCGGGCGGACGACCCAGCCGTAGCCGTCCCAATACCGCTCACGCCGCCAGTAGCAGGGCGCGGGCGGCGGGGGCTCAGCCACGTAAACGGGGCCGCCATAGGCGGGACGGCTCGACGCGATGGCGCCGCCGACGATCGCGCCGCCGATCAGGCCGGCCGCGATGCCGGCGCCGACGCCATCATGCGCCTTCGCGGACGGTGTCGCGGTCACCAGCGAACCGGCGACTGTCGCAACCGTGAGGGCAGCAACTAAAGTCTTCTTCATGCTCAGGGCTCTCCTGGGAGATGGGCTCACCTTGTTAGAGGCGCCCGGGTTTCAAAGGTTCACGCACACTCTGATGGAATTGACCGTTGGGCTAGGAAGCGCGCAAATGGTCAATCCACGGTAAACGCACACGGAGCTGTGACGAGAAAAAGCGGTCTTTTTCAGGCTCCAAGATGAACGGCGCCTCCGTAATGAACCGGTTCACGGCGACTCAGCCGCAGACCCTGACGCGGCGGGCGCGCCAAGCGTAGCCGTCCCAGAAGCGCTGCTTCTGCCAGACACACCCGCCGCCGTAATAGTCGTCGGCGACATAGCCCGGGCCCGGAGCGTAGTAGCGGGGCGGATAGTAGCCGGGCTCGTAATAGCCGGGGCCCGGTCCGTAATAATACGGAGATGCCAGCGCGCCACCGACAATGGCGCCGCCGATGATCCCGGCCGCCACGCCCGCAGCGACGCCGCGTTGCGCATGGGCGGGTGCTCCGGCCGTCAGGACCAGAGTGACGATGGCAGCGGCTGCCACGAGCGACTTCTTCATTGGCTTGACCTTTCGCACAATCATGCGGAACTCTTTGGGGGCAGAGTTCCATACTTCGCTTGAATGATCAATGAACGGCGCCCTTGCGGGGTACGACCAATTAGTATGGACCGCGGCTCCGAGGCGATGATGAGCAACGCGTTGGCAAATGCATTGATTGCGGCCGGGATCGTCTTCGCGATCGGCTACGGCTGGATCACATATCTCCAGAACCGCGGACGCCGGTCCCGCGCAGCAGCCGCTAGCGATGGAGGCAGTAGCAGCGGCGATAGCTACTCGGGGACGAGCGACGGCTTGTCGCTGGGAAGCTGGTTTTCCAGCGACAGTTCGGGGAGCTCGACTGACGGCGGCAGCTGTTCCAGCAGCGATGGCGGCGACTAGGTCCGCTGCAATCTTGATCCAGCGCAACGCCCTATTTTAGAGCCGTTCTAGGCCGTTGCGAGCCAGTTTGGAATAGCTTCAAATTCCGATTTTTCCTTTTGCATCCGGCCGCCCCCTTAAATATCGATGTTGACGCATCACCGAAGGGCCTGCCGCTTCCATGATCGTTTGTTCTTGTAACGTGCTGAGCGATGACGACATCCGCGCCGCCGTCGCCGAGTCCGACGACGCCGTGCGCCATGCCAAGCAGGTTTATGGATGCCTCGGCTGTAACGCCGAATGCGGCCGCTGTGCCCGGACCATCAAAACCATCATCGACGAAGCGCTTGGCCCTTGTGCCCAATCCTGCTGTGCCGGCTGTCCGCACAGCCATACTGTGGCCGCCAATGACGAGACGGTCGAACCCGCTCAGTTCGCGCTCGCAGCCTGCTGAAACCTTCCATATGGTCTGCTGAGCTTTTCCCTCGGCTGCGTGCTCACTAGCCGGTTGCCCTCGCCCGCAAACTCATTTAGAAACATTCTAAATTCGGTTTAGGGCCGATTTGGACTGCAAGAGCTGGAGTGAACCATGCAGGGCGACGCAAAGGTCATCGAATATCTCAATAAGGCACTGCGTCACGAACTGACTGCGATCAACCAGTATTGGCTGCATTACCGTTTCCTCGACAATTGGGGCCTGCTGGACATGGCCAAGGTCTGGCGCAAGGAGTCGATCGAGGAGATGGAGCATGCCGACAAGCTCACGGCGCGCATTCTGTTCTTCGACGGCTTTCCGAACATGCAGGTGCTCGATCCCTTGCGCATCGGCCAGAACGTCAAGGAGATCATCGAATGCGACCTCGCCGCCGAGATGAGCGCCCGGGCGCTCTACCAGGAAGCGGCGACCTACTGCCATGGCGTCAAGGACTACGTCACGCGTGACCTGTTCGAGAAGCTGATGAGCGACGAGGAGCATCACATCGATTTCCTCGAAACCCAGCTCGACCTGATCGGCCGTATTGGCATCGAACTCTACACGCAGAAGCACGTCGGCGGGCTCGAAGGCGAGGGGCATTAATCTGGCGCGTTAGCGCTGCATTCCCCACTGTCGTCCCGGCCTTCGCCGGGACGACACCGGTTGCGCCAGCTACAGCTGCGTCTTGTAGAGCTCCTCCACGATCTCCTGACTCTGCGGCTCACCGAGGCTGGTCTGCTCGTGGATGATTTCGACGATGCTCGGCATCACCGAGCGCTGCACCTTCTCCGGTGACCATAGCTTCGAGCGCATCAGCGCCTTGCCGCAGTGGAAATAGACCTCGGTGACGGCGACGTTCAGCACCGCGCGCGGCGGCTTGCCGAATTCCACCATCGAGGCAACCAGATCCGGATCAGCCGACAACGTGCCGCGTCCGCCGACGCGCAGCGTCTCGTCGATCCCTGGTACGAAGAACAACAGGTGCACGAAGCCCGAGCCTTCGACGACGTTGCGAAAACTGTCGATCCGGTTGTTGCCGGAGCGGTCGGGCATCAACAGCTGGTTGGGACCGGCAACGTGGACGAAGCCGATGCCGCCGCCGCGGGGCGAAGCGTCGACGCTGCCGTCCGCTCCCGATGTCGCGAGCACGCAGAACGGCGACATCTCGATGAATTTCTTCGCATGCGCATCGATCGCGGGCCGCGCTTTCGCAATGACGCGCGGCGATGGCTTGGCATAGATGGTTGCGAGGTCTTCGGCGCAAAGATCGGTCAACGGCATGCCTCCGCTTCTGGTTTGCCTCAAGCTACCCGATCAGGCGCCTCCAGCCAACGAAATCCATACCGCTAAACCGCATCCGCCGACGAAAGGCGCGATTGTCCCGCGCGTCGATTCGTATCGTCGGCGCGATTAACCGAGCTGTCAGCGCAATGCATTGCTCAAATCATATGCGGCGTCGAGGCCCTGCATATGATGCCTTGCGAGATGAGGGCGCGTGTGGCGCTCCTACATCGTCCGCTGCGGCGCCGTCTGCAGAAATTGCCGGATCTGCTCGCTGTAGAATTTCGCATTGCCAGTGGTGCCGTGGCCGCGCGTCTCAGTGCTCGCTGGGATCAGGAAGAGCCGACCGTTCTTGACCCGCTTCATCGCAGCGTCCGTAATGCCAGTCTCGGGCGGGTTGCGCTCGTCGTCGGCGGAATTGATCAGAAGCAGCGGGGCTTCGATTTGCTCCAGCTTCTCCCCGGCATTGTAGTCATGCGAGGATTCCCACTGATAAACGAAGTCGTTGGCATCCGCGGTGATCGGCGTCGCGAGCCGATCGTCGACGATCTTGTCGGCCTTCGCTGCTGTCGGCGCCTGCTGCTGATAGGCCAGCGTGCCGCCGATGCTGGCGATGCCATAGGCCGTGATGGCGTATTTCATCATGCGGGGCTGGCTGGTGTAATTGCCGCCATTGTAATCGGGATCGTTGCGGATGGTGTCGAGCATGATCCGCCGCAGCATCCAGTTGCGGGAGGCCATCTCGGTCGGCTGCGAGGCCATCGGGATCAGCGCGTCCCTCGCGCTCGGGTATTTTTCTCCCCATAGCCAGGTGTGCATGCCGCCCATCGAATTGCCGATGACGAGCCGCAGATGCTTGACGCCGAGGCCCTCTGTCACCAGGCGATGTTGCGCCTCGACCATGTCGTCGTAATTGTACTTCGGAAAGCTCGTCTTCATGCCGTCGGAGGGCTTTGATGATTTGCCATGGCCGATACTATCGGGAATGATGATGTAGTATTTGGAGGCATCGAGCGGTTGCCCTGGGCCGAACAGCTCGCCGGCAAAGGCGGGCGCCAGCATGCTCGCGCCCGAGCCGCCTGTTCCGTGCAGCACCAGCACGGGCTGGCCGCTCGGCTCGCCGACGGTGGTGTAGTGCAGCTTCAGCTCCGGCATGGTCTCGCCGGTGTGGAACTTGAAATCCCGGGCGATCCAGTCGCCTTGGTTGGGCGCCGGATAGTCGGCTGCCCATGCTGACGTTGAGATGGAAAGCAGAACGGCCGACAAGGCCGCGCAAGAAGCTTTCATGTTTCTCTCCCCATGCGGCACGTATTGGGCGGCCGCGTTGCCGCGGAACTTAACAGAAGTGCGGGGAAGGATGTAGGATTTCGCCGTTGCCAACCGTCCTTGGGGATATATCCGGAGAGACTGCATGTGCCGCAACATCAAGACGCTGTTCAACTTCGAACCACCGGCGACGGAGGACGAGATCCACGCCAGCGCGCTCCAGTTCGTGCGAAAGCTGTCCGGCTTCAACAAGCCATCGCAGGCCAATGAGGAGGTGTTCGAACGCGCGGTGGCGGAAGTCTCGGAGGCGGCGCGGCGGCTGTTGGCCTCGCTGCACACCCATGCGCCGGCGCGCGACCGCGAGGTCGAGGCGGAAAAGGCAAAGGAGCGCTCGCGGCTGCGGTTCGGATAGGTTTTCCCGATAGCCCATTCCGTGATCTGGCTCACGGAAGCAAGAATCCTACTGCGCGATGATGACCGCCGGGATTTCGACAGCCCGGAGCAGGATCATGAGCCGCCCCCTTCTTCCTCTGAAAGCAGGTGCCATCGTCCTCACAGTGCTGTGGACTGCCTGGATGATGTGGTGGGGCGGCTCCTTCTCGAGCATGAACATGATCATCCTCGCCCTGTGCGGCGCCGCAGTGGGCTATCTCTGGTATCGCGCCATGCGCTGGCAGTTCGAGCGCATGGGCATGCTGCCGCGACGCGAAAACAAAGAATAGGCTGTCTGCTAACCCTTGTTGCCGTGCTTCTTCTTTTTCTTCTTTTTCCTATCGACCTCGTCTTCGCCGTCGTCGCTTCCGTCATCGGCGATCGGCTCGTCAGGCTCCTGCACGGCGGCCTCCAGCGCCTCGCGCTCGGCGGCTTCATGCTCGCGCTGGCGGCGGCGTTCGTCCCAGGCGTCGAAGAGTTGCTCGAGCCACGGCAGCACCTGTTCGACCGACGGCAATTGGCCGGGCGGTCCGGCCTCGCCACGCGGGCCTTGCGGCCCCGCCGGCCCCTGCGGTCCGACAGGCCCCTGCGCGCCGGCCGGTCCGCGCGGACCGGCTTCGCCTTGCTTGCCTTGCGGACCAGGCTTGCCTGGCGGTCCGGCCTTTCCGATCGGCCCCGGCTTGCCTTGCGGACCCGGCTTGCCGCGCGCGCCGTCGGGGCCGCGCCGGCCCGGATGACCCTGTGGTCCCGGCCGTCCCGGCTCACCCTGCCGCCCGCGCGGTCCCTGAGGTCCCTGCCGTCGTCCCTGATCGTCTGCCACGCCGCTGCTCCCTGTCACGGAAGCAAGCTACTTAGCGGCGTTTGACGACAGCAGCAATTCCGCCCGCGTCTCGCACGGGATCGGCCAACATCAATCGGCACCGCGCACTAATCCTGATAGGCGGGCACGTCGATTCCGGAGGCGGCATAGAGCCGGATCTTGTTGCGCAGCGTGCGCACCGACAGGCCGAGCACGCGCGAGGCACGCGTGCGGTTGCCGTCGCAGCGCGCCAGGGTCTGGAGCACGAGCTCGCGCTCGACTTCGTCGACGGTCGCGCCGATCAGCAACGGAACGATCTGGTTGGGTGCAAGGAATTGCGCGTCCGGCTGGGACGCGGCGACATGAACAGTGGTCATCAACATACTCCCCGATCAACGCCCGCTTCCATCATTGGAAGCGGATCGAGAACAAACGACCCCCAAGCTGTAGATGTACGGTGGTCGGGTTTGGTTAACGAAAGGTTAACCGTGGACGATCGCACCAATTGACCTCAGCAATGCCGCGAAGCCGCCGCGATTGGCGCGGGATGGGAGCTGATGCGGGTCGATCTCGCGTCACACACCGTGTCATCGTCCGCGAAAGCGGACGATCCCGTACCCCGCGGCACCTCGTGAGACATCAGACTCTCTGGAATACTGGATCGCCCACCTGCGCGGGCGGTGACAGCGCGTATATGGATGCAGCTTGGTCCCTCGTTCACACCGTCCGATATCCGCCGTCCACCATCACGATCGTTCCCGTGACAAAGGCCGACAGATCCGAGGCCAAGAAGATTGCCGGTCCCACGATGTCCTCGGGCTTGCCGGTGCGCGCCAGCGGGGTGTGATCGACGAAGGCCTGCACCAGCGCCGGATTGGTCGCGCGCACATTGGCGTTGATGTTGGTCTCGATGAAGCCGGGCCCGATCGCGTTGACGCGCACGCCTTCCTTGCCGAGCTCGACCGCGAGCGCCTTGGTGAAGCCGAGCACGCCGTGTTTCGAGGTGGTATAGGCCGCCGAGCTCGGCGTGCGCAGATGCACGAAGGACTGGATCGAACCGATATTGACGATGCGGCCCTTGCTCGCGCGCAAGGGCGCGAGGAACGCCTGCGTCATGTTGAAGACGCCGTTGAGATTGAGTGAGATAATGTCGTTCCAATCCTTCGCCACCGTCTCCGTCTCGGCGGTGAAGGCGTTGCGGCGGGTGATGCCGGCATTGTTGACGAGGATCGAGACCTGCCCGACCTTGTCGGCGATTTGCTGTGCCAGCGCGAAGCAATCCTCGCGCCTGGTCACGTCCAGCGCAAAGCTCTCGGCCTTGCCCCCAGCTTTGCGGATCTCCTGGGCGGCCTCCGCCACCGTGTCGGCATTGACGTCGAGCAGCACCACTTGCGCGCCTTCCCGCGCGTAGCCGGCCGCAATCGCCCGGCCGATGCCGGAACCGGCGCCGGTGACCACGGCGATGTGGTTTGCGAGCAATGCCATGACAGTTTCCTCCCGATTTCTTTGCGAAGTTTCACGAAAAGCTAACTCGAAATTAAGGGGTCGGAAACGGCGGCCTTGGCATACTGATCTTGATTGCTAAACGTTGCGCGCATGATGGAACGGCTTGAATCCTGGAAACTGGCGCTCGAGCGCCTGCGGTCGGCGCAGTCTGCCGATTGGGCCGAGGCGGGCCGCTTGGTGACCGAGATCGCGCGGATGAGCAGCGACGTCACGCTGCGCCGGGCGGCGGAGCAGGCGCTGCCGGTGCTGCGCCAGGCCGCGGACAACGACGATCACAGCGTCACGCTGGCGGCCCAGCGCCGCGTCGGTGTGGTCCTCGATGTCATTCATGATCTGACCGCGCCGCGCTTCGGTCGCCGCAATGCCATGCCGAAGAAGCTGTCGAGCGAGGATCGCGCCCGCAAGGTTCTCGGCCTGCCGCTCGCCGTGCAGCTCACTTGCGACGATATCAACCGGGCCTATCGCCGCGCTGCCAAGGGCATGCATCCCGACCATGGCGGCAGCGCGCAAGCCTTCATCGACCTCGCCGCCGCGCGCGACATCCTGATTCATCCGGGTGCACACAAGGACGCGTGAGAGCGGGTCAGCTCACGTTCACGCAAAAAAAACGGCCGGGCAAGAACGCTGGCGTCCTTGCACGGCTCTTCGTCCGCCGATCGAATCGTTACCAGGTGCAATGGCCGTTCCTGAGCGCCTGATCTTTCACCATCAACGCATCGCCGAACGTCGGGACGGTCGCGCTGACGCGGGCATAGTCGGAAGGCCAGGGCATGGTCGGGATGCTCTCGTCCCAGATCTGGCAGAAGCCGGTGTCCTGCCAGCGGATCAGGTGATAGCCGGCCTCGGCAGGGCTCGCAGCGACGAACGCAGTGACGGCAAGACCGACGGCAGCGCAGAGCACGGAAATACGATGCATGATCAGCTCCTCAAATGAAAGATGGGATGCGCCTCCCGACAATGACGGGGAGGGGCGGTGCGGGACGTTTTTGGCATACGCCCCGGACAAGATGTGAGTAGGTCCGCCGGCCGATCGGGTTCAAAGCGGACACGCGGGAAAATGCGTGAATTTGGCCCGGAAAACGTGAGCCTCTTCCGAAAAGAAAAGAGCGAATCGCTCCTGCGATCCGCCCTTCAAGCCCGGTCCGTTGCGTCAGCTTCAGAACGTGCAGCGGCGCTCCGAGCGCAGCTTGATCTGGAGGTCGGAGGCGGCCTGGAAGGTCGGGAGCGGCTTGCTGACGACCTTGTAGGTCGACACGCCGAACTGGAACGGCTTGTATTGCAGGTCCTCGTTCCAGACCTGGCAGATGCCGGTGTTGTCCCACCGGATCACGTAATAGCCGGCCTTCGCCGAAGCGGGCACGGCGAACACGGAAGAAGCGATGCCGGCAACGGCACAGAGCGCGAGTGCGCGACGCATGAAGTATCTCCTTGTGGGGGAAGTGTGTGACGCGAAAATTCGTGCGGTAAAAGCAGGTTCTTGGCAAGCCGGGGAGCGGCCGTTCACGGACATGTCAGACAGCGCCGGGCATTTGGTTTGGCCGCGTGCCCGGCAAGTCACACGCACTTCGTGCGGCTCACTTCGACAGCGATGCCACCGCTTCGATCTCGATCAGCATCTTCGGATCGGGCAGCGCCTGCACCACGCAAGTTGTGCGCGCGGGGTAGGGCGGCGGGCCGAAGGCGCCGGCATAGAGCGCGTTCATGGCGGCAACGTCCGCGGCGCGGGTCAAGAGCACGTTGACCTTGGCGAGGTCGCGGATGGTCGCGCCGGCCTCGTCGAGCACGCGTCTGATGTTGACGACGACGTTGGCGAACTGCGCCTCGAACCCATCGGGCAGCGTGCCATTGGCATCGAAGCCGGGAATGCCGGAGACGAACAGGAGGTCGCCGACGCGCGTGGCAAAGGACAGCGGCGGCGCCTTGACGTGCGGCGGGGGCGCGAAATGCTGAATCGGCATGGATCACCTCGGTCGGTTTTCTCGTGTTTCACGAGCGTAGCGGCAGGCCGGGGGCCGCTCAAAACAAAATATGCGAAAACAACCCCATGCACAGTAGAAAAGCCGAGACGTGTCAATGTATTCGGGAAGTCCGAAATAATCGTTGACCCGTCGGGCAAAACACTGGCAGAATGGCATCATGGCGACAATGCCCTGTAGCTTCAAACTCCACCGTCATGCCCCGGCTTGCCGCCTTCGCTAAAGCTTCGGCGGCCGCCGCGGCCTCTCGGCTCAACCATGACCGCTTCTGGAATACTGGATCGCCCGCCTGCGCGGGCGATGACAGTTGGATGCTGCATCTTGCACGTCACGTCCGCCCCATCATGTTGCCGCCGCGATCGATCGGATAGATTTGTCGCGTCTGATTCGATCCCCCTGAAAAATAGCCCCCCGGAGACACCCATGAAGTTCGCATCCACCTTCCGCGCCGTGCTGGTCGCCATCATCGCCCTGGCTGGCCTTGCGACTGCGGCACGGGCCGACAGCGGCTTCGTGACGCTGACGATCTACAAGGCGGGCTGGATCATCGGCGGCTCGGGCGGCAGCGGTGTGCTCAGCTTCCGCGGCCGCACCTATGGGCTCTCCACCGGCGGCCTCGATTACGGCCTCGTGTTCGGCGGCTCGAAAACCGTACTGCGCGGCCGGGTCTCCAACATCAACCGTCCCTCGGATGTGGCTGGCGTCTACGGCGCCGCCGGTGCCGGCCTTGCCGTCGGCCGCGGCGCCCGTGCCATCGTGCTGACCAACCAGAAGGGCGCGGTGCTGGAATTGACCGGCCAGCAGGTCGGGTTGATGGCGAATGCAGATCTCAGCGGGCTTGCGATCACGATGCGGTAGGCGAGGTGCCCTGGGTGGAAGGCGCGCAAGCGCCGTGCGCACCATTAGTGTCAGCACAATACAAAACAGTTGGTGGCACGCTTTCGCTTTGCCGACCCTACGGTCGCGACGCGGCGTTGAACACCGCAAGCTGCGCATCGAACGCCCGCCTGAAAGCCGGCCGCGCTTCGCCGCGGCCGACATAGGCGGCAACGGCAGGATATTCGTCGAGTAAGCCCGATGTGTTCAGCCTGCGCAGCACCGTCACCATCATGAGATCGCCGGCGTTGAACGCGCCGTCGAGCCAGTCGGCACTGCCGAGGTGGCGGGACAATTCGCCGAGCCTGACACGGACGCGGTCCTGGAGCATGGGCAGGCGCTCCGCGTACCAGCTCTTGTCGCGCTCGAACAGCATCGCCATGGCGAGCTCGACGATCGGCGGCTCCACCGTGCTGAGTGCGGCAAACATCCACGCGATCGCACGGCTCCGCGCATTCGCATCCTTCGGGAGCAAGCCATCGTGGCGCTCGGCGATATGCAGCACGATCGCCCCGGACTCGAACAGCGCGAGATCGCCGTCCTCATAGGTGGGGATCTGCCCGAACGGATGCAGCGCAAGGTGCGCCGGTGCCTTCATCGCCTCGAATGAAACAAGACGCACATCGTAGGGCTGGCCGACCTCCTCCAGCGCCCAGCGCACCCGCATGTCGCGCGCCTGCCCCCGGCCGCGGTCGGGGGAGTTTTCGAAGGCGGTGATGGTGGGCGGCATGCGTAGGCTCCGGGGTGGTCTGTTTCCAGAGGACGAACGACCGACGCAGTTTCCGACAGGCTAGCGCAAGGCGAGTGGCGGCGTGCCCCGGACGCGGTGCAGCGCGCCGCTTTTTGCGGCGTGATGCGCTGCAGAGCCGGGGCCCATGGCGGATCCGTACCGGAGCCTCTGGGTCCCGGGTCTGCGCTCCGCTTGCCCGGGACACGAGAGCGGAGGCGTTCCGCGAGGAAACTATTCAGTGCGCGCGATCGATCCACGCCGCCAGCTCGCGCCACGGCTCGATCGTCCAATGCCCGGACGCCGCACCGGACGGCGAGGGAAGCACGAAGACCTCCGGCAGGCTGGCATCGCGCGGTTGTCGCCCCAGCGCAATCGCAGCCGACGGCCGGCCATAGAACAAGCTCGCCGCCTTCTTGCTCGTGAACGCAATCGTCCGCGGCCGATACTTTTCCATCTTCGCCCTGAAGCCCGGCACGTCGATCGTCTCCGCCGCGATCTGGTGATCCATCCCGGCGCCCGACTTGGAGAGATCGGTGAAGCCGATCCCGAGCGCGATCAGCGATGCAAACTCGCCCGGCTGATAGCGCCGCGGCGTGATCCCGGCCTCATGGATGGCGCGCCAGAAGCGGTTGCGGGGATGGGCGTAGTAGTGCCCGAGTTCAGCCGAGCGCGTCGAGGCGGCGGTGCCGACAAAGACGAGGCGGAGGTTGGGACGGAGCTGGTCGGGGAGGCGGTGGAGGGTAGGGGTGGGCAAATCGGCCAACTTTTGCGTTGTAACCTACAGAGCGTCAGCGGCGTCCGGGCCGCTGTCAATCCCGGATGTCACCCTGGCTACGCTGCGCTCTAAAAAGAAGCCGAGCTTTCGCCCGGCTTCTCGCTCCTGATGGATGCTCGAGCAAGCCCGCGCATAACGAGCGGAGAATTACAACACCCGATTACTCTCCTTCACCTTCTCCGCATCCAAATATACGCTCGATCCCATCTCCTTGAACTTCTCGCTCATCTGCTTCATGCCGTCTTCGACGCTGCCGGCCATCGACATGCCCACCGAGTTCGGATCGTTCAGCGTCGCCGCGTAATCCCGCACGTCCTGGGTGATCTTCATCGAGCAGAATTTTGGGCCGCACATCGAGCAGAAATGGGCGACCTTGTGGGCTTCCTTGGGCAGGGTCTCGTCGTGGAAGCTCTTTGCGGTGTCCGGATCGAGGCCGAGGTTGAATTGGTCGGTCCAGCGGAATTCGAATCTCGCGCGGGAGAGGGCGTCGTCGCGCAGTTGCGCGGCGGGGTGGCCCTTGGCGAGGTCGGCGGCATGGGCGGCGATCTTGTAGGTGATGACGCCGGTCTTGACGTCGTTGCGGTCGGGCAGGCCGAGATGCTCCTTCGGCGTGACGTAGCACAGCATGGCGCAGCCGAACCAGCCGATCATGGCAGCGCCGATGCCTGAGGTGATGTGGTCGTAGCCCGGCGCGATGTCGGTGGTCAGCGGTCCAAGCGTGTAGAATGGCGCTTCGCCGCACTCCTTGAGCTGCTTGTCCATGTTGATCTTGATCTTGTGCATCGGCACGTGGCCGGGGCCTTCGATCATGACCTGGCAGCCCTTGTCCCACGCGATTTTCGTCAGTTCGCCGAGCGTCTCCAACTCGGCAAACTGCGCCCGGTCATTGGCATCCGCGATCGAGCCGGGCCGCAGGCCGTCGCCGAGCGAGAACGAGACGTCATATTTGCGCATGAGGTCGCAGATTTCGTCGAAATGCGTGTAGAGGAAGCTCTCCTTGTGGTGCGCCAGGCACCACTTCGCCATGATCGAGCCGCCGCGGCTGACGATGCCGGTGACGCGGCTGGCGGTGAGATGGATGTATTGCAGGCGCACGCCGGCGTGGATGGTGAAATAGTCGACGCCCTGCTCGCACTGCTCGATCAAGGTGTCCTTGTAGAGCTCCCAGGTCAGCTTGACCGGATCGCCATTGCACTTCTCCAGCGCCTGGTAGATCGGCACGGTGCCGATCGGCACCGGCGAGTTGCGCAAGATCCATTCGCGCGTGGTGTGGATGTTGCGTCCGGTCGAGAGGTCCATCACGGTGTCGGCGCCCCAGCGGATCGCCCACACCATCTTCTCGACCTCTTCCTCGACCGAAGAGGTCACCGCCGAGTTGCCGATATTGGCGTTGATCTTGGTCAGGAAGTTGCGGCCGATTATCATCGGCTCGAGCTCGGAATGGTTGATGTTGCAGGGGATGATGGCGCGGCCGCGCGCGATCTCGTCGCGCACGAACTCCGGCGTGATGAAGGCGGGCACCGATGCGCCAAAGCTCTCGCCGTCGGCGAGCGCGGCTTCCGCGCGCTCGAGCTGTTGTTTGCGCCCGAGATTTTCGCGGGCGGCGACGTAGATCATCTCCTTGGTGATGATGCCGGCGCGGGCGAATTCGAGCTGCGTGGTCTTGTGGCCGGGAAGGCCGCGCAGCGGCTTGTGATAGGCCGAGAAGGCGCGCGCGGCCTTGTCGGTGGAGACGCTGCCATTATCCTCCGGCTTGATCTGGCGCCCGTCATATTCTTCGACGCCGCCGCGCTCCAGCACCCATTGCTTGCGGTTGCGCGCAAGGCCGGCGTTGACGTCGATGGTCACGCTCGGGTCGGTGTAGGGACCCGAGGTGTCGTAGACCGGCAGGTTCGGCTCGCCGGCGCCTTCGGAGAGGATGATCTCGCGCAGGGGCACGCGCAGGTCGGGCGCGGCGTCGGGCGTCGCGAAGATTTTTCGCGAGGAGGGAAGGGGACCGGTGGTGACGGCGGGGACGGTCTTGTCGGGGTTGGAACGGATGTTCATGGGGATTCTCCGGTTAATTCTGTTCTGCGTGCGTTGGCGCGACTGCGGTGAATTCTTGCTCCGTCATTGCGAGGAGCCCTTGCGACGAAGCAATCCAGACCGCCTTCGCGGAAAGTTCCTGAATTGCTTCGCTTCGCTCGCAATGACGGGTGGTGAGAGCGGAGCGATCATCACGCAGCCTCCTTCGACAGGTCGAGCCATTGCCGCACGCGCGCATCCGGGTCGGGATTTTGCGTGACGTCGGAAACCACGGCGATGGAATCCGCGCCTGCGGCAAAAATCTCCGCGGCGTGCTCGAGCTTGATGCCGCCGATCGCGACCAGCGGGATATCGCCGATGCGCTTTTTCCATTCGGTGACTTTTGGAATGCCCTGCGGCTCGAAGCGCATCGATTTCAGCGTGGTGAAGAAGATCGGGCCGAGCGCGACGTAGTCGGGTTTGGCTTTGAGCGCGGTCGCAAGCTCGTCGTCGTCATGGGTGGAGATGCCGAGCGACAGCCCGGACTCGCGGATGGCCTTGAGATCGGCATCCGCCAGATCCTCCTGGCCGAGATGCAGATATTTTGCGCCGGCGACGACCGCGGCGCGCCAATAGTCGTTCACGACCAGCTTGGCCTGCGTGTCTTTGGTGATCGCCAGCGCATCGGTGACGATCTGCAGCGCGTCGGCATCGTTCAGCTCTTTCGCGCGCAGCTGGATGGTGCCGACGCCGAGTTTCGTCAGGCGCTCGACCCATGTGAGGCTGTCGACGACGGGATAGAAAGGATCAGGATACGGCATGCCAGAACGGGGTCCCAACGACAGGGGTGGAGGGGGAGGCGAAGTCGCGGGCGTCCATCAGCCCGGCTTCGTAAGCGGTGCGGCCGGCCTCGACGCCGAGACGGAAGGCGTTGGCCATCGCAACGGGGTCGGCGGCCTTTGCGATCGCGGTGTTGAGCAGCACGGCATCGTAGCCGAGCTCCAGCGCGTGGGCCGCGTGGGAGGGCGCCCCTAAGCCGGCGTCAACCACCAGCGTGATGTCGGGCAGCCGCTCGCGCAGCAGTTTCAGCGCGTCGCGGTTGGTGATGCCGCGGGCCGAGCCGATGGGGGCTGCCCATGGCATCACCACCTTGCAGCCGGCATCGACCAGGCGGTTGGCGACCGAGAGATCCTCGGTGCAATAGGGGAACACCTCAAAGCCGTCCTTGATCAGGATGCTGGCCGCCTCGACCAGGCCGACGACGTCGGGCTGCAGCGTGTCGTTGTCGGCGATCACTTCGAGCTTGATCCAGGACGTGCCGAACAATTCGCGGGCGAGTTTTGCCGTCGTCACCGCCTCCCGTACGCTGCGGCAACCGGCGGTGTTCGGCAGCACCGTGACGTCAAGCTCGCGGATCAGCTTCCAGAACGCGTCTCCGGTCTTGCCGCCGGCGGATTCGCGGCGCAGCGAGACGGTGACGATGCTCGCGCCGGAGGCGCGGATCGCGGCCTGCATGATCGCGGGCGAGGGATAGAGCGCGCTGCCGATCAGCAGGCGCGAGGCGAAGGTCTTGCCGTAGAAGGTCACCATGATGAATTCCCCCTTCATTCCGGACGGGCCGCGGGACGCGGTCCGATCCGGAATCTCGAAGTTGCGGCGCGAGATTCCGGGTTCACGCTTCGCGTGCCCCGGAATGACGAGCCAAAAAGAGCCGTCGTCGCGAAGAGAGCGCGCCATCATCACTTCACCCTCCCTGCCGCGGCGTGATGATCTCGATCTCGTCGCCGGCTTTCAGCTGCGTCTCCGCCCAGCGGCTTTTCGGCACGACGTCGTAATTGAGCGCGATGGCGAAATGGGTGCCCTCGTAGCCGAGCTCGGTGAGCAGCGCGTCGACGCTGGCCGAGCTCACTTCGCGCTGCTCACCATTGACGATCACCCGCACTGCATCACCTCATTGTCGATCTGGCCGCGCTGGACATAGGCAAGTGTCAGCTCGGCGAGCGCCGGCGCGAGCAGGAAGCCATGGCGATAGAGGCCATTGACGGCGATCTTCTCGCCGCGAATGCCGATCCGCGGCAAATTGTCGGGAAAAGCGGGACGCAGGCCCGAGCCGAACTCGACGATGCGGGCTTCGCCGAAGGCAGGATGCACCGCATAGGCCGCGCCGAGCAGCTCGAGCGCCGAGCGCACGCTGACGCCGGTGTCCTCGGCCTCGATCGAGGTCGCGCCCAGCATGAACAGATTGTCCTCGCGCGGGATGACATAGAGCGGCCAGCGCGGATGGATCAATCGCACCGGACGCGCAAGGTGCACCTCGTCCGTCTCGATCAGGATCATCTCGCCCTTGACGCCGCGCAGCTCGGGCTGCTCGTCGCGCGCGGAAAGGCCGCGGCAGTCGATCACGACGCCATCGAGCTCGGCGGCGCTGACGCGGCTTTCGAACTTGATGGTGCCGCCGGCGGCGCGGATGCGCTCGTGCAATTTCGGCAGCACGCGGCGCGGCTCGACGTGGCCCTCGCTCGGGAAGAACAGGGCTTCGCGGAAGCGGCCCTCCAGCGACGGCTCCAGCGCGGCAAGACCGGCCGCATCGAGCCGCTCGTGACCCTCCGTCATGCGGGCAAAGCGCTCGAAATCGTTGCGCTCGCGGGGATGGGCGACGACGAGCGAGCCGTTGAACGGCGTTTCCGGCAATTCGCGGCGCCAGATCTCGAGCGAGCGCAGGCCGAGGCGGCTGACGATGGGCTCGGCCACCTCCGCCTCGCAATAGGGCGCGAGCATGCCGCCGGCCCAATGGCTGGTGGCATCGGTCATGGCGGCGTCACCACGCTCGTGTAACGTCACGACATGGCCGGCCTGCGCGAACAGCAAGGCCTGCCAGGCGCCTGCGATCCCTGCGCCGATGATGGATACCGGTGAATCCGGTCGCTTGGTGGTCTGCAACATCCCTGTCCCTTCGCCGGCATGACCCGGATCAGGTTCAAAGGGTCACCGCGGTCCTGGGCGGTATTGCCCATTTAGCGGTATCTCAGCTCCTCCTCGGAGCACCCCTCGGAACGGCTCTAATGTATGCCAGTGACGGCCGGTGTCAACGCGTTAAGCCACACGGCCGTCATTCCGGGGCGATGCAAAGCATCGAACTATGGTGCGCAATTGCGCACCTGAGAATCTCGAGATTCCGGGTTCGGTCCTGCGGACTGCCCCGGAATGACGATCTCTAGTGAGGAACTTGCGCCCGGGCGTTGCGGACGCGCTGGACGAGCTTCCTGGGCGGCGTGGCGCCGAGCATCGGCTGCGGGTTGCCGTTCGGCTCGAGCCAAGTCTCGCCAAAATTGGTCTCGCCCATTTTGGTCGTGCCCATAGTGGCGACCTGCACGGCCTCCTGCCGCTGCCGCTTTGCCGCATAGTAATAGCCGCCCGCGAAATAACGCACGGCTCGGGCATGGTCGCCATTGGCAGCGCGATAGGCGCCGGCGAGATATTTGACCGCATAGGTGAGGTTGGTGTTGGGATCGCGCAGGCCTGCGGCATCGCCTGTGTAGCCGACGCCGCGGGCGGTCGCGAGCTTGATCTGCATCAGCCCGATGGTGCCGCCGCGGCCGACCAGGCCGGGCTGATAGCGGCTCTCGCGCATGATAACGCGGTGGACCAGCGCCTCCGGCACGCCGTTGGCGCGGGCATGGGCTGCGACCATCTCGGCGTATTCGGCTTGGCCGGCGAATGCGCCCTGCGGCAAAATCAGTGCGGTTGCGAGCAGCGCGGCAACGCGTAAAATTTTCATCGAAATATTCCTTGGCAGAACGGACCTGCACCCATGCGGGTTAGGCCGTGGGAACACGGCGATGATGTGGCGAAACGCCGCCTTCGGCGATTTTCGTTGGGCCGTCGCTTTTACGACTCAAACTCACGTTAAGCTTGGAGCTGGCAGAGCGCCTTACGCGACAGCTGGTCTGTCCATTCGTGTCTCCGCCCAAAAATCGCTTTCAAAACAGCATTCGGGAGGACGTCCATGACCCCGCGAGACATCGACGACATTCCCACGCAGAACCCCTGTGCACAGTGCGGCACGCCGATTCCATTCCCGGACTGGATCGAGCCGGGCGAAGGCCGCGTTTCCTATCTCTGGAATTGCCACGCCTGCGGCTACCGCTTCGAGGCGGTGGCGATCTTCGATGAGCACGCCATCAAGCACCCGCCGCTCGCGGCTTGAGCTACGCCGCCAGCAGCGGCTCCTGCCACACCGGCAATTGCATCCGCACGATCAAGCCATGCGGCTCGCGGTCGTGCAGTGACAACTCGCGGCCATGGGCGAGCGCGATCGACGGGCCGAGCCCGAAGCCGGTGGCGCGTCCATGGTGGAGGCGTCGTCGCCGCGCACGAACGGCTCCAGCATCTTGGCCGCCGGAGGATGCTTCTTCGGATCGTCGTCGACGACGGATTCGACCAGCAGCACGTTGATCGGCGCGCATGATTGTCGGAACGGTGCGCCGCAATATGTTCCTGGGTGACGCAGGAACATGCCCTGGGCGCTTTTCGGCTCGCGCATCGCGCGACGAAATTGCCGCCCGCACGGAACTGGGCGTGATCAGCGCTGTTTTCTCCGCACAAGGTTTCTGTCGAAGGAGAGGACAACATGATGAAGTCGATCGTCGCCGGTCTTGCCGGCACAGCACTGCTCGCGACCGCTGCGTTCGCGCAAACGCCGCCCGCCACCACCGACAAGGCGCCGACCGCGGCCACCGCCACGACGACGAGCGCGTCCGACCAGTGGCGCGTGTCGAAAATGTCGGGCGTCAAGGTCTATAACGAGGCTAACGAGAACATCGGCTCGATCAACGACCTCTTGATGGACAAGAGCGGTAACATCAAGATCGCCGTGATCGGCGTCGGCGGCTTCCTCGGCATGGGCGAGCATCTGGTCGCGGTGCCCTATGAGAAGCTGAAGTTCGTCAACGAGGCCGTCGCCTACTCCGGCACAGGAGCCACCAACCCGCCCGGCCGGCCGGCTGCGACCACGACGACTGGCGCAGCCACCGGCACCGACAAGACCGCGACGACCACGACCTCGTCGGCGTCGAAATGGTATCCGGACCACGCCGTGTTCAACGCCAGCAAGGACGAGCTGAAGAACATGCCGGAGTTCAAGTACACGGAGTAATGAACTTCTAAACGCCTCAACGAAGCGCGCCCGGTTTTCCCCGGGCGCGCTGTCGTGTCTTTTCGTCATTGCGGCGAACTTGCGTATGACGACGCAGTTCAATGCCCCTTCACCAGAGGGCAGCCGCCCTTGTCGAGCGGACGGAAAGCCTCGTCGCCGGGCACGGTGGCGATCAGCTTGTAGAGGTCCCACTCGCCCTTGGATTCCTCGGGCTTCTTGACCTCGAACAGATACATGTCGTGGACCATGCGGCCGTCGATGCGGATCTTGCCACCTTTGGCGAAGAAGTCGTTGATCGGTGTCTTGCGCATCTCCTCCATCACCTTCGGCGCCTCGTCGGACTTGATGGCGTCGATCGCCTTCAAATAGTGCATGGCTGCCGAGTAGAGGCCGGCCTGGATCATCGTCGGCATGTGGCCGACCTTCTCGTTGAAGCGCTTGGAGAAGGCGCGCGTCTCCTCGTTCATGTCCCAGTAGAAGGCGTCTGTGACGATCAGGCCTTGGGTCGCCTTGATGCCGAGCGAATGCGTGTCGGTAATCTCCTGCAACAGCGCGATCATTTTCTGGCCGCCCTGGGTCAGGCCGAACTCGGAAGCCTGCTTCAAGGCGTTGGTGGTGTCGCCGCCGGCATTCGCCAGCGCGACCACCTTGGCTTTGGAGGCCTGGGCCTGGAGCAGGAAGGAGGAGAAGTCCGACGAGTTGAGCGGATGGCGGACCTCGCCGAGCACCTTGCCGCCGCTCTCCTTCACCACGTTGGCGGCGTCGCGCTGGAGCGCCATGCCGAAGGCGTAGTCGGCGGTGACGAAGAACCAGCTGTCCTCGCCGCGCTTGACCATCGCCTTGCCGGCGACGTTCGACAGCGCATAGGTGTCGTAGGTCCAGTGCACCGTGTTGGGCGAGCAGGCGGTGCCGGTGATGTCGGACGAGCCGCCGCCGGAATTGATGTGGATCTTGTTCTTCTCGCGCGTCAGCGCCGAGACCGGCAGCGCCACCGAGGACGTCGGCACGTCGAAGATCGCGTCGACCTTGTCGTTGTCGTACCAGTTGCGGGCGATGTTGACGCCGACGTCGGGCTTGTTCTGGTGATCGGCGGCGACGACCTGAACCGGCTTGCCCGCAACCTTGCCGCCGTAATCAGCGACCGCCATCTCGACCGCGGCGAGCGAGCCCTTGCCGGTCGCGTCCGCATAGAGGCTCGACATGTCCGTGAGCACGCCGATCTTGACGATGTCATCGGAAATCTGGGCCTGTGCGGTGCTGCATGTTGCGGCAAGCGTGAAGCCCGCTGCGACCGCGGCGATGAGTTTTTGCACGTTCTTTCTCCCTGCGTGTTGTTGTTTGGGTGTTGTTGCGCGCCTGTTCTAGCCGCAATCGGCGCCGCCGGCTAAGCCAGGAGCGCCGTAGCGGAATGCAAAAAGGCGGGGGCTGAGCGGGGAATAGGGAATTCTTCGAGATCGCTTGGCGGCGCCGGTCAGGCGCTCCTGCTCTTGAGCCGTTCGTTGCGCCGACGCAAGCCTTCCAGGGTAGCGAGGAGGATGACCGATACCGCCGTCAGCACCACCGCCGCTGCCGTGATCGTCGGGCTGATGTTCTCGCGAATGCCGGCGAACATCTCGCGCGGCAGGGTGCGCTGCTCGGGACCTGCCATGAACAGCACGATCACCACCTCATCGAAGCTGGTCGCGAAGGCGAACAGCGCACCCGACGCCAGGCCGGGCAGGATCAGCGGCAGGATCACGCGGCGAAACGCTTGAAGCGGCGAGGCGCCGAGTGAGGCGGCGGCGCGCGCCAGGTTGGTGTCGAAGCTTTGCAGCGTCGCGCCGACCGTGATCACCACAAACGGCGTCGCCAGCGCCGTATGGGCCAGGATCAAGCCGAGATAGCTGCCGGTCAGTCCGATCGGCGCGAAGAAGAAATACAGGCCGACCGCGGTGATGACGCCGGGTACCACGACCGGCGACAGCACGAAGGCCAGCACGAGCGGCTTGAACCGGCTCCTCCACTGCGCCAGTCCCAGGGCGGCCAATGTGCCGAGCACCATGGATAGCACGGTCGAAGCGACGCCTATGATCATGCTGTTCTTCAGCGAATTCATCCAGCGCGGCGAATTGATGAAATCGTCGTACCAGCGCAAGGAGAGGCCGGGCAGCGGATAGGTCAAGTAGGAGCCTGAGCTGAAGGACAGCGGCATGATCGCCAGGATTGGCGCGATCAGGAAGATGAACACCAGCGTGGAGACAATGATTGTCGCGGTCCACGCGATGCGCTGGCTGGGCGTGCGGAGGAGGGAATTGTCGCTCAATTCTTCATTCCTCCCGTAACCTGCTGGCCATGCACCAGCTTTCCGTAGACGAGAGCGAGCAGAAGAGTGACCAGCAGCAGCACCGCGCCCAACGCCGAGGCAAGGCCCCAATTGGCCGTCTCGGTCGTGTAGAGCGCGATGAAGTAGCTGATCATCTGATCGGCGGCGCCGCCGACGAGGGCCGGCGTGATGTAATAGCCGAGCGCCAGGATGAAGACGAGCAGGCTTCCCGCGCCGATGCCGGGCAGGGTCTGCGGCAGGTAGATGCGCAGGAAAGCGGTCAGCGGTGGCGCACCAAGCGAAGCGGCGGCACGCATGTAAGCAGGCGAGATCGCCTTCATGCTGCTGTACAGCGGCAGGATCATGAACGGCAGGAGAACGTGGGTCATCGCCACGCAGACACCGAAGCGGTTGTAGATCAGGCGCAACGGCTCGTCGATGATGCCGAGCCAGTGCAGGCTGTCGTTCACGACGCCCTTGCTCTGCAACAGCACGATCCAGGCGCAGGTGCGGACCAGAAGCGAAGTCCAGAACGGTAGCAGGACGAAGATCATCAGCAGGTTCGACCGGCCGGGCGGCAGCGTCGCCAGCAGGTAGGCGACCGGGAAGCCGAGGATCAGGCAGAGTGCCGTGACGCTGATGCTGATGAGGAAGGTGCGGGCGAAAACATCGCGGTAAATGGCCTGATCCGGCGGGGCCGCGACGATCGCGCCGTCCGCGTTTCGCGTCAGGTCGAGCGCCGCCAGAAGGTAGAAGCCGGTCACCGGACCGCTGGCGTCCTTGATCGTCGTCCAGGTGGCGCGTTCGCGCCAGGCCGGATTGATCTTGCCCAGCGTCTCCTTGGCCGTGCCGGGCTCCGGCACCGCCTTCAGATTGCGTGCCGTGCTGGTCAGGATCGTGCGGAAGCCATTCAATGCGTAGTTCAGCCGCTTGGCCGCAATGGCGATGGTGCCGGAGGCGCGCGTCGCCAGGATGTCGCTGGCCAGCGCCGCATAAGCCATTTCGTCTGGCAGGTCCCTGCCATCCCAACTGGCCAGAGCAGCTACCGTGTGAGGGAAGACCTGGCGCACCTCCCTGTCCTCGACCGAGCGCCACAACATGCCGACGATGGGCCCGGCGAACGTGAAGAGCAGGAAGACGAGAAGCGGTGCCACCAGCGCCAATGCCTTGACCTGCCGTGTCCGCTCAGCACGCCTCAGCCGGCGCTTGAGCGGCACCTCGGTCGACGCATTGGCGCCGGTCAGGAGCGCATCCGTCACGGCAAGAGCCCCTTTGAACGGATATCCCTCCCTAATTTGGGTAGGTCAATCGCATGTGGCCTTTTGGAGCGGCCGGTGCAAGCGCCTCGTCCGTCGAGACGACCGCTTCGCGGTCTCCTCAGGATGAGGCTTATTGACATAGGTGCCTGTAAGATCGCTGCCACAGACTCAGACCTCATCCTGAGGGCCCGCCGTAGGCGGGCGTCTCGAAGGATGCGCCACGGGCGAGTTGTCCGCCACGCACCCTACCTGCTGCGTAAGTCGATTGCCGCCGCGCGCTACTTCGCCGCCCATTTGTTGAAGCGCTCGGTCAGGCGGTCGATGTTCTCGAGCCAGAAGGCAACGTTGATCTCGACCGCGTTCTTGATGTTGTCAGGCGCCGTCGGCAGGTCCTTCAGAACGGCGGGCTGTAGCCGCGCGGCTGCGTCCTTGTTCGAGGTGCCGTAAGCAATGTTCTCCGACAATTTTGACTGGTTCTCCGCCTTGCCGACGAAGTCCAGGAACTTGTAGGCGGCGTCCTTGTTCGGGCTCCCCTTCAGGATGATCCAACTGTCGAGAGTGAAGAGCGCTCCATCCCACACCATGCCAAAGTTCTTCTTCTCGTTCTTGTTCGCGGTGTCGATGCGGCCATTGTAGACCGAGGTCATCGCCACCTCGCCGGACGCGAGCAATTGCGGCGGCTGGGCGCCGGCCTTCCACCAGACGAGGTCGCCCTTGATCGTGTCCAGCTTCTTGAAGGCGCGATCGATGCCCTCGTCGGTCGCCAGCACCTTGTAGACGTCCTTCGGTGCGACGCCGTCGGCCATGAGAGCGATCTCCAGCGTCGTCTTCGGGCCTTGGCGCAAGGCGCGCTTGCCGGGAATCTTCTTGGTATCGAAGAAGTCGGCCCAGCCTTTCGGCGCCTCCTTCAGCTTGTCCTTGTCGTAGCCGAGAACGAAATCATAAAGGATCGCGCCGACGCCGCAGGGATTGACCGCCGGTGCGATGTAGGCGGACTCGCCGCCGATCCTGGAATAATCCAACTTCTCGAACAGACCTTCCTCGCAGCCGACCGCCAGTTCGTCGCTTTCGACCTGGACCACATCCCATGTGGCGGCGCCCCCCTGCACCTTGGCGCGCAGCACCCCGATGCCGCCGTCCCAGGACTCGTCGTTCATCGCAATCCCGGCCGCCTTCTTGAAAGGCTCGAAATAGACTTTCTTCTGGGCATCCTGATATGCGCCACCCCACGACACGACGGTGAGGTCACGCGCCTGCGACATTGTCGTCAGCGCGGCGCTGGCGGTGAGCGCCGCGGCGAAACCCAAGGCAATCTTGCCAATCTTGCGGTTCAGCATGGTCCTTGTTCCTTCTTCATGTGAGTTGCGTTGAGATGCCCGACCGCTTGTTTTGGATGAAGGCTGCAGGGTGGATCAGACGGGATCGAGGGCCAGGCAGTCCTCCGGGCGAAAGGTGATCGACACACTTTCGCCTTGTCTCAGACTGTGATGCGCCACGGGCTGAAGCTTGACCATGAACTCCGAATTGCCGGCGACATCGAGCACAGCCAGCGCGTGATCGCCGAGATAGATGGTGCTCTGCACCTTGGCCGGCAGGCGGTTCGGTCCGTCACTGGAGGTGCCATCCGGGACAATGGAGATCCGCTCCGGCCGCACCGACAGGGAAGTCGATGCGCCTGCGCGTGATACATTGACCGCCCGTGCGGTCACGGCGCCGCCACCGGCCAGCGCGACGCGGCAATATTCCTTTTCGATCGTTTCGACGGTGCCGGCCAGCACATTGTTCTCGCCGATGAAGTGGGCGACGAAGCTGTTCACCGGATGCTCGTAAAGCGAGTCGGGCGTATCGATCTGCTGCACAATGCCGTCGTTGAATACGGCGATACGATCCGACATCGTGAGCGCTTCACTCTGATCGTGGGTCACGTAGACGATCGTGATGCCCATTGTCTCGTGAAGTTGCTTGATCTCGAGCTGCATCTGTTCACGCAGGCGCTTGTCCAGCGCGCCCAAGGGCTCGTCCATCAGCACGAGTTGCGGATTGAAGACCAGCGCACGGGCCAGTGCGACGCGTTGCTGCTGACCGCCGGACAACTGCGCGGGCCGTCGGTGCGCCAGGCTTTCCATCTTGATCATGCGCAACGCCGCGCTGACGCGCTCCTGCGCTTCCGCCTTGTTGATTTTGCGAACGGATAGCGGGAAGGCGATATTCTCCGCAATGGTCAGATGCGGAAACAAGGCATAGTTCTGGAATACCATGCCGATGTCACGCTTATGCGGCGGCACGTTCTTGATCGGCCGGTCAGCGAGGTAGATCTCGCCATGGGTCGGAACCTCGAAGCCAGCGAGCATCATCAGCGTGGTCGTCTTGCCCGAGCCCGACGGGCCGAGCAGGGTAATGAACTCGCCCTTCTTGATCTCGAGGTCGAGGTTCTTCACCACGAGGTGCTCGCCATCGTAGGTCTTCTGAATGCCTGAAAAGCGTACCAGTGCCGGCGCAGGCGTGACCATGCCGGCTTCCATGTCGTCCTCGCGTTATCAGCTACGATGCTGTCAGCGCCTCGTTCGAGCTTGCGAGGAACAGCTTAGCATCCTCCGATGAGAATGCCAGCGGTGCAAGCGAAGACGCGCACGGACCCGGTGAGCGAAGGCGGGCTACATCCCCGACAGCTTCGTCACAACCACCTTCAGCGAGCCGCCGGCTTCGGCGACGACGCGCAGGGTCTTGGAATCGAAGGCGATGTCGGCAAGCGTCAGGCTGTCGATCTTGGCTTCGACCTTGAGGCCATCCTCGCTCTTCTGGTAGTCGGCGATCGCGGCTGCGATCTTCTCGCGGGCGTTGGCGGCGATCGGCTTCAGGTCGAGCGTCGCCTTCTGCAGCAGGGCCTGTTGCATCTGCGGCACCACGGCACGCGCCGCGGCTCCTAACAGACCGAACGCCGCCTCGGATTCCACCGCGAGCTGGATGTCGGCGAGCCGCAGCGTTTGCTGCGCCTGGTCGAGC
This sequence comes from Bradyrhizobium sp. 159, assembly GCF_023073795.1. Lineage (NCBI taxonomy): Bacteria > Pseudomonadati > Pseudomonadota > Alphaproteobacteria > Hyphomicrobiales > Nitrobacteraceae > Bradyrhizobium > Bradyrhizobium sp. 159. Next base: position 176,827 of record NZ_JADPKE010000089.1, on the reverse strand, counting down.
ATCGGCCGGCCCCAGATGTGCACGGTCGCCTCGGCGCCGAGGCCGAACCAGCTCTTCTTCTCCTTGGCGCGCACCAGCAGCGAGATCAGCAGGCGGTCGCCCGAGGGGGTCACGTTGACGGTCTTGACAGTGACGTCGACCGGGCCGGAGCCGTCCTCGGGATAGGTATGGCCGACCATCTGCGCCGCGATCAGCTTGTTGATCTCGGTGAAGGGCACGTCGATCGGCACGCCGATGTTCACGCCCGTGCCGGTCGGCGGCACGATCGAGATCTTGTCGGGAAACGGACACTCCGGCTTGGTCGGCGTCGAGGTCACGCGTGTCTCGGCCTCGAGGCCGAGCAGCAGCGTCACGGCCTGTGCATCGACGCGCGGCTGCGCCGCGATTGCGCGCACCGGCTTCATCTCGAGCCAGAGCGGCGGCAGTGCGGCCGATGAGCCCGAGCCTTGCAGCGAGATCGAGCGGCACGCCTTGGCCCATTGCACCCTGGCATTCTCCCGCAGCGAGGGATCGTTGCGGATGCGCTCGGAGACGGCGTTGATCTGCTCGCCGACATTCTTGTCGATCAATGGCTTCACCTGCGCCGGCACGTTGACCTTGGCGCCCGCGACGGCAACGTTGGTGTCGCCGAGATTGACCTGGGCGCCGAGATTGGGCTCGAGATACCAGTTGGCCGCGAGCTTCGGGCGCGAGGTGACGACCACGTTGCCCTTGATCTCGGCGCTGGCGTTCAGGTTCTTGATGTTGACCGCGCCGATCCGTTTCGCGGCGTCGCCGCCGAGCACACTGCCGAGCGCGTCGCCAAGCGCGCCGGTGGCCTTCGAGGACAGCGATCCCGTCACGTTCAGCCTGCCGGTGAGCGGCGTCGACAGCGTCAGCACGTCCTTGTCGCCTGTTGCCGCCATCGGTCCGCGCGCCGCCGTCCATCCGATGTCGGCGTTCTCCAGGATCTGCGAGATCGGGTTGTCGGCCTTTCCTGCGAAATTGCGCGGCGAAGCCTTCTCGGCCTGCTCGCGGATCACCGACAGCGCGATCGCGACCGGCGCGATCACGATGGAACTCTTCGAGGCCGGCGGCAACGGCGGCAGTTGCGCGACCGTCGGCGCCGAATTGGTCACGCGCGGCGACAGCAAGTCCATTGCCTTCAGGCTGATGAAGAACGACGCCGCGAGCACTGCGACGGCGATCAGGATCGTCTTCAGATTCAACGTCAGTCGCATCAATCCCCCAAGCCGCCCCGACGGGGGTTTTACAGGGCTGGCGCGGAGGGCGCTAGAGCGCACAGGTGGGGTGGAATTGGGGCGAACAGGTTAACGGCTGCGAACGCCCCGTTGCCGCGCGTTCAAATCGTTATCGCGAGGCTAGCTGCGTCGGGGACGGCGGATCGCCCTCACATTGCCGCGACTGCCACCGCCGCAGAAGAAGCGATCGCCGCCGTCCGACTCCAAACCTGAGACCATCGTCCCGGCGGGCAGGTCGAGCTGCTCGAGAACCTTGCCCGTATCGGGGTCGATCCGCCGCACGTCACTTTCTTCGTTCTCCCAGGTGCCATGCCAGAGCTCGCCATCGACCCAGGTCACGCCGGTCACGAAGCGCTTGCTCTCGATGGTGCGGAGGACCTTTCCCGTTTCGGGATCGACCTGATGAATCTTGCGCTCGCGATATTGCCCGACCCAGAGCGAACCTTCGGCCCAGGCCAATCCGGAATCGCCACCGCCGCCGGGCGCCGGAATGGTGCTGAGCACCCTGCCGGTGGCGGCGTCGATCTTCTGGATGCGATCTTCGGAGATCTGGAACAGGTGCCGGCCGTCGAACGCCGTTCCCGCATGCGCGGCGACACCGATGGAGCGTGCAATCTTGCCGTCGGCCGGATCGACCGCGTTCAGCTTGTCGCCGGACGCGAACCAGACATGTTTGCCGTCATAGGTGACGCCATGCACGGCTTCGACGCCCGCGAAAGGCCCATACTCCTTGATGATCTCGGCGGCTGTACGCTTCATGTGCTCGATCCCTGTGATGTGACCTCACCCTACGTCTTCAGGAGCGGCGTGGGGAGTAACAAGCCTGTCGGGAAACCCGGGACGGGCGGGGTCATCCAACGCTTCGCCCGGCCATGTCCGAAGGACTGCACCTTGTGTGATCGCGCCAGATCGTCGAGGGCCCGCTGCACGGTGCGGGCGCTCGTTCCGAGCGCCAGCGCGAGCGCCGAGCTCGACCAGGGCTCGCCGTCGGACAGGAAGGCGAGCACTGCGGCGTGCTTCTCCTCGACCGGACGCGCCAGCACAAGAACCTGTCGCGTTTTGCGCGGTGTCAGCGCAAAGCCGTGTTTGGTCGCGCTCACATCGGCAAGAGGCTTGAGCTTGGCGCGGAGCCGACCGATCTCGACCCGTAGCCGGGCGCGATGCGATTCATCGACGTGCCTAGCGCGAAACGCGGCGGTCATCAGAGCCTCTCGGGACACGTCCGCGGGCCACGCCTGCGCCAGGGGGCGGGCGAGCGCGAACAGCACCGGCCGCGTTCCCAGCGACACGACGATGCCTCCTTTGCGAACGGTGTGATGGAACGTGTCCACGACGAGCGCTTGAGACGCCGCCAGCGCTTCGACCTGTCCGAGCAACAACGGATGCTCCTTGCCGCGTGCGATCAGGCGCGCCGCGGGCGTGTCGAGCACGAGGTTCGTGCCTTCGACTTCGGCCGTCAGCGCTGGAATCCCAGCCGACCGTGCCGCGTCGGCGGCGCGGTCGAGCGCCGCGCGCGCAACTTTGGTTTTGAGCCGCCGGATTGCGATGCCGGCGACCACGAGTTCACGGATGACCTGAGACGCAGGCGGAAGAGCGCCTGCGCCGAGCTCCGCCAGCGTGCGCTCGGCCTCGTCGAGGCGCCCGAGCAGAAGAAGGCGGCGGGCCTCGATGTGACCGGCATGGGCGGCATTGGCGAGATCGCCGTGCCTTGCGAGTGTCGCGCGCGCCGCTGCGAGCGTCTTCGCCGGCCAGCTCAGGTCGCGCGAGACCAGCGCGATCTCGGCCTCGGCCACGACGCACCTTGCGCGCGCCACCGCCTCTCTCGGACCGAAGGCGCGTGCGGCGCTCCGCAGCAGCGTCTTGGCCTTGGCGAAATCGCCGAGCTGCGCCATCGCGATGCCGCGCAGCGCCAGCGACGGTGCGTCGTTGCGCAGCGCAACGCGGTTCAGCGCACCGAGCGGATCGCCCGCCTCGAGCGCGCGCGCCGCGGCCGTGATCAGCGACTCCATTCTAATCCCGCCACACTTGTTACTCCCACTCCGCAACCGCGAGATGCCAGAAACAGTTTACGACCGACGATGTGCGGTGAAGGGCCAGGGGTTCCGCGTCTGTCATAACGCGATGCGGAATGATCGCCCAGGCAAGAGGTTTGGAGAGCCATGATGACATCAGTTGAGAACGCAGGGACGAACGCACATTCCGCCATGCAGACACCGCCTGTGGTGTCGCCGCAGGACTGGGAGGCAGCCCGTCAGCAACTGCTCGTAAAGGAAAAAGCGCATACCCGTGCCCGCGATGCCCTGGCCGCCGAGCGGCGGCGCATGCCCTGGATGGCGGTGGACAAAACCTATGCGTTCGAGGGCCCCGGCGGCAAGCTCAGTCTAATTGACCTATTCCAGGGCCGGCGGCAATTGATCGTCTACCGTGCCTTCTTCGAGCCGGGGGTGTTCGGCTGGCCCGACCATGCGTGCCGGGGCTGCTCCATGGTCGCCGACCAGGTCGCCCATGTCGCGCACCTCAATGCCCGCGACACCACCCTTGTCTTCGCCTCGCGCGCGCCGCAGGCCGATATCGCGCGGCTGAAGCAGCGGATGGGCTGGATCATGCCCTGGGTCACCATCACTGACAGCTTCGATGCTGATTTCGGCGTTGACGAATGGCACGGGACCAACGTGTTCTACCGTGACGGCGACCGCGTGTTCCGCACCTATTTCGTCAAGAGCCGGGGCGATGAGCAGATGGGCGGTACCTGGAACTATCTCGACATCACGCCGCTCGGCCGCCAGGAGGTCTGGGAGGATTCGCCGAAAGGCTATCCGCAGACCCCGACCTACAAATGGTGGAATTGGCACGACAGCTACACGGAAGGTGCAGCACCCGACGAGAAGTGGGTCGAGATCTCGACCGCCGGCGAGAAGGCTTTTCGGCAGGAGGCTGCGGGAGAACGGAAATGACCGCTTCCGCAAGCGCGGCCGCCAGCGTCAACTGCGACAGCGTCGCGGCCGCGCGTCACCTCGCCCGATGGCTGGGGCTGGCGGCCACGCCGACCTTCGCGATCATGGCCCTGCTGACCGCCGCGCTCGGCGGCGGTGCGGCGGACATGCTCTGCTCCGCGGGACAAGGATCCGTGCTCGTTGGCATGCTTCCGATGTATCTGTTGATGAGCGCGTTTCATTCCGCGGCGTGGCTGAGATTGATTGCGGAGCGAAGGCGCGGCGGCGAGCGGTAACGCACCGCCCGGTGTGAACGCCTCGTCCTTCGAGACGCGCGCAAGCGCGCTCCTCAGGATGAGGCTAGTTGGCATCGGGCCCGTTGAAACTGCTGCCACACCTGCGCCCTCATCCCGGGAATGAGGCTAATCGGCATCGGAGTCGGGGCTAGAGCGCTGCCGCGAACTCCGCTCCTCATCCTGAGGGCCCGCCGCAGGCGGGCGTCTCGAAGGATGATGTGATCCGCGCTTCGCCACCTCATGCAGCTCGGCGAGGTCGCCGCGCATGAAGGCTTCTTTCTTGGCGCGGCTCCATTTCTTGAGCTTGCGTTCGCATTCGATCGCGTCGGTGATGCGATCGAACCATTGCGAGAAGACCAAGGTCACGGGCCGACGCGCCTTTGTATAGCCTTCGAACGTGCCGGCGTTGTGCTGCGCGACCCTGATGTCGAGCGCGGTGCGCGTTGTGCCGATGTAGTAACTGCCATCGGCGCATTTGAGAATGTAGAGGTACGCCTTCGGTCATCGTGAACGCCTCGTCCTTCGAGACGCGCGCAAGGGCGCGCTCCTCAGGATGAGGCTAACGGGCATCTGCAGTTTGGTGCAAGGGTTCCGTATGGATTGGCGGCCGCGTAGTCCGACCTCATCCTGAGGAGCCCGCCGCAGGCGGCGTCTCGAAGGATAGCCACGATCACCGACACCAAGCAAAAATGACGCGCTTAGCCTAGGTCGTTACTGCGAAGCTGCCTGCAGATACGCAACCACCTTGGCCGCCTCCTCCGCCGAGATGCCGCCATAGGGCTGCATCTTGTGGCCGGACACGACCTCGTCCGGCTTGACCATGAAGCGGGTGAGCTTGTCTTGGTCCCAGATGAAGCCGGCTTCCTTCATCGACGACGAGTAATTGTAGTTCGGCAGCGCGCCGGCCTTGCGTCCGACGATCTTGTTAAGATTGGGACCGAGACGATTGTCGCCCTCTTTCATGGAGTGGCAGGTGCGGCAGGAATTGTTGAAGGCCTGCTGGGCTGCGTCGTCGCTCGCCGGCTGCTGCGCGAGCGAGAGGGGCAGTGACAAGAGCAACGTCAATGCCCCGGTGCCGATCGCGCGCAGCCATGCCCTTGACGAACGTTGCCGGCGTGCTTGCATCTGCGCCTCCATCAGGGATCGCGCTGCAGCAAGCGCGCTTCGGGATGTCGAGGGCAAACGAGCACGGCGCCCGGTGGGTTCCGGGGCCGTTTGCGTCACAATGTCCTGTCGCTCAGCGCGTCGCAGCTCCAAGCTCGGCTCGCCGCTCCGTCATCGGCAGCACGATGACCTTGGTGCCGACATTGACGCGGGCGTAGAGGTCGGTGACGTCGTCATTGGTCATGCGGATGCAGCCGGACGAGACGTGCTTGCCAATGGTCTCGGGCGCATTGGTGCCGTGAATGCGGTAGATGGTGCTGCCGAGATACATGGCGCGGGCCCCCAACGGATTGCCGGGGCCGCCGGCCATGTGGCGCGGCAGATAGGGCTGGCGGGCGATCATTTCCGGCGGCGGAGTCCAGGCCGGCCATTCGGCCTTCCGGCTCACCGATTGGATGCCGGACCAGGTGAAGCCGTCGCGGCCGACGCCGATGCCGTAGCGCAGCGCCTGGCCGTTGCCGAGCACGTAGTAGAGATAGGTGTTGGGCGTGTCGATGATGATCGTGCCTGGCGCCTCCCGCGTTGCGTAGGAAACGGTCTGGCGGCGGAAGCGGGCCGGCATCTCGACCGCGTCCTGATCCTCGGACGGCGCGGCCTGATAAGGCATCGTCTGGTAGGGCTGGTACGGCTGGAGCGGCTGCGGCGCCGTCATCGGCGGCAGCGGTTGAAAGAAGGGGAAGAGCTGCACCGGCGCAGCGTTGGCTGTACCTGCGAACGCGATTGCAGAGATCGCGACTGCACTGATCGCAACGGCGCGCGAATAGCTCTTGAACGTGTCCAGATTGATCATTGATCGCCCCTGTTTGCTCGGTGTTGTTGATCACCGCGGCACCGTTTCGGTGCTCCGTTGGGGTGATCACTAACGGCAAAACATTTCGGGACATTTGCGTGGAAAACCGAAAACGGCTTCGTGGCGGCAAGAATTGTTTCATGACAGTTTCGTGGCCGCGCGGGCCCGTTAACGAACAAAACAGAGCGCCGACACTTCTGTGACGTCATACGCCTGAAATATCCTTCGTTGATGGTCGGAAACCGAGAATCATCAAACTCTCGGGATTGTCCCATGCGGGTATTAATCGCGACCGACGCCTGGCATCCGCAGGTCAACGGCGTGGTGCGGACGCTGACCTCGCTGGCGAGCGCGGCCAAGGCCCTCGATGTCGAGATCGACTTCCTGACCCCGGACGGTTTTCCGTCATGGCCGCTGCCGACCTATCCGGGCCTGCGCATCGCGTTGCCGAGTTTCAGGGAAATCGCACGGCGGATCGAGAAGGCCGCTCCCGAGGCGCTGCACATCGCGACCGAAGGCCCGATCGGCTGGGCCGCGCGGGCCTATTGCCGGCGCAACCGGCTCGCCTTCACCACATCCTATACAACGCGCTTTCCCGAATATGTTTCGGTGCGGACCGGCATCCCCGCGAACATCGGTTATGCCGTGCTGCGCCACTTTCACGATGCCGCCGCGATGACCATGGTGGCGACGCCCTCGCTGCGGCAGGAGCTGTCTGAACGTGGCTTCAAGCGGCTCGGCTTCTGGACGCGCGGCGTCAACACCGAGCTGTTCCATCCCGACAGCCCAGCAGCTCTCGACCTGCCACGGCCGATCTTCATGACGATGGGCCGGGTCGCGGTGGAGAAGAATCTCGAAGCGTTCCTCGCGCTCGACCTGCCCGGCACCAAGGTCGTCGTCGGCGACGGCCCGCAGAAGCCTGCGCTGGAAAAGAAATATCCCGGCGCCGTCTTCCTCGGCGAGAAGAAGGCGGCGGATCTCACCGCGCACCTCGCCGCCGCCGACGTCTTCGTGTTTCCCAGCCTGACCGACACCTTCGGCGTGGTGCAGCTCGAGGCGCTCGCCTGCGGCACGCCGGTTGCGGCGTTCCCGGTGACGGGCCCCAAGGACGTCATCGCCGATCATCCGATCGGCGCGATCGACCATGATCTGCGCACCGCGTGCCTGCGCGCGCTCACGATGTCGCGCCAGACCTGCCGCAACTTCGCGCTGGAGCGTTCCTGGGAAAACAGCGCGCGCCAGTTCGTCGGCAATCTCACCTCACTTCAGCCCAGCCGCACCTTGCGCGCCTCGCCTCGCATGGCGCGGCGGCCGGTGCGCGGTTGATCGTCCATTTGAACCACAGCGAGAACCTCATCGATGGCTAAGATCATGAACCTTGACGGCACGCAGCAGCTCGACCTCACCCGCGGCACGGTCGAGCAGGCCTATGACCGCTGGGCGCCGGTCTATGACCTCGTGTTCGGCGGCGTCTTCGCCAAGGGCCGGCAGGCGGCGATCGCGGCCACCAACAAGATCGGCGGGCGGGTGCTCGAGGTCGGCGTCGGCACCGGCATCTCGCTGCCGCTCTACGCGCCGAACTTGCGCATCTTCGGCACCGACATCTCGGAGGCGATGCTCGATAAGGCGCGCCGCCGCGTGAGCGAGCAGAAGCTGAAGAACGTCGAGGGCCTCGCGGTGATGGACGCCGAGAAGCTCGAATTCCCCGACAACTCCTTCGACGTCGTCATGGCGCAATACGTCGTCACCGCAGTGCCCAATCCGGAGAAGGCGCTCGACGAATTCGTCCGCGTGCTGCGCCCGGGCGGCGAGCTGATCATCCTCACCCGCGTCAGCGCCGATACCGGCATGCGCCGCTTCATCGAGCAGAAGCTGCAGCCGGTGGTGCGTCCGCTCGGCTTCCGCACCGCCGAGTTCGCCTGGTCGCGCTATGCGAAGTGGCTGGCCGGCGCACGCGGCATCGAGCTCGCCGAGCGCCGTCTGATTCCGCCGCTCGGCCACTTCTCGCTGGTGCGCTTCCGGAAGGTCGACGTCGCCAAGGCGGCGTAGCATTGCTGTTGCCCCTCATGGTGAGGAGGCGCGCAAGCGCCGTCTCGAACCATGAAGGCCCGCCTGCTGCAGACGGGCCTCGCCCCTTCGAGACGCTTGCCAGGCAAGCGCCTCAGGGTGAGGGGAGAGAGTGACCGTGCGTTATCGCGCCGCTGCACATCGTCACATGACAAGATGATGATGTCACACGGCCTACATCGAATCCGTTTAAATCCCGTAGCCGAAAGCATCTTGGGGAAGAGCATGATCAAGAATTATCTCGAGCAGCTGCGCATCCAGCGCTGGGACGACCATCGCTACTATCACCACAGCCGCATCAATCAGAGCCTGCACTTCGTCAGCGCGCTGAGCTTTCTCTTTGCCTATGTCTGGCTGTTCATCGACCCCGTAGTGTCCGCGCTGGTCGGCTGGCTGGTCTCGATGACCTCGCGCCAGGCCGGTCACTTCTTCTTCGAGCCGCACGGTTACGACCACATCAACCAGGCGACGCACGAGCACAAGGAAGAGATCAAGGTCGGCTATAACCTTCAGCGCAAGGTGGTGCTGATGGCGATCTGGGCGCTCTCGCCGCTGGTGCTGTTCGCCGATCCCACGCTGTTCGGCCTGTTCACGCCTTGGGCGAGCGCGACCGACTTCATGCGGCAGGTCGCGAAGATTTGGCTCCTGGTCGGTGGCGGCGGTCTGTTGTTCCGTACCGTGCACCTGTTCTTCATCCGCGACGTCGAGACCGGTCTCGTCTGGATGACCAAGATCCTGACCGATCCGTTCCATGATTTGATGCTCTATCGCAAGGCTCCGCTCGCGCTGATGCGTGGCGAGCTGATGGACCCCGGCCTGCACCTCAACCCCGAGCACACGCTGGGCCTCATCGGCGAGCCGACGCTCGAAGAGCAGCACGCCTGAGCGCGCTGCGCATATCCAATACTCTGATGTCTGATGCTTGCGTCATGCCCGGGCTCGTCCCGGGCATCCACGTCTTGGGGGCGTCTTCGCCTCTTCCCGCGTGCGGGGGACGGTCCGCAGGACCGAACCGGGAATCCCAGGATTCGGGGTTCGATGCTGCGCATGGAATGACGGTGGTCATGTGGAAAGAATCGGCCTCAACGCCCGAACCGCGTGGCCAGCATCTCTTTCAGGATCTGCCGCTTGATGCTCTTGTTGGTGAGCGCGCCGTCGTGCCACCAGAAACCGTCGGCCTTCATCTTTTCGGCCGCGCGGACGAAGCGCTCGGCGACCTCGGTGAAATCGGCGTCGGTGTAGTTGAGGCTGAAGATCAGCCGTCCGGTGCCGACCCAGCTCAGCGCCAGGCCCTCGGCGCGCAGATAATATTGCAGCATCCAGTTGTAGCGGGACGGGGTGGTGTATTTCACCGTCCAGATCGAGGAGAAGTTGGCGAACCGCACCGGCAGGTCGGCATCGCTCATCATGTGGTTGAGCTTCTGGACGCGGCCGTTCCAGGTCGCCTCCAGCCCGTCATAGACGGCGCGGAAGTTGGGGCTGGCGAGGCGGCTCAAGAACTCGTCCATCGCCATCATGACGTAGGGATGCGAGTTGAAGGTGCCACGGGCGAAGCAGATGTCGGCGGGACGGTCGTCGCGGAAGCGGCGCATCAACTCGCGTCTGCCGCAGACGACGCCGACCGGCAGGCCGCCGGCGAGGCTCTTGCCGTAAGTCACCATGTCGGCGCGCACGCCGAAATATTCCTGGGCCCCCCCGGCGGCGAGACGGAAGCCGACGAACACCTCGTCGAAGATCAGCACGATGCCGCGTTGGTCGCAGACCTCGCGCAGCTTCTTGAGCCACTCGGTGTACGCCGCGCGGTCGAAATTGCCGCCACGGGAGGAATCGACCAGCGAGGAATCGCCGGGGGCATTGGCGTTCGGATGCAGGCCCTGCAGCGGGTTGACCAGCACGCAGGCGATGTCCTTGCGGGTACGCAGCACGTGCAGGGTCTTCTCCGACATCTCGGCGAGGGTGTAGGTCTCGTGCGCGGGAATCGGATTGCCGACGCCGGGCTGCACGTCGCCCCACCAGCCGTGATAGGCGCCGGCGAAGCGGACGAGATGCGTGCGCTTGGTGTGGTAGCGCGCGAGCCGCACCGCCTGCATCACGGCTTCGGTGCCGGACATGTGGAACGAGACCTCGTCGAGGCCCGAGATTCGGCAGAGCCGCTGCACGTTGTCGAGGATGACGGGATGGTAGGGGCCGAGCACGGGGCCGAGCGCGTGCGCGCGCTTCTCGGCGCCCTCGATGCACTCCTTGTAGAAGTCGTTGCCGAAGATGTTGACGCCGTAGGAGCCGGTGAGGTCGTAGAAGCTGTTGCCGTCGACATCCGTGACGGTGACGCCGCGCGAGGATTCCATGAAGGTCGAGGTGCCCAGATGCTCGCGGACCAGTCGCGAGAACTGGAACGGCACGCGGTAGCTCTCGGTGAAGTTCAGATCGGAGATCCTCTCCGCGGCCTCCTTCGTCATCGCGCGTCCCCTGGGATAGCGCTCGGCGTAGAGGCCGGCGAGGCGGAAGAAGCCCTCCTTGCGCTGAGCCGCGATGTTCGCCGGCGCGCCATCGCAGGAGAAGTAGTCGTCGTTTCCGAACTCGTAGAACGGGATCAGCCGCGCCACGCGGCGCGACATCTTGGAATGCCCGGAGAGCGAGCGGTGCTTGGCGCGGGAGAGCTCGATGCGCGCCTTGAGCTTCGGGAAGGCGGCGGCAGCGGACGCTGCGGCGGCCACGGACATCGAGAGAATCGGGAGTGTCGTTTCCATGACAACAAGCGCTAACCCTGCGAGCTGACAGATTCATGACAGTCAAAGCCCTCATCGCCTCTTTCACCCAGCAGGAAGACCTCAACTTCTTGTTGACCAACCGCATCCCGCGCGCGGCCCTGACCCGCTTCATGGGCTGGTTCTCCAAGATCGAGAACCCGTTTGTGCGGGACTTCTCGATCGCGCTGTGGAAGCTGTTCTCCGACCTCGACCTGTCGGAGGCGCGCAAGGCCCATTTCAAGAGTCTGCATGACTGCTTCACCCGGGAGCTCAAGCCGGGTCTGCGGCCGTTCGATCCGGACCCGGCGGTGGTCGCGAGCCCCTCCGACGGCATTGTCGGCGCCCATGGCCGGATCGCCGACACCGAACTGTTTCAGGTCAAAGGCGCGCCCTATTCGCTGCTCGATCTCGTCGGCGATTCCGCTCTGGTCGACCAGCACCGCAACGGAAGCTTCGTCACCCTGCGGCTGACCTCGAGCATGTATCACCGTTTCCACGCGCCTTATGATGCGCATATCGAGCGCGTCACGCTGATCCATGGCGACGTCTGGAACGTTAACCCCATCGCGCTGAAGCGCGTCGAGCGGCTGTTCTGCAAGAACGAGCGCGCGGTCATTCGCACGCATTTGCCGACCGGCGAGGCGGTGACGCTGGTGCCGGTCGCCGCCATCCTGGTCGCGAGCATCCGCCTGCACTTTCTCGACATGGTGCTGAACGGGCAGACCCGTGGCCCCGTCAATTTTCCCTGCGACGTCAACGTGATTAAAGGCGAGGAGCTCGGCTGGTTCGAGCACGGCTCGACCATCATCATCCTGGCGCCCGGCGATTTCACGTTCTGCGACGGCATCACGGAGGGCACGCGCATCCGCGCCGGTCAAGCGCTGCTGAAGAGAGAGTAGCCTTCAATCCGCCGCGCCCGCCGCCTATATCGTCCGCGGGGACAACTGGATGTGAGTGATGGCGCGGGTGCCGGTGATGGCGGCGGGTGGTGTTGTGCTGCGGCGAGGTTCGACGCCGCTGATCGCCGTGGTGCGCCAGCGCAAGCGCAACGAATGGGTCTTGCCTAAGGGTAAGCTCGACGACGGCGAGACGCCGAAGGAGGCCGCGCATCGCGAGGTGCTAGAAGAGACCGGGCACGAGGTCGCGGTGCACGAATTTCTGGGCACGCTGGGCTATCAATCGGGCGGGCGCACCAAGGTCGTGCATTTCTGGCGCATGGAGGCCGATGGCGGGCCGGTCCGCAAACCGATGAACGACATCAAGGCGGTGGACTGGCTGACGTTGGACGACGCAATCGCGCGGCTGTCGCGCGAATATGAGCGCGCGTTCCTGGCGCAGATCGGTCCGATTGCGCTCGCCGCTGCCGGTGTTGCGCCTTTGCCCGAGCCTACGGCGCCGGCCGATCATATCGATGCGGCCTTGCAGACACTGACACCAGCCGAAGCCGCCTCGGTCGACGAATTGCGGCACGGCCTGTTGCAGAAGGTGAGGGCGTGGCTGCGCGGCGAGGCGTGAGCGCGCCGCACGCTGGTCGAGACGGCATCCGCAAGTTAGTGCGGTCGCGAGTAACGCCAGCTCCTTGCGACAGCGGGAATCCGCCTTGAAGCTGGATGCTGCCCGGCTGTACGCCGCAAGCAGCTAAGCTGGCATTGCGCAATCGAGGATGACACCTTCGGTGTCAGCTCACGCGCTTCCAGGTCTGGCCGCCGCAGAACATGCCGCCGAAGGCGCAGCCCTGCACGCGCATTGCATTCGGACCTTTCATCGCGATGGTCGAGTCGTAATTGCGGCCAGAGTTGGGATCGTGGATGCGGCCGCTCCACTTCGAGCCGTCGGGCTTCATGTTGATCAGGATGCGCTCGTTGGTCTTCACGGCATAACCGCAGAGATTGGCGCCGCACTGCTCGACACGGACATTGCCTTTGTTCTCCTCGGTCGCCCACACGCCGATCGGCGAGTTTGGTGCTGCCACGGCCGCCGCGGCAACCGGAGCCGAGGCCGGCGCGGGAGCAGCAGCAACGGGAGCGGGTGCGGCGACGGGAGCAGGCGCCGCAACAGGTGCAGGCTGCGTGGTGTCGAGGCCGGCGGACGGGGTGCCGGGAGCCGTCGGGTCCGTTGCGGCGGGCGCAGCTGCCTGGACCGGCGCCTGTGGCACTGGCTGCTGCTGCACCGGAGCCGGCGCCGGCTGCGCATTCGTGGTCGCCGGAGCCGGCGTGGTGTCGATGTCATCATCCTTGGAGCCGCCCAGGCCCTTGAGGTTGATGTTGTTCAGCTTGATCGGCTTGTCCGACAGGCCCGGCGCCACGATGGTCACGCAATTGAGCGAGGCACAATTACGCGGCGTCTCGATGCGGATGTGCTGGCCTTCGATCTGGAACGAGATCGAATTGCCGGCATGCGCGGCGGCGGTCGAAGCAAGGAAGAGCGCCGTCGCGGCGATGGTGAGCTTGTTCATGACAACCTCCGTGTCCCCGTATGGACTGATGTCGCTGGTGGACTGAGCGTAGTTCGACCCTACGCCCCGGCTGTCCCTTCTTCCGTGATGGACATCACTACATCTGGCCGTCGCCTGCGTGAGCCGGCGCACATTCGGCTATCTTGGCCTAATGTCGGTAACGATCCATGAGATGGAGCGCGGCCCTATATGATGCCGAGCACGATGGCGCCGACGAAGGCCATGGCGAGGTACGCGGTGATAATGCTTAGTCTGCCGGCGAACGTCATGAGATCGCTCCCGCTGTAGCGCCGCGTTGCGCGAGCTTTATGGTTAACAGAGAGTCTCCTTCCGAAAAAGTCAGTCGTCCTGTCGCTCAGTCTGGCAGCATTTCGGCGCACGCGGGCCGGCATGGTTAAAGAAGGCTGAAACGACACGTTGAAGAGTCTTTAAGTAAATTCACCGAACGTGCGTTCATGACGCGCGGAGTTCGTTTGTATCTCGTCGGCTCCTTCGTCCTTGTTTCGCTAGCGGGTTGCGGACGCGGCTTCTTCCAGGCCGAACGCGAACCGTGGCGGGCCGAGGCGGAAGCGGCGTGCCTGAAATCTGGAGCGGTCAAGGAGAGTGCGGACATCGTCCGCATCGATCCGATCTCCGGCCCTGGCCAATGTGGCGCCGAATTTCCGCTGAAGGTCGCCGCCATCGGCGAAGCCTCCAGCAGCTATGGCTTTGCCGACGAGGAGCTGCGTCCGCCGGGAAGCATCGGCAACCAGCCGCGCTGGCCGGTCACGCAGCGATCGAACTATCCGCAGAGCCAGAATTATCCGGCACCCTCCCACCCGCAGCGATCGAACTATCCGGAGAGCGCACTGCAGCAGCCTTCCGGCTATAGCACTTCAACCGGACCGATGTCGCTGAACGCGCCCGGCGTGGTGCCGCAGGAAGACGAGATCGATCTGCCGCCCGAGGGCACCGATGCCGCGGGGGCCGCGCGCTACATGAACGCGCCGAGCTATCCGGCGCGGCCGGCCGGTGCGGCACCCTACGGGCAACCGCCCGCGCAGCAGCCGCTGCCGCGTCTTGGCCCGGCGCAGGGCAATCCCGTTACCGCCGTCGGTCCCGTTGCGATCAAGCCGACCGCGACGCTGGCCTGTCCGATCGTGTCCGAGCTCGACCGCTGGCTCGCCGACACCGTGCAGCCTTCGGCCATGCGCTGGTTCGGCGTCCGCGTCGCCGAAATCAAGCAGATCTCCGCCTATTCCTGCCGTGGCATGAACGGCAACTCGCGCGCCCACATTTCCGAGCACGCCTTCGGCAATGCGCTCGATATTTCCGCCTTCGTGCTCGCCGACGGCCGCCGTGTCACTGTGAAGGACGGCTGGCGCGGCATGCCGGAAGAGCAGGGATTTTTGCGCGACGTGCAGTCCGGTGCCTGCGCGCATTTCACGACGGTGCTCGCGCCCGGCTCCAACGTCTATCATTACGATCACATCCACGTCGATCTGATGCGCCGCGCCAGCCGTCGCCTGATCTGCCAGCCCGCCGCCGTCTCCGGCGATGAGGTCGCCGCGCGTGCGCAGTCACGCAGCCCCTATGCGAATGCACGCGATCCTTCCGTGACTGGTTCGCTCGGCCGCAAGAGCGCCGCGCACAAGCGCGAAGAAGACGAGTACGCCGACGATTAGGCTTGCGCAAACCCGTAGCTACGATGGGGGCGTAGCCCGCCAGTAAGTCATTTCGAGGCCGGCTTCGATGGTGGGAGCCCCATGCACCGCTGCACCTCGCCAGGGACGTTGTAGGTTCGCATGATGTGGCGGCTGTCGCGAAGACCGGACGCCTCGCGTTGCACTACGAACATCCACAGCGCATGGCCGGCTTCGTGCACCAGCCTACGTCTGGCCGGTTGCAGTGAGGCCGGTACCCCCGAGGCCGCGTGGGCGGCGTCGAACTCGCGCAAACGCGTGAGGCTCTGTTCCAGCGCGCGGCCCATTCGTCCAAGCGCCGAGGCCTGCTCCTGGACGATCTCATAATGGAGAATATCGACAGGGGGGCGAAGATCACGAGGCATGGACGCAAATATAACCGCCCGCGACGCGCCTGCGCAACGCGTAGCCCGCTTGCGGTTACTTCGCCCGATACGTCGCGAGGAACATCCGCGTCGCGCTATCGACGACTTCGGTCATGCGCTCTTGCGACGGTGCGGGAGCAGCCTGGAAGACGAACGGCAGGAACAGCGAGGCCTTGCACAGTTCCATGAATTGCGAGGCGGCAAGATCGCAATCGTCGATATCGAGATCGCCGGAAGCGACATGGGCTTTGAGATAATCGGACAACCGGTGGATGGTCTTGTCCAGCACCCGCGCATAGTAACGGCGGCCGACGTCGGGCATGCGCTCGGCGATTGCCATCACGGTGCGGATTGCCGATCCGCCGCCGGGCCGGCAGAGTAAATGGATATAGGCCTGGCCGAAATCCTTTAGCGTGGTCTCGGCATCGCGCGCGGGATCGAAATTGAACACGACCTGGCCGTGCTGGAGCGCCTCCTCTTCGAGAATGGCTTCGAACAGCGCGGATTTGTCGGCGAAATAGACGTAGAGCGTGCCCTTGGAAACCTGTGCCGCGCGCGCGATCTCGCCCATGCTGGCGCCGTCGAAACCGAGAGCCATGAACACTTTGCGAGCACCGTCCAGGATTTGACGTCGCTTGGAGCTGTCCTCCTCCGGGACGATGTGAAGACGTTCGCTGGCAGCTACAACCATTGGTTTAGGGTCTCGGAAGGTTTTTGGATCCGCGTCTGGGGCTATGAAACCCGAATAAAGGATTCGGGCTATTAAGATGACACCGGGAATATTATGTAGATTGACCGAACCGTTCGGTCAAGGTATTTAGGACGAGCGAAAAAGGGGCGTGCCGTGGCGGCCATCCCTGCTCGCGCTTTTGGGGAGGCCTTTATGGCCGTATCGAGAGACCAGGCTGCGCGCGTCCTTCGCCAGGAGGCGGTGGAGACGACGCCGGAGCAGGTGAGCGGTGACGCTGCGCCCGAGAAACCCGCCGTCCTGGCTGAGAAATTGCGCTCTCATGTGGTCGAGGAAACCGAGCACCGCAGCGTCGAGGTGGCCGAGAAGCCCGCGACCGACAGGGCGGCCCCGGCTGCCCCTGCCCATAGCGCTGCTGCCGCCGCGCCCAAATCCGGCAAACGCAAATTCGTCCTGATGGGGGTTGGCTTGCTGCTGGCGCTCGCGGTCGCGAGCTATGCCGGTTACTACACGCTGGTCGGCCGCTTCTACATCTCCACCGACGATGCCTATGTCCGCGCCAACAACACCATGCTCGGTGCGCGCGTCGCCGGTCACATCTCCGCGGTCCTCGCCGGCGACAACTCGCCGGTGCGCGCGGGCGACGTCGTCTTCCGCATCGACGACGGCGACTACAAGATCGCAGTCGATGCCGCCGCGACCAAGATCGCGACTCAGCAGGCCACGATTGACCGCATCAGCCGTCAGGTCGCAGCACTCGATAGCCAGGTCGCGCAAGCGAAGGCGCAGCTCGTCTCGGCTGAAGCGGGCCTCAAGCGTGCCGATCTCGACTATGAGCGCCAGCAGGCGCTGAGCAGCAAAGGCTTTGCCTCGCGCGCCACCTTCGAGAGCTCGGAAGCCGGACGCGACCAGGGCGCGGCCGCGGTCAAGGCCGCGCAGGCCGCCTACGACGTCGCGGTCAGCAATGTCGACGTCGCCAAGGCGCAGCAGGCCGAGGCGCAGGCGCAGCTCGCCGAGCTCAAGACCACGCTCGCCAAGGCTGAGCGCGATCTCGGATTCACCGCGGTGCGCGCGCCGGTCAACGGCACGTTCTCGAATCGCCTGGTCAATACGGGCGACTTCGTCGCGGTCGGCCAGCGCCTCGGAAACATCGTGCCGCTCGACGACGTCTATATCGACGCCAATTTCAAGGAAACGCAGCTCAAGCGCATCCGCCCCGGCCAGCCGGTGACGATCAAGGTCGATGCCTATGGCATGCGCAAGTTCTCCGGCGTCGTCGACAGCATCGCGGCGGGCGCGGGCTCGGTGTTCACGCTGCTGCCGCCTGACAATGCCACCGGCAACTTCACCAAGATCGTGCAGCGCGTGCCGGTGCGCATCCGCGTGCCGAAATCGGTGGCGAAGCAGAACCTGCTCCGCGCCGGCATGTCGGTCTACGCGACCGTCGACACCAACAAGGGTGCCGCCGACGCCGACAGCGAGGTCGATCTCGACGATCCCATCGCGGTTCACCCGCAGTAGTGCCGGCAGGCGAATCATGTTCACGACGAGCGCCGCTTCGTCCTTCACCTCTCCCGAAGGGAGAGGTCGGATCGCATCGCAAGATGCGATCCGGGTGAGGGCTTACGCTCTCTCGTGGGAGCTGCGGCCCCTCACCCGATTTGCTGCGCAAATCGACCTCTCCTCGATGAGGAGAGGTGGACCGCGCACTCTCGCGCGAGCCGGGTAAGAGAATGGCCGACACCACCACTGCTTCACCTGCCATGATGGCGGCCCCGGCTTCCGAGCGGATCGCGCCGAAGCGGCTGTTTGCCTTCATCATCATGGTGTTCGGGATGTTCATGTCGATCCTGGACATCCAGATCGTCTCGGCCTCCTTGAGTGAGATTCAGGCCGGATTGTCGGCGAGCTCCAGCGAAGTCTCCTGGGTCCAGACCGCCTATCTGATAGCCGAGGTCATCGCCATTCCGCTCTCGGGATTCCTGTCGCGCGCCTTTGGCACGCGGCTGTTGTTCGCGATCTCGGCGGCCGGCTTCACCGCCTCGAGCCTGCTCTGCGGCTTTGCCAGCACCATCGAGGAGATGATCCTTTGGCGCGCGCTCCAGGGATTCCTCGGCGCCGGCATGATCCCGACGGTATTCGCCTCGGCCTATACCGTGTTTCCGCGCTCGAAATTCCACATCGTCGGCCCCATCATCGGGCTTGTTGCGACCCTCGCACCCACGATCGGGCCGACGGTCGGCGGCTACATCACCGACGCGATGTCCTGGCACTGGCTGTTCTACATCAACGTTCTGCCTGGCATCGGCATCACCGTCGGCGTGCTGGCGCTGGTCGATTTCGACGAGCCGCATCTCGAACTGCTCGACCGCTTCGACTGGTGGGGCCTGTTGTTCATGGCCGGCTTTCTCGGCACGCTCGAATATGTGCTGGAGGAGGGGCCGCAATATGAATGGATGCAGGACACCTCGGTCGCGATCTGCGCCTGGATCTGTGCAATCTCGGGAATCGCCTTCTTCTGGCGCGTCTTCACCGCGGCCGAGCCGATCGTGAACTTGCGCACCTTTTCGGACCGCAATTTCGCCGTCGGCTGCACGCTGCAGTTCTGCATCGGGATCGGGCTCTATGGTCTGACCTATATCTATCCGCGCTATCTCGCCGAAGTGCGCGGCTACAGCGCGTTGATGATCGGGGACACCATGTTCGTCTCCGGCATCACCATGTTCCTGGTCGCGCCGCTGGTCGGCCGGCTCATGGCGAAGGTCGACATGCGCTACATGATCGCGTTCGGTCTTGTCGTGTTCGCGCTCGGCTCCTACCAGATGACCTGGATGACGCGAGACTATGATTTCTATGAACTACTGGTGCCGCAGATCCTGCGCGGCATCGGCATGATGTTCGCGATGGTGCCGACCAACAACGTCGCCCTCGGTACGCTGGCACCCGAGAAGGTGAAGAACGCGAGCGGCGTGTTCAACCTGATGCGCAATCTCGGCGGCGCGCTCGGCCTCGCCGTCATCAACACCGTACTCAACGATCGTACCGACCTCCACATCACCCGCCTCCAGGAGCGCGTGACGTGGGGCAATGCGACCGCGACCGAAACGCTGACCATGTTCATGCAGAAGTTTCAGGGGCTTGGCGATGCCACGCTGATGGCCATGAAGCAGCTCTCCCAGCTGGTTCATCGCCAGGCCGTGGTGATGAGCTTTGGCGACGCCTTCTTCGTGCTGACGCTGTTCTATCTCGCGCTCAGCCTCCTGGTCGCGCTGCTGAAGAAGCCGCCTTCGCCGTTTGGTGCCGGCGGCGACGCGCATTGACGCAACTCCGCGTGTTCGGTGTCATCGCCGGCTTGCCGTCTTCGCTGAAGCTTCGCCGGCCCAACACCGAATGCCCGGCGAAGCCGTTGGCGGAGCCGGGACCGGACGATCCAGTATTCCAGAGGCAGGCGTTGGAGAGCTCGCTCTCGCACCACATTCGCCGCGGCGTACTGGATGCCCCGTCAAGCCGGGGCATGACGGCGAGGATTGGGGTGGCAGCGCGCAACCAGCGATGCGGACGGCGTCGCGTACCAAATTGCAACACTCGTGCGTGATCTCGCGCGAGCCCCGTTGCAAAGCGCTTGCGACACATCTATAAAGCGCACTTCATTCGATCGAGCCGGGAGGGATTTGCATGACTTCGACGCATTCGCAGATCGCACGCCCGCGCTCGATGTTCTGGCTCGGTATGTGCTCGGCCTCATAGAGGCCCTTTCCGCCAGCTTCGATTGGGCCAAGGTTTCGACCAAGCGCCCCGATCGCTCCGCTTCCCAAGTCAAAGTCAGTTTTGAGTGACGCCGTCTCGGCCCTCGTGGCCGGTCTGTGTCCATCGATGGAGCCGGCCCGCGCGTGCGGCCGGATGATGTCATGACCGCTCTGTCTAAAAAGCCCGCCGCAATTCGCGTGGTGCTGCCCTTCGTGTTCCGCCACTGGCTGAAGCAGCCGGGGCGCGGCCTCGTTGTGGCCGGCGGCGTCTTGGGCGCGACTCTCGCCGACCTGTTCATGCCGGTGTTCTCAGGGCATCTGGTCGATGCGCTGACGCGCGGCCCGTCCGACCCGGACGCGCGCCACGCGGCGCTCACGGCGTTCGGCGCCATCGTGGCGCTGGGCGCGGCCTCGATGGTGTTGCGGCTCGTCGGCCTCCAGGCGATCGTGCCGTTCACGCTGACGACCATGTCCGACGTCGCGCAGGACGCGTTCACGCGCGTGCAGCGCTTCTCGACCGACTGGCACGCGAACTCCTTTGCCGGCTCCACGGTGCGCAAGATCACCCGCGGCATGTGGGCGCTCGACCTGCTCAACGACACCATTCTGCTCGCGCTTCTGCCTTCGCTGGTCGTGCTGATCGGGTCGATGGTCCTGCTCGGCGTGCACTGGGCCTCGCTCGGCCTGGTGATCGCGCTCGGGGCGGTCGTCTACGTCACCATCACGGTGGTGTTCTCGACCCGCTACATCGCGCCGGCAGCCCGCGTCTCCAATGCCTGGGACACCAAGGTCGGAGGCACGCTGGCGGACGCGCTGACCTGCAACGCCGTGGTGAAGTCGTTCGGTGCCGAAGCGCGCGAGGATGCGCGGCTCGCGCGCGTCATCAACCGTTGGCGCGTGCGCGTGCGGCGGACCTGGTTTCGCTACAATTACACGGCGATGTCGCAGCTTTCCTTGCTGCTGTGCCTGCGCGCCTCCGTGATCGGCGGCTCGGTGCTGCTGTGGATGTCAGGTCATGCCTCGCCCGGCGACGTCACGTATGTGCTGACGAGCTATTACGTCATCCACGCTTATTTGCGTGACGTCGGCATGCACATCAACAACCTCCAGCGCTCGGTCAACGACATGGACGAGCTGGTGGCGATCCACGACGAGCCGATCGGCATTGCGGATGCTTCCGATGCGCGTCCGATCGCGATCGAGGGCGGCGAGATCGTGTTCGACGACGTCACGTTCCATTATGGCGGCCACCGCGCGCCGCTCTATGACGGGCTGTCGGTGACGATCCGCGCCGGCGAGCGTGTCGGCCTCGTCGGCCGCTCCGGCTCCGGCAAGACGACCTTCGTCAAGCTGGTGCAGCGGCTTTACGACGTCACCAGTGGCTGCGTGCTGATCGACGGGCAGGACATCGCGCGCGCCACGCAGCAATCGCTGCGCAGCCAGATCGCGATCGTGCAGCAGGAGCCGATCCTGTTCCACCGCTCGCTCGCCGAAAACATCGCCTATGGCCGGCCGGGTGCCAGCCTGGAGACGATCGAGCAGGCGGCGCGGCTTGCGAACGCACACGACTTCATTCTGCGCCTGCCCAAGGGCTACGGCACGCTGGTCGGCGAGCGCGGCGTGAAGTTGTCGGGCGGCGAGCGGCAGCGCGTGGCGCTGGCGCGCGCCTTCCTGGCGGATGCACCGGTGCTGATCCTGGACGAGGCGACCTCCAGCCTCGATTCGGAGTCGGAGGCGCTGATCCAAGAGGCGATGGAGCGGCTGATGAAAGGCCGCACCTCGATCGTGATTGCGCACCGGCTGTCCACCGTGAAGAGCCTCGATCGCATCCTGGTGTTCGATCGCGGCGAGATCGTCGAGCAGGGCACGCATGCCGTGCTCGCGGGCAAGCGAGGGGGCATCTATCGCGGCCTGTTCGAGCGGCAGGTGGTGGAGCTCGGACGTATCGCAGCAGCGGAATGAGGCGCGCGGCGGCGGGGCGAAGTCCCGAGGCCACGCCGCCGGAGGTGAATGACATGAAAGACCTGACGAACGGCCCCATCGTGAGACACATCCTGGCCATGGCACCGCCGATCATGGTGGGCATGATCACGATTATGGTCTGCCAGCTGGTCGATCTCTACTTCGTCTCGGGATTGGGCGATGCTGCCGTCGCGGGTGTCGCCGCGGCCGGCAATGCCGGATTTCTCGTCAACGCGCTGATGCAGGTGCTCGGCGTCGGCACGGTGGCGCTGATCGCGCACGCCGTGGGACGCAAGGATCGGCAGGATGCCAATCTGATCTTCAACCAGGCGATCGCGCTGTCGGTGCTGTTCGGCCTGCTGACCCTGGCCGCGGGCGCAGCTTTGTCGCGTCTCTACATGCGCTCGATCGCCGCGGATCAGGCCACGATCGAGGCGGGGACCATCTATCTATTGTGGTTCATGCCCGCGCTCGCGCTGCAGTTTGCCACTCAGGTGATGGCGTCTGCGCTGCGCGCCACCGGCATTGTCCGTCCCGCCATGCTGGTGCAGGCGCTCGCGGTGGTCATCAATATCGCGCTGGCGCCGGTGCTGATCGCGGGCTGGGGCACGGGCTATCCGCTCGGCGTTGCCGGCGCCGGGCTGGCGAGCTCGATCGCGGTAGCGATCGGCGTTCTGATGCTGCTCGCGTACTTCCGCCAGGTCGAGCGCTATGTCGCGTTCAACGCGGCGCAGTGGCGCCCGCAGCCGCGCCATTTGAAGCGCATTCTCAATCTCGGTCTGCCGGCCGGCGGCGAGTTCGCGATGATGTTCATCTTCATGGCCGTGGTCTATTACGTGCTGCGCGATTTCGGTGCGGCGGCGCAGGCGGGATTCGGCATCGGGCAGCGGGTGCTCGGCCTGATCCAGATGCCGGCGCTTGCGGTCGCACTCGCGGCCGGTCCAATCGCCGGCCAGAACGTCGGCGCCGCAAACGGCGCGCGCGTGCGGGAGACCTTCGTCAAGGCGGCGCTAATCACCACAGCCGTGATGATCGGCTTCATGATCCTTGCGCAAGCGAAGCCGGAGTTGCTGCTCGCCGGATTCTCCAACGACCGGGAGACGATGGAGATCGCCTTCCTGTTCCTGCGGATCATCTCGCTCAACATGGTGGCGCAGGGCCTGATCTTCACCTGCTCGAGCATGTTCCAGGGCCTCGGCAATACCAAGCCGGTGCTCTTGAGCTCGGCGACGCGCGTGTTCACCTATTCCTTGCCGGCGATCTGGCTGTCGACGCGGCCGGGCTTCCGCATGGAGCACGTGTGGTACTTGTCGATCGCTGCGACGACGCTCCAGGCCGCGCTGAGCTTGTGGTTGTTACGCCGCGAGTTCGAAAGGCGGCTGGCGCCGCTCCGGCAGGTCGGGGCTCCCGGGCCGATCGAAGCTGAGCCTGTCGCACCTCCCGCGCGTGCGCCTGCATAGCGGCAGTCACCTCCCCAGCGGCGCCGGATAATTTGCGGCGCCGTGGGGCTAATACGCGCCAACACTGTTCCAGACGAGGCCGAGGCCGGACAGGAACAGAAGGCCGAGCACGACATCGCCAAAATGCTTGTCGCTCAACGCGTGATAGACGCGTGCGCCGGCCCATGCGCCGATCAGCGTGCCCGGAAAGGCGACCAGCGCGAGCCAGACCACTTTGAAGGCGACGAGGCCCGACGCGGTCTGCAACGCCAGCGCGGTCGCGAGCACCGTGAAATTGAAGAGCTGGAAGATGCCGCGCCGCTCGTGCTTGTTCCAGCCGCGGATGTTGGCCCACAGGATCGGCAGCGGCCCCGACAATCCGGCGAGGCCGCCAAGAATGCCGCCGGCAACGCCGATCGCGCCGTCGGCGATCCTGCCGCCGAATTTGATCGCGAGCGACCTCTTGTTCAGATACAGCGCGCTCGAGAAGATCAGAAGCAGCACACCGACGCTCAGCTTGAAAACTTTTGGATCGGCCGAGGCGACCATCATCGTTCCCAGCGGCACGCCGACCAGCCCGCCGATCAGGAACGGCCAGACCAGCGAGAGGTCAAAACTCTTCCACATCGACGGCAGCGTCGAGGTCTGGGCGATTACCGAGCAGATCAGCACCAACGGCACCGCAAGCGATGGCGGCAGGACGTAGAGCCAGATGCCGAGCGCCATCAGCGCCGTGCCGAAGCCGGCCAGTCCCGAGACGAAGCCGCCGGCCAGCGCGCCGAACAACAGCAGGACGTAGGTGAGCGTTTCCAACTGATCATCCTTGTCGCAATGGCGATCCCGAACTGTTGATCACCAGCGCCCGCATAGCACGCTTGCTGCCGTGCCGGTCAATCCGTGCTGCACGCAAGCGTGATCTACGGGGTTCGGGCTTTTCGCGAAAGACACGCCTACATGACGGTCGTACTTCAGTACTTCAATCCTGCGGCCCGTCCGACGCCATCGTGCGCTCCGTTCGGTCAGTCCCGCACAAGATGATGGAGAATGACGATGACCCGCATGAACATTGCCGTTGCGGCCGCGCTGATGTCGGCGGCGGCCTTGATGCCGACAATAGCGCAGGCGCAGCTTTCCGAACCTGCGGCCTATCAGGCCGCCCATCCCGACCGCGACGTGCTGAATGGCGGCCAGCTCACGCCGGCGGCGCGCGCCGCGCTCGGCCAGCGGGGCATCCCGCGCGACGCCTATGCATCGCAGGCCTATCCGTCACCCGCTGTGCCTGCGCTTCGCTCGCGCCATCGCCGTCAGCATCGATAGGTTTTCGCTAGACGATCTGCCTGGTGTCGGCCGGCTTGTGCAGCGCGCTGACCAGGATGCGCAGCGCCTCGGTCAATTCCGCCCTGTTGCGCGCTGCGCCCAGCGAGACTCGCGCCGCATGCGGCGGCATCCCATTGACGGTGAAGGCTTCGCCGGCGACCAGTGCGAGTCCATTCCGCAAGAGATGCCCCGCGACATCGGACCGGCCCTCCGGCAGCCTCAGCCAGAGATGATGGGCGGCGGGCCTGGCCAGGAACTGAAATCCTTTCAGCGCGCGCTGCGCGAGCTGCTGGCGGCCAACCGCTTCGTTGCGGATGGCGGCGATGATGCGATCGGCAATGCCGGTCTCGATCCAATGCGTCACCAGCGCCACCATCAGCGGTGCCGGCATCTGCACGGTGGCCTGCAAATGGCTGCGCATCGTCTGCTGTGCATCGTTGTCGGGCGTCAGCAGATAGGCGACGCGAAGCGCCGGCGCGATGCATTTTGACAGCGTGGTGGCGAGATAGGTCCGTTCGGGAATGAGGTTCGCGATCGGCGATGCCGAACGGTCGAGCAGCCCGTAGGCGTCGTCCTCGATCAGTGTCGTACCGGCATCGCAGATGATCTTTGCGATCGCGCTGCGCCGCTCGGGGGATAGCGTCGCCGTGGTCGGATTGTGCAGCGTCGGAATGAGATAGACGGCTTTCGGCCTGTGGGTGCGGCAAGCGTCTGCCAGCGCGTCGGGCAGGATCCCGCCGTCATCCATGGCGACGCCGACGAGCTTGATACCAAGCCGCGCCGCGGCGGCCTTGATGCCGGGAAAGGTGAGCGCTTCGGTCAGAACGATGTCGCCGGGCCGCGCGAGATGGCTGAGCAGGTTGAACAGGATCGTCTGCGCGCCGGGAAAGATCACGAGCTTGTCGGCACGCGCATGCGCAACGCGGGCGCGCATCCAGCGTGCCGCAATCTCGCGCTCATGTGCGCTGCCGCCGGGCGGCTGGTAGTTGAGATGCGCCGTCAAGCCCGATTGCGCGCGGATGGCTTCCATTCCGGAGATGATGCGCTCGTCGAGCTGTGCCTCCAGCGGATGCGGCGGCACGTTCATCGAGAGGTCGATTGCGACTGGGTGGGGCAGGTCGACCGCGCGGCGCGCGCTGGTCTCCGACACGAACGAGCCTTGTCCGACCCGGGCCTCCATGATGCCGCGGCGCCGCGCCTCGGTGTAGGCGCGCGTCACCGTGGTGAGGTCGATGCCGAGCGCTTTTGCGAGCGCGCGCTGCGTCGGCAATTGCTGGCCGCGCACCAGTCGGCCCGCGGCGATGTCGGCCTCCATGGCCTCGACGATACGCTGGTAGCGCGGGCCGGAAAGCTCGGAGATTGTCGGGGTCCAATCCATGCAATTTGGCTCCATATCCTTTGAATGTATGGATGCAATACATTATTGTATGGATCGTGGAAAAGGAAGAGGTGTGCTCATGGCGACGGTCTCTCTGGCGAAGGCGATGTGGCGCGGTTTCACCGGCAAATGTCCGAATTGCGTGGAAGGGCACATGTTCGGCCGCTTCCTGAAAGTGGCTGACGCTTGCGATCATTGCGGCTAGGAGCTGTTTCACCAGCGCGCAGACGACTTTCCGGCCTATCTCGTGATGGTCGTGGTCGGTCATCTCGTGGTGCCGGCGATCCTTGCGGTTGAGACCGCCTATGCGCCGCCGGAGTGGCTGCAACTCGCGGTGTGACTGCCGGTGACGCTGTTCGCGTCGCTCGCATTACTGCAACCGACCAAGGGGGCCATCGTCGGGCTGCAATGGCAACTCGGCATGCACGGTTTCGAGGCGAAAAAGCTGCGGCGCGAAGGCAATGCGCTTGCACCGGTGTTGGTGAGGGCGGACACGCGCGGGGCCTAAAGCGGCCGCAGCGTTTTACATCGCGCGTTCGGCCGTTACACTCCATCGGACAAACAAGAACGATGGAAACGCCGATGTCCGCACGCTCGAAGACTTTTCTGCTCTGTCATGGCGCATGGTCCGGTGGCTGGGCCTGGAAGAAGATGCATCCGCTGATGGCGCAGGCCGGCCACCGGCTGGTCGCGCCGACCTACACGGGCTCGGCGAGCGCGCGCATCTGGCAAGTCGTTCGATCGATCTCGACACGCATATCCAGGACATCCTTAACGTCATCGCTTTCGAGGACCTCAGCGACGTCGTTCTGCTCGGCCACAGCTATGGCGGCATGGTCGCCACCGGCGTCGCCGACCGCGCACGCGAGCGCGTAACACAATTGATCTATCTCGATGCCTTCGTGCCCCGTGACGGCCAGTCGCTGTTCGACCTCAACGAAGGCGGGCGCGAGCCGATGCGAAGGGCGGCCGCCGGCGGTGACGGCTACCGCATCCCGCCAAACCCACCGCCGCCGGACACGCCGCAGGCCGATCTCGACTGGCTCAATGCGCGCCGCGTCCCAATGCCGATCAAGTGCTTCGAGGCGCGGCTGAAGCTCGCGCACGGCGATGCGACAGTGCCGCGCAGCTACATTTATTGCACGCGCATTCCGCCCGGCGATGTATTCGGGCAGTTTGCGAGGCGTACCAAGAGCGAGGATGGCTGGCGCTATGTCGAGCTCGACGCCAGCCACGCGCCGAATGTGACTGCACCGGAGGCGCTGATGGCGGTGTTGCAAGAGATCGTCGGTTAGTGTCTTCCTCATTCCGGGGCTCGCGAAGCGAGGGCCCGGAATCCATCGATCGCCTGAATTTGCTGCCCGATGGATTCCGGGCTCGATGCTGCGCATCGCCCCGGAATGACACCTCTAAAATGGTGAGGGGCTCGGCGCATTCACGCCGAACCCCTCGTTGCAAGATATCAGCCGGCCTGTAAGCCGGGTTCTGTAAGGCACCGCCCGCTTGCGCGAACGGTACGTGACGGCCATTCCTCTGGGGTCATGTTTGCACATGGCCTCGAGCAACCTACCCGGACGGCGGGCCTGACATCGCCCCGCGGCGTTATCGCTTGCGCGAACGGCCCGCTGCGCCGTCCCTATTCGGTTTTGCTCCCGGTGGGGTTTGCCATGCCGGCTCCGTTGCCGGATCCGCGGTGCGCTCTTACCGCACCTTTTCACCCTTACCTCGCCGAAGCCCCGAAGGGGCGAAGGCGGGCGGTTCGTTCTCTGTGGCACTTTCCCTGGGGTTACCCCCGCCGGACGTTATCCGGCACCGCATGTCAAGGGAGCCCGGACTTTCCTCCCCGGCGGCCTTTCGGCCCCTGCCGGAGCGGCCGTCCGGCCGACTGACGGTTTACGCATGGAGCATTTGTGACGGTTCCGTCAAGCCGATATCGCCGCGCGTGCGGGCTTCAAATAATTTATCCTGAAGATGTCGTTTGGTGCGTGCCCCGTTCGACTGGATGTCGGCAACACAGCCGAACCACAGGAGTAAAGCAATGCAGTATCTGCTGATGATCTACCAGAACGAGGTCGAGTACGCCAAGAACGATGCGGCGACCAGCCAGAAGAT
This sequence comes from Bradyrhizobium sp. 159, assembly GCF_023073795.1. Lineage (NCBI taxonomy): Bacteria > Pseudomonadati > Pseudomonadota > Alphaproteobacteria > Hyphomicrobiales > Nitrobacteraceae > Bradyrhizobium > Bradyrhizobium sp. 159. The sequence continues at coordinate 148,445 of NZ_JADPKE010000089.1, read as the reverse complement.
GCTGGCGGAATATCAGGCCTTCACGCAATCCATCATCCAGAGCGGCAACTTCAAGGCCGGCGACCGCTTGCAGCCGACGGCGACGGCGACGACCGTGCGCGTGCGCGAAGGCAAAACGCTTACGACTGACGGCCCGTTCGCGGAGACGCGCGAGCAGCTCGGCGGTTACTATCTGGTCGAAGCCAAGGATTTGAATGCCGCGATCGAGATTGCGGCGCGGATTCCCTCCGCGCGCATCGGATCGATCGAGGTGCGGCCGATCTGGGTCTATGACAAGTGAATGATCTCACCCTCGTCGTTCCGGGATGCGCCGCAAGGCGCAGGCCCGGAATCCATGACCACGATCCGGATTATGGATTCCGGGCTCGTCGCTGGCGCAACGCCCCGCAATGACGTTGGAGGTGGTGATCGCATGACCCCTTCCGAGATCGAAGCCATCTTTCGTGACGAGGCGGGGCGGGCGCTGGCCACGCTGATCCGCCTCGTCGGCGATTTCGATCTCGCTGAGGATGCGCTCCAGGATGCCTTTGCCGTCGCGCTGGAACGCTGGCCGGCATGCGAGATCCCCGACAATCCGCGCGCCTGGCTGGTCAATGTCGCGCGCAACAAGGCGATCGACCGCATTCGCCGCCAAGCCGTCTTTCGCGGCAAGCAGCAAGCGCTGGTGCATGAGCTCGAGCTGAATGCGCAAGCGCCTGACGAGCCGCCGGCCATGCTCGACGACGACATGCTCAGGTTGATCTTCACCTGCTGCCATCCCGCGTTCGCAGCCGAAGTCCAGGTTGCGCTGACGCTACGCACCGTCTGCGGGCTCTCCACCGCGCAGGTCGCGCGCGCCTTTCTCGTCAGCGAGGAGGCAATGGCGCAGCGCCTCGTTCGCGCCAAGCAGAAGATCCGCCTTGCCGGTATTCCTTACGAAGTGCCCGAGCGTGACGCGCTGGCGCTGCGGCTCGACGGCGTGCTCGCGGTGATCTATCTCGTCTTCACCGAAGGCTACGTCGCGACGTCGGGTGCGGACCTGATGCGGCCCGATTTCGCCGCCGAGGCCATCCGGCTTGGCCGCCTGCTGGACCGGTTGATGCCCGATCGCGCCGGCATCAAGGGCCTGCTGGCGCTGATGCTGCTGCACGACGCGCGCCGCGCCGGGCGCGAGACAGCGGCCGGCGATATCGTGCTGCTCGAAGAGCAGGATCGCGCCCTGTGGGACCGCGCGCAGATCGATGAAGGGCTGCGGTTGGTGGATGACGCGCTGCGCGTGCCGGGCCGGCCGCAACCCTATGCCGTGCAAGCCGCGATCGCGGCGTTGCATGCTCGCGCGACCAGCTTTGCGCAGACCGATTGGCCGCAGATTGCGGGGCTCTATGAGGTCCTGCTGCGCATCAACCCGTCACCGGTGATCGAGCTGAACCATGCCGCGGCGGTGTCGATGGTCGATGGTCCTTCACGTGCGCTCGCTCTCGTCGATGCGATCACCGCCCGCGGCGGGCTCGCTGGCTACGAGCTGTTGCCCGCCGTGCGCGCGGATCTGCTGCGGCGGCTCGGCCGCAAGGACGAGGCGCACGAAGCTTATCGCGCGGCGACGGAGGCGACACAGCTGGAGCCGCTGCGGCGGCTGTACGCGCGAAGGATCAAGGAGATGGGTAACTAGCATCGTCGTTCCGGGGCGATGCGAAGCATCGAACCCGTAATCTCGAGATTTCGGGTCCGCACGTCGTGCGCCCCGGAATGACGGCTACGCCGTCACTTCGACGCGACCGCCGGCCCTTCCGCGGGCAAGCTCGCCAGCAGCGCCTGCAATGTCGACAGCGTCGAGTGATCGGCGATACCATCCAACCGTGCCGGGCGGAAGTGCCGCTGGAAGGCGGTGACGACTTCCATTGTCGCGGCATCGTATTTGCCGGTCAGCGGCACGCCATAGCCGTACCGGGCGAGCGCCTGCTGCATGCTCAGCACGGCGTCGCTGATGGTGCCAAGCATCAGGCTCTCGCCGCGCACGACCGGGGCGGGCGTCACCCAATGGCCGACGCCGGAATTGGCCAGCGAATGCCACGGAAATTTTTCGCCGGGATCCTTCTTGCGCGCGGGTGCGACGTCGGAATGGCCAAGCACCCGGTGCGGCGGCACCTTGCGGCGGAGCATGATGCCGCGGCATAGCGCGATCACGGCGGCGATCTGGCGCAGCGGATACTCCGGATAGCCCCAGTCATGGCCGCGATTGATGATCTCGATGCCGATCGAGCAGGAGTTGATGTCATCCTCGCCGGCCCAGGACGAGACGCCGGCGTGCCAGGCGCGCCTGGCCTCGGGCACGCATTGCACGATGCGGCCGTCCTCCAGCACGACGTAGTGCGCCGACACGTCGGTCCCCGCCGTGCACAGCCGCGCCAGCGCACCCTCGACATCGGGCATGCCGGTGTAGTGCAGCACGATCATGTCGGGCTGCCGTCCCTTGGCGCGCTCGCCATGGTTCGGCGAGGGGATGATGTCGGAGACGATCGAGGAATCGGGATCGAACGTTCGCATGCCCGCCGCGGCTTTGGGAACCGGGAGAACGCGTTGACGCTTCGAATCAGCTCCAGACGGCGTGGACGAACCGGACGGCATGAACAGCTCGAGTTGGACGAGAGTGTGGGCCAAGCCCTTCTCTTTACTATTCCTTTACCCTTCGACCGCGCGCAATCGCGCGGCGCGGTTAACGGACGCATTTTGGCGCGTGTGTGTGGATGAAGCATCACCACGGCGTCACCGTTTTGACTTGTCGCGAGCCGATCAACGCTTTCTTAACGCTAGGGGCCGTTACTGAGAGATGAAGAGCCGACCCGCGTCCGGAGGCGGCCAAAGCGTATTTTGGCTCGAAATCCCATGGCTGCCCGACAAATTCCACGAACACTGGGTTTGCGGCCCGGGACAGCCGGGCTTGGGAACCGTGCTAGACGAGGGCTTTGTCGTGGAACCGCCGCGACGCAGAATCATTCGAGGCGTCATGGGCTGCTTCGTCCCCAATCTGGCCTCGACACCGGGCTGGGTGTTCGACAGGCGTGGCGCATGAGCTCGGCTCCGCACATTCCCGTTCTCGGCCGCGAGGCCGTTGACCATCTCGCCCCGCGCGCGGGCGGCATCTATGTCGACGCCACCTTCGGCGCCGGCGGCTACAGCCGTGCCATTCTCGACGTGCCGGGAACCCGGCTCATTGCCATTGACCGTGACCGCACTGCGATCGCTGGCGGTGCCGAACTCGTCGAACGCTCCGCGGGCCGGCTCACGCTGGTCGAAGACCGCTTCTCGAACCTCGCCGAAGTCTGCGCGGGGCAGGGCGTCGAGGCGATCGACGGAGTCGTGATGGATGTCGGCGTGTCCTCGATGCAGCTCGATCAGGCCGGCCGCGGCTTCTCCTTCCGTCTCGACGGACCGCTCGACATGCGGATGGGGCAGACGGGGCCGACCGCGGCAGACGTCGTCGCCCGCGCTTCCGAAGGCGATCTAGCCGACATCATCTATCTCTTCGGCGAGGAGCGGCATTCGCGGCGCATCGCCCGCGCCATCGTGGCAGACCGGCAGGAGACGCCGTTCACGACCACGCGCGCACTCGCTGATCTCGTCGGCAGGGTCGTGCGCTCGAAGCCCGGGGACATTCACCCGGCGACGCGGACGTTCCAGGCGCTGCGCATCTTCGTCAACGAAGAGCTAGAGGAACTTCAGACGGCGCTCGCTGCGGCCGAGCGCGTGCTCGAGCCCGGCGGCCGCCTCGTCGTGGTCTCGTTCCATTCGCTGGAAGACCGCATCGTCAAGAATTTTCTCGCCTCACGTTCCAAGAGCGGCGGCGGTTCGCGGCATCTGCCAGAGGTGGCGCAAGCCGCGCCGAGCTTCCAGCTGCTGACGCGGCGGCCGATCGTCGCCGGTGAGGACGAAGTTGCGCTCAATCCACGTGCGCGCTCCGCAAAGCTGCGCGCCGCCGAGCGTACCTCGGCGCCCGCGCATCATGATGGCGAGCCATCGTCCTGGCCAAGACTCTCCGACGTCATGAGGGGCGGCTAGCGCATGCGCTTCATCCACCTCCTCGTCATCGGCGCGCTGATCTTCGCGGCAGCCCATGTCTACCGGATCAAGATGGACTCCACCGCGCGCACCGAGAAGGTGCTGCGCCTGCATGCGGAGATCCGGGAGCAGCGCGATGCGATCGCCTCGCTGCGCGCTGAATGGGCCAAGCTCGATGCGCCCCTGCGCCTGCAAGGACTGTCCGACCGGCATCTATCGCTGAAGCCGGTCAACGGCACGCAATATGACTCGCTGAAGAACCTGCCGGAGCGCCCGTCACGGATGTTCAGGCCGGGCGAGCCCGACCCGATCGGAGCGATGCTCAATACTATCGAAGCCGCGAGCGATCCCGACACTGTGACGGGCTCCGTGCCTCAGCCGGAGGACAATCAATGAGCGCTCCGATCCCGGCAAAACCCACAGAAAAGCCCACCGAGCCCTGGCGGCAGCGGCTGATCCGCAGCCTGCTCTACGGGCGCAACGTCGATCGCGCCGCGAAGGCGCGCGCGCGCGTTGGCCTGGCGATGCTCGCCTTCGCCTCGGTCTACGCCCTGATCGGCGGCCGCCTCGTGATGTTCGCGATCGGGGCCGACGCTCACGGTGCCCGCCGCGCCGCGGCGCAGGAGGTGGTCGCAACCGCGCGGCCCGACATCGTCGACCGTAACGGCGCGATCCTGGCAACCGACGTCAAGGCGGCGAGCCTGTTCGGCGAGCCGCGCCGCATCATCGACAAGGACGAGGCGATCGAGCTTCTGACCGCCACCATCCCCGATCTTGACGAGGCCGAGGTGCGCGAGCGCCTGAAGACGCGCAAGGGCTTCGTTTGGCTTAAACGCGAGGTCACGCCGAAGCAGCAGCAGGACATCCACAAGCTCGGCATTCCTGGCATCGGCTTCCTGCGCGAGAACAAGCGCGTCTACCCGACCGGCAACGAGGTCGCCCACCTGATCGGTCTCGTCAATATCGATAACCAGGGCATCGCTGGTCTCGAGAAGTGGCTCGACAACCAGGGGCTCGCCGATCTCCACCGCGCCGGCTTTGCCACCGACCGGCTGCAAAAGCCGATCGAGCTCTCGGTCGATCTGCGCGTCGAGCATGCGCTCCGCGACGAACTGTTGAAGGCCAAGGACAAGTTTCACGCCAAGGCCGCCTCCGGCATCGTCTCCAACGTCAAGACCGGCGAGATCGTGGCGATGGTGTCCCTGCCGGACTTCGATCCCAACAATCCGAAGGAAGCGCACGACCCCGACCGCATCAATCGCCTGACCACCGGCGTCTACGAGATGGGCTCGACCTTCAAGGCGTTCACGCTGGCGATGGCGCTCGATTCCGGCAAGATCAATCTGAACTCGTCGTGGGATGCGCGCGGGAACCTGCACTACGGCAAGTTCACCATCCACGACAGCCACCCGCTCGGGCGCTTCATCAACACCAAGGAAGTGTTCACCTATTCGTCCAACATCGGCGCGGCACGGATCGCGCTTAACCAGGGCGTCGAGGCGCATAAGGCGTTTCTCGCCAAGATGGGCCAGTTGACGCGGCTGCGTACCGAGCTGCCGGAGAGCGCCGCGCCGCTGATCCCGCGCCGCTGGAGTGAGCTGAACACGGTCACGGCTGCGTTCGGCCAGGGCCTCTCGGTGGCGCCGCTCCAGGCGGTGATGGGCATCAATGCATTGGTGAACGGCGGTTACCTCATTCCGCCGACCTTCATGAAGCGCAGCGAAGCCGAAGCGGCGGCGCTGGCCAAGCGCGTGATCAAGCAGGACACCAGCGACAAGATGCGGTATCTGATGCGGCTCAATGCCGAGATCGGTACCGCCAAGACCGCCGACATCAAGGGCTATTACGTCGGCGGCAAGACCGGCACGTCCGAGAAGGTCATCAACGGCCGCTACGCCAAGAAGCGTGTGCTCAACTCGTTCACCGCCATCCTGCCCTGCGACGATCCGAAATATCACGTCCTGATCATGCTGGACGAGCCGCAGGCGATTGCTGAAACGAAGGGTTTCATCACCTCGGGCTGGAACGCGGTGCCGACCGGCGGCAAGGTGATCGAGCGGATCGCGCCGCTTCTGGGCGTCGAGCCGCGGTTCGATCTGCCGCCTGCGGACCGCCTTATTCTTGCAGCATCCAGGACAACCCAGTAATCAACCGGGTAGGCCATTGCCGCTGCTGAGTCGGGCTTTTCCGAAGATTCGGCTTTCCGGCACGGCGTGTCGACTGGAAGACCATGAAGCTGCGCGAACTGCTAGGCAATGATGTCGTAATCGAGCCCGCTGCCGCGGCGCTCGACGTGACCGGCCTTGCCCTCGACAGCCGGCAGGTCAGGCCGGGCGATCTCTTCTTCGCCCTTGCGGGCAGCAAGACGGACGGTGCGCGCTTCGTCGATGCTGCGGTCGCGGCCGGCGCGGCGGCCGTCGTCGGCGATCATGCGCCTGATGGCCGCAAGGTGCCGTTCGTGACGGTCGCCAACCCCCGTCGTGCGCTGGCGCTGGCGGCGGCAAAATTCTTCCCTGCGCAGCCTTCGACGATTGCCGCGGTCACCGGTACCAGCGGCAAGACCTCGGTTGCGGCGTTCACGCGCCAGATCTGGGAGCGGCTGGGGCATGCCTCCGCCAGCATCGGCACCATCGGTCTCGTCTCGCCCAAGCACACCGTCTACGGCTCGCTGACGACGCCGGATCCGATCGCGCTGCACCGGCAGATCGACGATATCGCGCGCGACGGCGTCACGCATCTCGCCTTCGAGGCGTCCTCGCACGGGCTCGACCAGTACCGCCTCGACGGCGTGCGTGTCTCGGCCGCCGGCTTCACCAATCTCTCGCGCGACCACATGGATTACCATCCGACCGTCGCGCATTACCTTGCGGCCAAGCTCAGGCTGTTCCGCGAGCTGGTCGCCCCTGACGGCGCGGCTGTGATCTCGGCCGATCATGATTGCTCGGCCGACGTCCTCGACGCAGCGAAGGCGCGCGGCCTGCGCGTGATGGCGGTCGGCCGCAACGGGGACGGGGCAAGCGAGGGCATTCGTCTCGCCGATGCCGAGGTCGAGGGCTTTTCGCAAGTGCTCGCGATCGAGCATCGCGGCAAGCGTTACGTGGTCCGTCTCCCGCTGGTCGGCGAGTTCCAGATCGAGAACGCGCTGGTGTCGGCCGGCCTTGCCATCGGCACGGACAGCGATGCGGCGGATGTGTTCGCAAGCCTTGAACATCTCGAAGGCGCCAAGGGCCGTCTCGAACGGGTCGGCGAGCGCAACGGCGCACCGATCTTCGTCGACTATGCGCACAAGCCCGATGCGCTGGCGAAAGCTTTGCAGGCGCTCCGTCCCTACGCCAGGCGCAAGCTGGTCGTCGTGTTCGGCGCCGGTGGCGATCGCGATGCCGGCAAGCGGCCGATCATGGGCGAAGTCGCGGCCGAGAACGCCGACGGCATCATCATCACCGATGACAATCCGCGCAGCGAGAAGCCGGAAGCGATCCGCGCGGCGATCCTCGCCACCGCGAAGGGCGCCCGCGAAATCGGCGACCGCACTGCTGCGATCCGCGCGGCGATCGAGGACTTGCAGGAGGGCGACGCGCTGCTCATCGCCGGCAAGGGCCACGAGACCGGACAGATCGTCGGTGGAGAGGTGCTGCCCTTCAGTGATCACGAGGCGGTCGCCGCCGCATTAGCATCGAGGGTTGCATGAGCGCGCCGATATGGACGGTTGCCGAGGTGGCGCGTGCGCTGGGCGTCGGCGGACCGTTCCCGGATACGCCGATCGATTTCGTCACTCAGGACAGCCGCCTGGTGAAGCCGGGCAGCCTGTTCGTGGCGCTGAGCGGAACACCGAGCGGCGGCTTCGTCTCCGCCTTCGCCAGCGCGCGTGACGGCTGGGAGTTCGCGGACAAGGCGGAAGCTTCCGGAGCGGTCGCGATGATCGTGCCGCACGAGATCGCGGGCATCCGCATTCCCCAGATCGTCGTCAAGGACACATTGATCGACGGCCTCTGGGGCCTCGCGCGCGCCGCACGCACGCGCTTTCGTGGTGCGGTGATCGGGCTGACCGGCAGCGCCGGCAAGACCAGCACCAAGGAGTTTCTGGCCGCTTACCCCAACGCCTATGCCAGCCCCTCGAGCTTCAACAATTTCTGGGGCGTGCCGCTGACGCTGTGCAATGCGAGGCTAGATGCCAGCGTCTGGGTCGTCGAGTTGGGCATGAACCAGCCCGGCGAGATCGCGCGGCTCAGCGAGTTGACCCGGCCGACGGTCGCGCTCGTCGTCAACGTCCAGCCGGTGCATCTGGAAAAGCTCGGCTCGCTCGAAGCCATCAGGCGCGAGAAGGTGTCGATCGCACTTGGCCTGCCAGAGGACGGCGTGCTGGTGTTGCCCGCCGGGATCAAGGCGCCGGAATGGAAGGGCAAGGTGGTGCGCTTTGGTGAGCATGCCGAGGTGCATGAAGTCGCGCACGCCCCGCACGGCGAGAGCTGGCAGGTCGTCGCCAGGCTCGGCAAGAAGGAGATCGCCTTCAGCCTGACGCCGGGCGCGCCGCACCGCGTGCAGAATGCGTTGGCCGCGCTCGCCGCGATCCGCGCAGCGAACCTCGATGCGGCGACGCTCGCGATCAAGCTCGATCGGGTCGGCATCATGACCGGCCGCGGCGTCGAGCAGGCGGTCGGCGGTATCACCGTGATCGACGACAGTTTCAACGGCAATCCGGCCAGCATCGCAGCTGCGCTGCAAAGCTTGCAGGCGCGCAACGTGACCGGCGGCCGTCGCATTGCGGTGCTCGGCGACATGCTGGAGCTGGGCGCTGACGCGCCAACCTACCACACCGGCCTTGCCAAGCATCTCGAAGGTATCGATGGCGTCTATTGTGTCGGCCCCTTGATGCGCCACCTCTTCGACGTGCTGCCATCAGGCAAGGGCCTCGGCTGGCACGACGATCCCGCCACGCTGAAGCCGGACGAGGTTGCGAGCCTGCTGAAGGCAGGCGACGTCGTGGTTGTCAAGGGCAGCAAGAAGATGTTCTGGGTCAACAAGTTTGTGCCGGGCCTGGTGGCCGCCTTGCAGGCAAAGGCGTAAACTGCTTGGAAGGCGCTGCTCCCGAATCCCGCCCTTTGCGGCGCAAAACCGTCCGTTTTCCCTGAGGTCGCGACCGATCCGATGATGAAAACCAGCGAATGCGCGTGAGCACGTTGAGGCCAACAACAAAGCCAAGGCCGCGTGTGCAAAGGCGTCATAGGACCGTCTGAATGTTTTACTGGCTGATCGAGCTCTCCAACACATTTCCGGGATTCGGTGCGTTTCGCACCTTCCTGAACGTCTTCCGCTATATCACCTTCCGCACCGGCGGCGCCATCGTCACCGGCGCGCTGTTCGTGTTCCTGTTCGGTCCCTGGATCATCGATCATTTGCGCATCCGTCAGGGCAAGGGCCAGCCGATCCGCACCGACGGTCCGCAATCGCACCTCGCCAAGAAGGGCACGCCCACCATGGGCGGGCTGATGATCCTGTCCGGCCTGACCGTCGGTACCGTGCTGTGGGCCAATCCGCTCAACCCCTATGTGTGGATCGTGCTGGCGGTGACGCTCGGTTTCGGCTTCGTCGGTTTCTATGACGATTACCTCAAGGTGACCAAGCAGACCACGACCGGGTTCGGCAGCAAGCTTCGCCTATTGATCGAGGCGGTGATCGCGCTGGTTGCCTGCTACGCGCTGGTGCGGCTGAATCGCGATCCGGCGTCGACCGCGCTGACGATTCCGTTCCTGAAAGACACCGTGCTGCATTTCGGCTGGTTCTTCGTCGTGTTCGGCGCCTTCGTCATTGTCGGTGCCGGCAACGCCGTGAACCTCACCGACGGCCTCGACGGGCTTGCCATCGTGCCGGTGATGATCGCGACCGCGAGCTTTGCGATGATCGCCTATCTCGCCGGCAACGCCGTGTTCGCCGATTATCTTCAGATCAAATACGTCGCCGGTACCGGCGAGCTCGCGGTGCTCTGCGGCGCATTGCTGGGCGCCGGTCTCGGCTTCCTCTGGTTCAACGCACCGCCAGCCTCGATCTTCATGGGCGACACCGGCTCGCTCGCGCTCGGCGGCATGCTCGGCGCCATCGCGGTGGCGGTGAAGCACGAGATCGTGCTCGCGGTGATCGGTGGCCTGTTCGTGCTGGAGGCGGTCTCCGTCATCGTGCAGGTGGTGTCGTTCAAGCTCACGGGAAAACGCATCTTCAGGATGGCGCCGATCCATCACCATTTCGAGCAGCTCGGCTGGACCGAGCCGCAGATCGTGATCCGCTTCTGGATCATCTCGGTGATGCTGGCGCTCGCCGGCCTGTCGACGCTGAAGCTGCGGTGATTGATCGATGATTCCGGTCACGTCCTTTGCCGGCAAGACTGTCGCTGTGTTCGGCCTCGGCGGTTCGGGGCTCGCCTCCTGCCATGCGTTGAAAGCCGGTGGCGCCGAGGTGATCGCCGCCGACGACAATGCCGAGAACATCGCCAAGGCGGCGCAAGCCGGCTTCGTCACCGCGGATTTGCGCAACATCTCGTGGGCGAGTTTTGCCGCATTGGTGCTCGCGCCCGGCGTGCCGCTGACCCATCCGGTGCCGCATTGGAGCGTCTTGAAGGCGCGCGAGGCCGGCATTGAGGTGATCGGCGACATCGAGCTGTTCTGCCGCGAGCGGCGCCGCCACGCGCCGGATGCCCCGTTCGTCGCCATCACCGGCACCAATGGCAAGTCGACCACGACGGCGCTGATCGCGCACCTGACGAAAGTGGCCGGCTACGACACCCAGATGGGCGGCAATATCGGCACCGCGATCCTGTCGCTGCAGCCGCCGCGCATGGGCCGCGTCCACGTCATCGAGATGTCCTCCTACCAGATCGACCTCGCGCCCTCGCTCGATCCTTCCGTCGGCATCCTGCTCAATGTCAGCGAGGACCACATCGACCGCCACGGCACGATTGCGCATTACGCGGCGGTGAAGGAGCGTCTCGTCGCCGGTGTGCAGGCGGGCGGCACCGCGATCGTCGGCGTCGACGATGGGTTTTGCCGCGACATCGCCGACCGGCTCGACCGCGCCGGCAAGAACGTAGTGCGCATCTCCGTCAAGAACCCGCTGGCGAGCGGCATCCATGTCGAGCACGGGAACATCGTGCGCACCTCGGGTGGCGCCCGCAGCGAAGTCGCTGCGCTCGGCGGTATCGGGTCGCTGCGTGGCCAGCACAATGCGCAGAACGCGGCCTGCGCCGCGGCCGCTGCGCTCGCGATGGGCATCAATCTTGATGTGCTCCAGAACGGCCTGCGCAGCTTTCCCGGCCTTGCGCACCGCATGGAGCAGGTCGGTCGCCGCGGTAACGTGCTGTTCGTCAACGACTCCAAAGGAACGAACGCCGACGCCACCGCGCACGCGTTGTCGTCCTTCGCCGACATCTTCTGGATCGCCGGCGGCAAGCCGAAGGCGGGTGGCATCACCAGCCTGACCTCCTTCTTCCCGCGTATCCGCAAGGCCTATCTGATCGGCGAGGCCGCGCAGGAATTCTCCGGCACGCTGGGCCGCGAGGTTGCGCACGAGATCAGCCAGACGCTGGACGTCGCCGTCGAGCATGCCGCGCGCGATGCGGAAGCCTCACGGCTCACCGACGCAGTCGTGCTGCTGTCGCCCGCCTGCGCTTCCTTCGACCAGTACCGCAATTTCGAGATCCGCGGCACCAAGTTCCGCGAGCTGGTGCAGGCGCTGCCGGGCGTGAAGCCGGTGGTGTGAGGATGTCGCGGCGACGCTGGACTGGAATTATCGTCGCTGCTCTTGCTGTCCCGGTCGCCGCGGGTTTCTTCTTTGCTGTCCTCATTGACAACGTCATGAGCGGATTCGGCGCGTGCCGCGTCGTTCGCTTCCCCCAGCGGCAGTAAGCTGGTTGTCGTGGTCTGGAAGGAGTGCGGAGCCACGGTACCCGACAGCACGCAGGCCAGCATCGTGGCTCGCGGTCGGACGTTCTCGCCTGAGAGTACGCCGACGTTTCTTAGTGTGCGCGGGCACCTTGATCCCGTCGTCGCCTGGAGTAATGAGCGGGCTGTCAGGATCGGTTTCATTCCCGGTCCAAACCAGGTCTACAAGCGCGATCAGCGCGCGGGGGACATCACGATCAATTACGAGTAGCGCTATCGTGTCCCGGACGCGGTGCGGCACGAAGTGACGCTCCGCAGAGCCGGGACCCACAAGCCGCTGGGCCCCGGCTCAGCAGCGCACCACGCCGCGAAGAGGCGGCGCGCTGCGCTGCGTCCGGGGCACGAGACTGTTCACAACTTCATCCACTTCCATTAACCCCCCGGTAACCAACCTCGGCGACCAATGGACTATCTCTGTCCGAAAGCGGCCGCCCATGCTCTCCCGTGAAGAACGCACCCCCTTTTCCGAGTGGTGGTGGACCGTCGACAAGCCGCTGATGGGCGCCATCCTGGCGCTGATGCTGACCGGGGTGATCCTGTCGCTGGCGGCGAGTCCGCCGGTTGCGACCCGCATCGGCCTTGATCCCTTCCATTTCTTCGGCCGCCATGTGTTGTTCCTGGCGCCGTCCTGCCTGGTGCTGGTCGGCGTCTCCTTCCTCTCGCCGCGGGCGATCCGCCGCTCGGCCCTGATCATCTTCGCAGCGAGCATCATCCTGATCGTGCTCACGCTCGCTATCGGCCCGGAGGTGAAGGGCTCGCGGCGCTGGATCACGCTGCTCGGCGTCAACATCCAGGCCTCCGAGATCGCAAAGCCGTCGTTCGTCGTCATCGCCGCCTGGCTGTTCGCGGAATCGACCAGGCGGCCGGAGATGCCGGCGACCTCGATGGCGCTGGTGCTGCTCATGATGCTGGTCGCGCTGCTGGTGATGGAGCCGGATTTCGGCCAGACCATGCTGATCCTGATGGTGTGGGGCTCGCTGTTCTTCATCGCCGGCATGCGCATGGTCTGGGTGTTCGGGCTTGCAGGCCTTGGCGCGGCCGGCCTGTTCAGCGCCTACCTCTTTGTTCCCCACGTAGCGGGGCGCATCAGGCGCTTCATGAATCCGGCCTCTGGCGACACCTTCCAGGTCGATACTGCCATGGAAGCCTTCTACAATGGTGGCTGGTTCGGGCTCGGACCGGGCGAGGGCATAGCAAAACGCAGCCTGCCGGACAGCCATACCGATTTCGTGTTCGCGGTCGCCGCCGAAGAGTTCGGCATCATTCTGTGCCTGGCCATGCTGGCGCTGTTCGCTTTCGTCGTCATCCGCACGCTGTCGCGCGCCTATGCCAATGAGGACATGTTCTCGCGCTTTGCGGCCTCTGGCCTTGCCATCCTGTTCGGCGTGCAGGCGGCGATCAACATGTCCGTCAATCTCCAGCTCATCCCTGCCAAGGGCATGACGCTGCCGTTCATCTCCTATGGCGGCTCCTCGATCGTGTCGCTGGCGTATGGCGTCGGCATGATGCTGGCGCTGACGCGGCTGCGTCCGCGCACCGAGGTTGAGGCAAGCGGCCACGCCGAGGCCATGCGCAGCTACGCGTGATCCTCACCCCGAGGAGCCGCGCTTCGCGCAGCGTCTCGAAGGGAGCGGCCACCGGTCGGGCCTTCATCCTTCGAGATGCGCGTTCCGCGTTCCTCAGGATGAGGAGCTGGTAGTCCGGCCGACTGCGCTCGCAATGACAGCGGAGGACTTGTAAAAGGGCATTTATGGACACGTCCCCCCTGATTCTTCTCGCCGCGGGCGGCACCGGCGGCCATCTGTTCCCGGCCGAGGCGCTCGGCGTCGAATTGATCCGGCGCGGCTTTCGCGTCCGCCTCGTCACTGACGAGCGCGCACTGCGCTATAGCGGCCTCTTCAGCAAGGACATGATCGACGTGGTGAGCAGCGAGACTGCGCGCGGTCGCAATCCGTTCCAGCTTGCCTATGCCGGCCTCACGCTCGCCGCCGGCACGCTTTCCGCCTACACTCTGATCAAGCGATTGAAGCCCGTTGCCGTCGTCGGCTTTGGTGGCTATCCGACGTTGCCGCCGCTGGTCGCGGCGAAATTCGCCGGCGTGCCCGGCATCATCCACGACGCCAACGCTGTGCTCGGCCGCGCCAACCGGTTTCTGTCGAGCCGCGTCCGCGCCATCGCGACGTCCTTGCCCGGCGTGCTCGACCGCGATCCGGCGCTATCGGGCAAGACCACGACGGTCGGCACGCCGATGCGGCCCGCGATCCTCGCGGCCGCCGCGGTGAAATATGTCGCGCCTGAAGTGAGCGGCCCGCTGCGCCTGCTCGTCGTCGGCGGCAGCCAGGGCGCGCGCATCATGGCCGACATCGTGCCGGGCGCGATCGAGCGGCTCGAGCCTGCGCTGTGGAGCCGCCTCGTCCTCACCCAGCAGGTGCGCGAGGAGGACATGAATCGCGTGCGCGCGGTCTACGACAAGCTCAAGATCAAGGCCGAGCTCGCACCCTTCTTCACGGATCTGCCGGCACGGCTCGCCTCCAACCATCTGGTGGTGTCGCGTTCCGGCGCGGGTACAGTCGCCGAGCTTGCCGCGATCGGGCGGCCCTCGATCCTGGTGCCGCTCCCCGGCTCGATCGACCAGGACCAGTTCGCCAATGCCGGCGTGCTGGCGAAGGTCGATGGCGCCATCCGCATCCCGCAGACCGAGTTCAGCTCGGATCGCCTTGCCGCCGAAATCTCCGCCTTCGCCGCCGAGCCGGGGCGTCTTGCTGCCATGGCTGAAGCGGCCCGCAGCGCGGGCCGGCTCGATGCGGCTGAGCGGCTCGCCGATCTGGTGGTCAAAGTCGCGGGAATCTGACGCGAAAAAGCCCTTGTCATCGCCTTCTAAAGCGGGGCATCCAGTAGGAAAGGCGCGCGGCCGATTTGGCCGTGACCTTCGCCAGATGCCGCCTTCGCGGGCGGCGAGGTCAGGGAACAGAGCATGAGACTGCCGCGCGAGATCGGACCCATCCACTTCGTCGGGATCGGCGGGATCGGCATGAGCGGCATCGCCGAGGTGCTGATCAATCTCGGCTATGCCGTGCAGGGCTCCGACGCCGCCGACAATTACAATCTCGACCGTCTGCGCAAGAAGGGCGCGAAAGTCTCGGTCGGCCACAAGGCCGAGAACGTCGACGGCGCCGAGGTCGTTGTGGTCTCCACCGCGATCAAGCGCGACAATCCGGAGCTGATGGCGGCGCGCGAGCGGCGCATTCCCGTGGTGCGTCGCGCCGAGATGCTAGCCGAGCTAATGCGGCTGAAGAGCTGCGTCGCGATTGCCGGCACCCACGGCAAGACCACGACGACCACGATGGTCGCAGCGCTGCTCGATGCCGGCGGGCTCGATCCGACCGTGATCAACGGCGGCATCATCAATGCTTACGGATCCAACGCACGTCTTGGCGCCGGCGACTGGATGGTGGTCGAAGCCGACGAGAGCGACGGCACGTTCCTGAAGCTGCCGACCGATGTCGCCATCGTCACCAATGTCGACCCCGAGCATCTCGATCACTTCAAGACCTTCGATGCCGTGCAGGATGCGTTCCGTCATTTCGTCGAGAACCTGCCGTTTTATGGCTTTGCCGTGCTGTGCATCGATCATCCCGTGGTGCAGAGCCTCGTCGGCAGGATCGAGGATCGTCGCATCATCACTTACGGCGAGAATCCGCAAGCCGACGTGCGGCTGGTCGGCCTCACGGCGGGCGGCGGCGGCTCGAAATTCAAGGTCGTGATCCGCGACCGCAAGAGCGGGGCTGTGCACGAGATCGCCGACCTCGCGCTGCCGATGCCGGGCCGGCACAACGCCTCGAATGCGGCGGCGGCAATTGCGGTCGCGCACACGCTCGGTGTTCCCGATGACAAGATCCGCAGTGCCATCGCAGCCTTTGGCGGCGTTAAGCGGCGCTTCACCAAGACCGGCGAGTGGAACGGCGTCACCGTCATCGACGATTACGGCCATCACCCGGTCGAGATTGCCGCCGTGCTGAAAGCGGCGCGCGATTCCTACACCGGCAAGGTAATCGCCGTGGTGCAGCCGCATCGCTACACCCGCCTGCAATCGTTGTTCGAGGAATTCTGCACCTGCTTCAACGATGCGGATGCGGTGATCGTCGCCGACGTCTATGCCGCCGGCGAGGCGCCGATCGAAGGCATCGATCGCGACCATTTCGTCGAAGGCCTGCGCGCCCACGGCCACCGCGAGGCGATTCCGCTGCCGGCGGCGTCGGAACTCGCGGGCATCGTCAAGGGATTGGCGAAATCAGGCGATCTCGTCGTGTGCCTTGGCGCCGGCAACATCACACAGTGGGCATATTCCTTGCCGGATGAGTTGAAGGCGCTGGGGTAGGGCGGTGGAATTTCCCGACATCACGCCCTCACTCAAAGCCGCGATGCCGCAACTGCGCGGTCGGCTGCTCGCCAACCAGTCGCTGGCCGAACTCACCTGGTTTCGCGTCGGCGGTCCCGCGCAGGTGCTGTTCACGCCGGCGGATGAAGACGACCTCGCTTACTTTCTTGCGCATCTCGCTACCGACATTCCGGTCTATGTCGTCGGCGTCGGCTCCAACCTTATTGTGCGCGATGGCGGTATTGCGGGCGTGGTGATTCGTCTTGCACCGCGCGCCTTCGGCGAGTCGAGCGCGAGCGGCGATGTCGTCACCGCGGGTGCGGCGGCACTCGACAAGCGCGTGGCGGAAGTTGCGGCCGCCGCCAATATCGGCGGCCTCGAATTCTATTTCGGCATTCCCGGCACCATCGGCGGCGCGCTGCGCATGAATGCGGGAGCCAATGGCGGAGAGACCAAGGACGTGCTGATCGAGGCGCGAGGCGTCGGCCGCGACGGCACGAAGCATGTCTTCTCCAATGCCGAGATGAAATTCGCCTACCGCAACAGCGGCGTCGATCGGTCCATCATCTTCACCTCCGCGCGATTTGGCGGCGAGATCAGGGATACCGATGCGATCCGCGCGCGTATGGCGGAGGTGCAGAGCCATCGCGAGACCGCGCAGCCGATCCGCGAGAAGACCGGCGGCTCGACCTTCCAGAATCCGCCCGGCCATTCCGCCTGGAAGCTGATCGACGCGGCCGGCTGCCGGGGCTTGCGCATCGGCGGAGCGCAGGTCTCGGAGATGCACTGCAATTTCCTGATCAACACCGGCGAGGCCACCGCGCACGATATCGAGACTCTGGGCGAGACCGTGCGCGAGCGCGTGAAGGCGAATTCCGGAATTGAGCTACACTGGGAAATCAAGCGGATCGGGGTTTCCGTATAATTGTCGTTCCAGGGCGGTGCGCGGCGCCGAACCTGGAACCTCGAGATTCCGGGTTCGCGCTTTGCGCGCCCCGGAATGACAAAAAGACAGAGGCGACGAGACACCATGCGCATCACCATCCTCTTCGGCGGCTCCAACCGCGAACGTCTGGTTTCGGTCGCCTCGGCCCAGGCGCTGCACCAGGCGCTGCCCGAGGCCGATCTGTGGTGGTGGGACGTCGAGGACAAGGTGCACGTCGTGCAGTCGAAGCAGTTGCTCGAACATGCCCGTCCGTTCGAGGACGAGTTCAAGCCCGGTACGCGCGGCATTCCGCTGGCGCAGGCGCTCGACCAGGCCAAGGCGGAAGGCCGGGTGCTGGTGCTCGGCCTGCATGGCGGGCGTGCCGAGAACGGCGAATTGCAGCTGATGTGCGAGGCGCGCGGCGTGGCCTTCACCGGATCGGGTTCGGCCTCCTCGCATCTCGCTTTCGACAAGATCGCGGCCAAGCGATTTGCCGCGCTCGGCGGCGTGACACCGCCGGCCAACGTTGCGCTCGACAACATCGACGAGGCTTTCGCCGAATACGGCCGGCTGATCGCAAAGCCGGCGCGCGACGGATCGAGCTACGGCCTGATCTTCGTCAACGCCAAGCAGGATCTCGTCGCCGTCCGCAACGCGGCGAAGCACGAAGAGTACGTCATCGAGCCCTACGTCGCCGGCGTCGAGGCGACCTGCGGCGTGCTGGAGCGCACCGATGGCTCGATCATCGCGCTGCCGCCGATCGAGATCATTCCGGGCGAGGGCAATTTCGACTACGCCGCGAAATATCTTTTGAAGTCGACCCAGGAGATCTGCCCGGGCCGTTTTGCACCCGAGATCACCGCCGCGCTGAGGGAGCAGGCGATGCTGGCGCATCGGGCGATGTCCTGTCATGGCTATTCCCGCTCGGACTTCATCGTCTCGGACAAGGGGCTCGTGTACCTCGAAACCAACACGCTCCCCGGGCTGACGAACTCTTCGCTCTACCCCAAGGCGTTGAAGGCCGAGGGCATCGCGTTCGTCGACTTCCTGCGCGATCTCATCGAGCTCGCCGAGCGGCGGGCCCGGAAATAATTAGGACTGGTTAACGGCCGAACCGCCGAAACGACCCGATTTGGGGCCGAAAGCCGGCAAAATGCCGGACATTGCGGCATAAATGCCTCACATCGCGAGGCAAAAAGCATCCCGCGTTAACGAATTTTACCTTTTGTTTACCAGGACGTCCGAAGGTTAACGCTGGCGGCGCATATGGCGCTTTGGCTGCCGGCGCGTGAGCTGTTGCGGGTGATGTCACCTCCAGCGAACGCTTTGAAGGGGAGAGGTTTTCTTCTGAAGACCAGCCCCCCGGTCCGGCAGGCCCGAGATGTCATGTTCGCCAGGATCCGCGCGATGTCGCGGGCAAACTGTTGAGCTCGTGCAATGGATGGTGCAGGAAGCCTCACCCGGTCGCTTCTGAGATCGCTGAGGCCCCAAGCTGACCTGAAAGCGGCCGCTATCGGAGCGGTCGTGCTTCTGCGCGAGTGGGTGCAGGACAAGCACGCCGAGGCGCGCGCCGCCGCCAAGGACAAGATCAAGACCAAGGCGAGGGTGAAGGCCGTCGTCGAGCGCGAGCCGCCGCCGCGCGTGGTCGCGCTCGTCGAGCGCTATCTGCCGCGCCGGGTCGGGATCAGCATGACCGTGCTGCTCCTGATCGGAAGCTGCGGCTTCGGCATCGTCAAGGGCGGCCATCTCCAGGATTTCATCACCGCGGTGAACGATGCCCGCAACGCGCTGGCCAATTCCGCCGGCTTCCGCATCACCTCCGTCGTGATCAACGGCCGCAAGCAGCTGACCCAGGACGAGATCCTCGCGATTGGCGGCGTCAGTGGTCGCTCCTCGCTGCTGTTCCTCGACGCCGAGGCGTTGCGCGACAAGCTCAAGGCCAATCCCTGGATTGCGGACGCGACCGTACTGAAGCTCTATCCGGGCCAGCTCATGATCGAGCTCACCGAACGTAAGCCGTTCGCGCTGTGGCAGGAGGCCGGCCGGCTCTCCGTAATTGCCGATGACGGCGCCGTGCTCGACCCCTATGTCTCGCGCCGCTTCCTGTCGCTGCCGCTCGTGGTCGGCAAGGGCGCCGAGGCGCAGGCTCGCGATTTCCTCGCCCTGCTGGCGCGTTATCCGCAGGTCAATTCGGTGACGAAAGCCGCGATCTATGTCGGCGAGCGGCGCTGGAATCTGAGGCTCAAGGACGGTCTCGACATCCGCCTGCCCGAGCAGGACGTCGGCAACGCGCTCGCGATGCTGTCCAAGCTCGACAAGGAGGACAGGCTGTTCTCCCGTGACATCGTCGCTGTCGACATGCGCCTGCCTGATCGTCTGGTGGTGCAGCTGTCCGACGACGCCGCCAAGGCGCGCGAGGAGCAGTTCAAGGACAAGAAGAAAAAGAAGGCCGGGGATTCCGCATGACCGGTCTCGATCGCACCCAGACGCCGAAGACACGCCCGATGCCGCACAAACGCGGCGGCATCGTCGCCTGCCTCGATATCGGCACCAGCAAGATCGCCTGCATGATCGCGCGGCTGAAGCCGTCGCTGCCGAGCGAGGCGTTGCGCGGCCGCACTCATGCCGTGGAATTGATCGGCTACAGCCAGATCCAGTCGCGCGGCATGAAGGCCGGCGCGGTGATCGACCTGACCGAATGCGAGCAGGCGGTGCGACAGGCCGTCGGGCTCGCGGAGACGATGGCCAAGGTGCGGGTCGAGTCCGTGCTGCTGTCGGTCTCCGGCGGCCGGCTCTCCGGCCAGCTGGTCGAGGCTGCCGCCGACATCCGAGGCGGCGCCGTGACCCCGGCCGATGTCAGTCGCGTCACGTCGACCGGCATGCGCCATGCCACCGGCGAAGGCCGCACCGTGCTGCACGCGCTCCCGGTCGGCTACACCCTCGACGGCGTCAAGGGCATCCGCGATCCCCGAGGCATGGTCGCGCACCAGTTCGGCGTCGACATGAATGTCGTCACCTGCGACGCCACCGTGGCGCGGAACCTGATGCTGGCAGTGGAGCGCTGCCACATCAATGTCGAAGCCATGGCGGCAAGCCCCTATGTCGCCGGCCTGTCGGTGCTGACCGATGACGAGGCCGATCTCGGCGCTGCCGTGGTCGAGATGGGCGCCGGCACCACCACGATCGCCGTCTATTCCGGCGGCCGTTTCGTGCATGCGGCCGGTTTTGCGGTCGGCGGGCAACACATCACGATGGATCTTGCGCGCGGACTCTCCGCGACCATTGCCGATGCCGAGCGAATCAAGACGTTATACGGGACCGTTATCACCGGCGGATCGGACTCGCGTGAGCTGATGTCTGTGCCGACAGCCGGTGACGAGCAGGATCTGCCGCAGATCGTCTCCCGCGCCACGATCGCCAACATCGTCAAGCACCGTGCCGAGGAAGTCTTCGAAATGGTTCGGGACAAGCTGAAGGATTCGCCTTTCGCCTCAGAGCCCAACGGCCGCGTCGTGCTCTCGGGCGGCGCCTCGCAGCTGACCGGCCTCGTCGAGCTCGGCACCCAAATTCTCGGCCGGCCCGTGCGGGTCGGACGTCCGCTCGGCTTCGGTCGGCTGCCCAACGAGGCGAAGAACGCCGCGTTCGCGGTGCCGGCCGGACTTCTCGTCTACCCGCAATATGTTCACCTCGAACATGTCGAACCGCGGCATACGCGGCAGCAGGTCAAGACAGGGACCGGCGGATACTTCGGAAAGGTCGGACGATGGCTACGCGAGGGCTTCTGATGACTGCTTTCCGCAATTGTCGATTTTCACCAACTCCCGCGGCCGCCGGCCGGGGCGAACCCACGCGCGCGTGATCGAGAGGCAGCAACCATGACCATCAGCATCAATGTTCCTGATATTCACGAACTGAAGCCCCGGATCACCGTGTTCGGCGTCGGCGGCGCCGGCGGCAATGCCGTCAATAACATGATCACGGCGGGCCTCCAGGGCGTCGACTTCGTGGTCGCCAACACCGACGCGCAGGCGCTGACGATGTCGAAAGCGCAGCGCATCGTGCAGATGGGCACGGCGGTCACCCAAGGCCTCGGCGCCGGCTCGCAGCCGAACGTCGGCGCCGCGGCGGCGGAAGAGGTGATCGACGAACTGCGCGACCATCTCTCGGGCGCCAACATGGTGTTCGTCACTGCCGGCATGGGCGGCGGCACCGGCACCGGCGCTGCACCCGTGATCGCCAAGACCGCGCGCGACATGGGCATTCTCACCGTCGGCGTCGTGACCAAGCCGTTCCACTTCGAGGGCGGCCGCCGCATGCGCACCGCCGAGGCGGGCATTAACGAGCTGCACAAGGTCGTGGACACGCTCCTGATCATCCCGAACCAGAACCTGTTCCGGGTCGCCAACGAGAAGACCACCTTCGCCGACGCCTTCGCGATGGCCGATCAGGTGCTCTATTCCGGCGTTGCCTGCATCACCGACCTGATGGTCAAGGAAGGCCTGATCAATCTCGATTTCGCCGACGTCCGCGCCGTCATGCGCGAGATGGGCAAGGCGATGATGGGCACCGGCGAGGCGTCGGGCGACAAGCGCGCGCTGACCGCCGCAGAAGCTGCCATCGCCAATCCGCTGATCGACGATAGCTCGATGAAGGGCGCCAAGGGCCTCCTCATCTCCATCACCGGCGGCAAGGACCTCACTCTGTTCGAGGTCGACGAGGCCGCGACCCGCATCCGCGAGGAGGTCGACCAGGACGCCAACATCATCGTCGGCGCGACCTTCGACGAAGCGCTCGATGGTCTGATCCGCGTCTCGGTCGTTGCCACCGGCATCGAGCAGGCCGCGATCGCCCGCAACAGCCAGGCGACCTCCGCTCCTGTCGCGAACCCGGCTCCGCAGGCACAGCAGGCCGCCGCTGCTCCGGCCGTCGCTGCCGAGAGCCGTCTTGCCGATTTGACCGCGCGGCTCCGTGCCGACAATCAGCGTCTTGCCGAACGCGCCCAGAAGCTCGACGCGCAGGCCCCGGCGGCCGCGCCGGCTCCGGCCGGTGCCGCGCCCCGTCAGAACGTCGAGCGCGCTGCGCTCGCCGCCATCGCCGCCGCCGTCGCGGACGTCCCGCAGGCGCCCGCGCCGGTGCAGACCTACGGCGATGTCACCGTGCGCCCGATCGCGCAGAAGCCGACCCTGTTCCCGGAGCCGGAGCAGGCCCCGATCGCGATGCAGGAGCCGATGACGCCCGAAAACTTCATCCCGCCACAGGCCGAGCGCCCGCCGGTTCGCGCGCCGCGGATGCCGCGCCTTGAGGAACTGCCGATGCCGGCCCAAGCCGAGATTCGCCAGGCCCGCGGCGAGGTCGAGGAAGAGACCCCCCAGAAGAGCCGTCTGTCGCTGCTCCAGCGTCTCGCCAATGTCGGCCTCGGCCGTCGCGACGAGGAGAGCGAAGCGCCGATCGCCGCCCGCACCGCTGGTCCCGCGATGCCACCGCTGCCCGAGCGCCGACCGCAGAAGACCGTCGCGCAGCAGATCGCGACGAGCGAGCCGGTATCGGAGTATGCCCGCCGTCCGGCGCCGCAGGGCTTGGACATGCACGGTCGTCCCGCGCCTGTTGCGCCGGCGCCACAGGGAGACGACCATCTTGATATCCCGGCCTTCCTGCGGCGGCAGGCGACCTGAGGATTGTTACACCGAGCCAGACGAAAAAAGGTCCCGGCAACCCGTTTGCCGGGACCTTTTCTTTTGTCCCGTCCATGCCCGGATTGCGCGACTAAGTAGCTGATTTTAAATCATTAATTCCGCAGTTGATGGTTCAGTGAAACTGCCTATGACGGCCCCCAGACCTCAGTGCAATTTGGTTAAGCCTTGGCGCGAATACGGCGGGTTTGGGGTAACAATCGGTAAAAAAGCGTGAGTTGGCGCTGTTTGGGGCAGTGACTATGGTTTGCCCGTGACTTGGGGATACGGATTCGCGGGACGTCGGCACTGGCCGGCCGGGCGGGTCTCGTATAAGTCGCGGTGGTCGTAGTGGGGCGGGTTCCTGATGAAATTTAGCCGGCAAACAACGCTTCGTGCGCAAGCCTCGGTGGCAGGCGTGGGCGTTCATTCCGGTCTTCCCGTCACTCTCACGCTTGGGCCTGCGCCTGTCGACGCGGGCTTTGTTTTTGTCCGCACCGGGCTTGAGGGAAGTGACCGCGAAGTTCAAGCGACCGCCGAGCAGGTGATCGCGACCGACTTCGCCACCGTCCTCGGCGATCGGGACGGCCCGCTGGTCTCCACCGCCGAGCATGTGCTTGCTGCACTGCGCGGGATGGGTGTCGACAATGCCACGATCGAGATCGACGGGCCCGAAGTGCCGATCATGGACGGCAGTGCCGCCGCCTTCATTGCCGCGATCGACCAGGCCAGCATCGTCACCCAATCGGCCCAGCGCCGCTTCATTCAGGTTTTGAAGCCGATCTCGGTGAAGATCGGCGACTCCTTCGGCGAGATCAGGCCCTACGCCAATGGGTTCCGCACCGAGGTCGAGATCGACTTCACCAACCCCGTCATCGGCCAGCAGAGCTACGCCTTCGACCTCAGCCCCGAACGTTTCCGCCGCGAAGTCGGCCGGGCCCGGACTTTCGGGCTGATGGGCGATGTCGCGCGGCTCTGGAGCGCGGGTTATGCCCTCGGCGCCTCCTTCGACAATACCGTCGTGTTCGACGACGAGCGGCTGCTCAATACCGAGGGCCTGCGCTATGCCGACGAATGTGCCCGCCACAAGGTGCTGGATGTGATCGGCGACCTCGCGCTGGCCGGGCTGCCGCTGCTTGGCGCCTACCGCTCGGTGCGTGGCGGCCACAAGCTCAACCATGCCGTCCTGACCGCGCTGCTGGCCGACCGTACCGCCTGGCGGGTGGTCGAAGGCGAAACGGCCCGCCGCACCACGCGTCCGCAGGGCGAAGTTGGTCGCGGTATCGTCGGCGGCCGGATCGCCGCGGCCTACGGGCCGGACGTGTCCTGACAGACCTGTTGTCGCAGCCGCGGCTTGCGACCGACCCCGGGAAATTCCTGGTAACCATGATCGACTAGCATTGCGGCACGTTCGCCTTAATCCGGGCGAAATGCCTGCCTATCCGGTTGGTAACGATCGTTTTTCGGATAGATCGGCGTGGTCGTATGGCAGGCACCACGGTCACATTTCGCGCCCATGACGGGGGTCATGGGCTGGCGGGCACCGCATCACAGGGCGTCAAGGCAAAACTCATGTCGGCACAGCGTATGACGCGCGGATATCTCCCGGTCTCGTCTCGAGCCCGCGGCCTGCTTCACGCCGTCACCTTCATCCTGCTCGCGCTGCCGCTGGCCGGCTGCGGCACCGGCGCACTCTGGGACAAGTTCACCGCCAAGGACGACACCTTCGTCGAGGAGCCCGCCGACAAGATCTACAATGAGGGCCTGTACCTCATGAACGAGAAGAAGGACATGAAGGCGGCGACCAAGAAGTTCGAAGAGGTCGACCGCCAGCATCCTTATTCCGAATGGGCCCGCAAATCGCTGCTGATGTCGGCCTACGCGTCCTACCAGGGCGGCGACTATGACGGCTGCATCGGCGCCGCCACCCGCTATGTCACGCTGCATCCCGGCAGCCCGGACGCGGCCTATGCACAATACCTGATCGCCGCCTCGCATTACGACCAGATCCCGGACATCAGCCGCGACCAAGCCCGCACCGAGAAGGCCATTGCCGCGCTGGAAGAGGTAGTGCGCAAATATCCGAACTCGGAATACGCCACCTCGGCCAAGGCCAAGATCGAGGGCGCGCGCGACCAGCTCGCCGGCAAGGAAATGAATGTCGGCCGCTATTACGCGCAGAAGCGCGACTACACGGCTGCGATCAACCGCTACAAGACCGTCGTCACGCAGTACCAGACCACCCGCCACGTCGAGGAGGCGTTGTTCCGGCTCACCGAGGCCTATATGGCGATCGGCATCGTCGGCGAGGCGCAGACCGCGGCGGCCGTGCTCGGGCACAATTTTCCTGATAGCCGCTGGTACAAGGACGCCTATAATCTTGTAAAATCCGGCGGTCTCGAACCGAGCGAGAATCAGGGGTCTTGGATCAGCCGGACCTTCAAGAAGATGGGTCTCGGCTAGGAAATTTGGTTCCATGCTGGCGCGTCTGTCGATCCGTGACATCGTCCTGATCGAACGGCTCGATATCGAATTCGCCACCGGCCTTGCGGTTTTGACCGGCGAGACCGGTGCGGGCAAATCCATCCTGCTCGATGCCTTTGCGCTGGCGCTCGGCGGCCGCGGCGACGCCGGCCTCGTGCGCCACGGTGCGGAGCAGGGGCAGGTCACCGCCGTGTTCGATGTCCCCAAAAATCACCCCGCGACGAAGATCCTGGCCGAGAACGGCTTGGACGATACCGGTGAGATGATTCTCCGCCGCGTGCAGCTCGCCGATGGCCGCACCCGTGCCTTCATCAACGACCAGTCGATCAGCGTGCAGACACTGAAGGCGGTGGGCGCCGCCCTGGTCGAGATCCACGGCCAGCACGATGAGCGTGCGCTGGTCGATGCCGCCACCCATCGTCGCCTGCTCGACGCTTTCGCCGGCCTCGAAAAGGACGTCGCCGCGGTCGAGATGCTATGGGACGCGCGCCGCACCGCCAACACCGGGCTTGAGGAGCACCGCGCCGGCATGGAGCGCGCCGCCCGCGAGGCAGATTATCTGCGCCATGCCTCCGACGAGCTGAAGCAGCTCGCGCCCAAGGACGGCGAAGAGACATCGCTGGCTTCGCGCCGCACCACCATGATGCAGGGCGAGAAGATTGCCTCCGATTTGCGCGAGGCGCAGGAGGCGGTTGGCGGCAATCATTCGCCGGTCGCGGCGCTGTCCGCCGCGGTGCGACGGCTGGAGCGCCGCGGCGTCAACTCGCCGGCGCTGGTCGAGCCCGCGGTGAAAGCGATCGACGCCGCGATCAACGCGCTGGAGGAAGCCGACCAGCACCTTCAGGCGGCCTTGGCGGCAACCGATTTCGATCCCGCCGAGCTCGAGCGCATCGAGGAGCGGCTCTTCGCTTTGCGTGCGGCGTCACGCAAATATTCGACGCCGGTCGACGGGCTCGCCGCGCTTGCCGCCAAATATGCCGCCGACGTCGCGCTGATCGATGCCGGTGCCTCGCAGCTGAAGAAGCTGGAGCAGGCCGCGATCGAGGCGGATGCGCGCTATGCGGCCGCCGCCAAGAAATTGTCGCTGGCGCGGCAGAAATCGGCGGAGAAGCTCAACAAGGCGGTCAATGCCGAGCTCGCGCCGCTCAGGCTCGAACGCGCAAAATTCATGACTCAGGTCGAGACCGACGAGGCCGCGCCGGGACCGCAGGGTTTCGACCGCGTCGAGTTCTGGGTGCAGACCAATCCGGGTACCAAGCCGGGTCCGCTGATGAAGGTCGCCTCCGGCGGCGAACTCTCGCGCTTCCTGCTGGCGCTTAAGGTCGTGCTGTCAGATCGCGGCTCGGCGCCGACCCTGGTGTTCGACGAAATCGACACCGGCGTTGGCGGGGCGGTCGCCGACGCCATCGGCGGCCGTCTGGCGCGGCTTGCCGGCAAGGTCCAGGTGATGGCCGTGACCCACGCCCCACAGGTCGCCGCCCGCGCCGACCAGCACCTCTTGATATCCAAGGACGCCCTTGACAAGGGCAAGCGCGTCGCCACCCGCGTCAACGCACTGGCCGCCGATCACCGCCGCGAGGAGATCGCGCGGATGCTGGCGGGTGCGGAAATCACGGCCGAAGCCAGGGCGGCCGCGGAACGGCTGCTCAAGGCGGCGACGGCTTAGTTATCCGTCATTCCGGGGCGGCTCGAAGAGCCGAACCCGGAATCTCGAGATTCCGGGTCTGGTCCTGCGGACCATCCCGGAATGACGCGTCATTTGCAGATCGACTCGTAGAGATCATTCCAGTTTGGATTCTCCTTCTTGATCAGCTGAGTTTTCCAGACCCGCTTCCACTTCTTGAGTTCTTTCTCGCGTGAGATTGCAGCTATTGGATCATCATAAGTCTCAAACCAGACCAGCCGTGTGATGTTGTACTTGGTCGTGAAGCCCGGCACCGCCTTGATTCGATGCTCATAGACGCGACGCACAAGGTCATTGGTGATGCCGACGTAGATTGCCCCATCCCGTCGGCTTGCTAGAATATAGACGTAATAAGCCACGAGCCCCTCCCACTGTCATTCCGGGGCGCACGACGTGCGAACCCGGAATCTCGAGGTTCCGGGTCTGGTCCTCCGGACCATCCCGGAACGACGAGACGCAACCTTAAGTATAATGGTCAGAGCAAAATCCAAAGCAACACCGCTTCGTGACGTCGCCGAGCTCACCAAGGCGCAGGCCAAGGTCGAGCACATGCGGCTCGCGCTTGAGCTCGGCGAGCACGACAGGCGCTACTATCAAGAGGACGCGCCCACCGTCAGCGACGCCGAATATGACGCGCTGCGCCAGCGCCTCAATGCCATCGAAAAGCGCTTTCCGGAGTTCGTCAGCGCGGAATCGCCGTCACAGAAGATCGGCGCGGCGCCGTCGGGCCGCTTCAGGAAGGTGCGGCATGCCGTCCCGATGTTGTCGCTCGACAACGCCTTTGCCGAAGAGGACGTGCGCGACTTCGTCGGCCGCATCGTGCGCTTCCTGAAGCTCGACGACGATCAGGTCAATTTCTCCGCCGAGCCGAAGATTGACGGTCTCTCGATGTCACTACGTTATGAGGGCGGCGAGCTCGTCACCGCCGCAACCCGCGGCGACGGTGCGGTGGGCGAGGACGTCACCGCCAACATCCGCACGCTCGAAGACGTGCCGCAGAAGCTGAAGGGCCGCAACGTCCCCGACATCTGTGAGGTGCGCGGCGAGGTCTATATGACCAAAATGGCGTTCCTGGCGCTCAACGAGCGGCAGAAGGCGGAGGGCGGCACCGTCTTCGCCAATCCGCGCAACTCGGCCGCAGGCTCCTTGCGGCAGAAGGACCCCACCATCACCGCCTCGCGTCCGCTCGGTTTCTTCGCCTATGCGTGGGGCCAGATGAGCGCGATGCCCGAGGGCACGCAGAGCGGCATGATCGCCTGGTTCGAGCGTTGCGGCTTCAAGACCAATCCGCTGACCAAGCTGTGTCACTCCGTCGAGGAGCTGCTGGCGTTCCATCACGCAATCGAGGAGCAGCGCGCAAAACTCGACTACGACATCGACGGCGTCGTCTATAAGGTCGACCGTATCGATTGGCAGGAACGGCTCGGCTTCGTCTCGCGCACGCCGCGCTGGGGCATCGCGCACAAATTCCCGGCCGAACGTGCCATGACCGTGCTGCGCGACATCGAGATCCAGGTCGGCCGCACCGGCTCGTTTACGCCGGTCGGCAAGCTCGAACCGGTCGGTGTCGGGGGCGTGATCGTGCAGAACGTCTCGCTGCACAATGAGGATTACATCAAGGGCATCGGCAACAAGGGCGAGGTGCTGCGCGAGGGCCGCGACATCCGCATCGGCGATACGGTCGTGATTCAACGCGCCGGCGACGTCATCCCGCAGGTGGTCGATGTCGTCCTCGACAAGCGGCCGAAGACCGCCAAGGAATTTCACTTCCCGAAGAAGTGCCCGTGTCCGCTGCACACCGACGTCGTGCGTGAGGAGACGGCGACCGGCGAGGAGGGCTCGCGCGCCCGCTGCACCGGCGAGTTCGCCTGCCCCTATCAGAAGATCGAGCATCTCAAGCTATTCGTCTCCCGCCGCGCCTTCGACATTGACGGTCTCGGCGAGAAGCAGCTCCAGTATTTCTTCGACGAGGGATGGGTGAAGGAGCCTGCCGACATATTCACGCTGGAGAAGCGCAACTCAAAGCTCAAGCTTGAAGAGATCGAGGGTTACGGCGCGACGTCGGTGCGAAATCTGTTCGACGCCATCGAGAGCCGCCGGAAAATCGCGCTGGAGCGCTTCGTCTATGCGCTCGGCATGCGCCATGTCGGTGAGACCACGGCGCTGGCCCTCGCACGCGGCTACGGCTCCTGGGACGCCTTTCACGACGCCTGCCTCAAGGTCGCCAAGGGCGACGAGGAGGCGATGGCGGACATGGACGCGTTCGACCAGATCGGCGACACCGTGATCAAGAGCATCGCCGACTATTTCGGCGAGAGCCACAATCGCGGCATCGTCGAGCGGCTGACCAAGGAAGTCGAGATCGTCGACGCCGAGAAGCCGAAGAGCAATTCGGCCGTCGCCGGCAAGACCGTGGTGTTCACCGGCTCGCTGGAAAAGATGACGCGTGACGAGGCCAAGGCAACCGCGGAGCGGCTGGGTGCAAAGGTGTCGGGATCGGTGTCGAAGAAGACCGATCTCGTGGTCGCCGGTCCCGGCGCAGGCTCGAAGCTCGCGGAAGCCAACAAGCACGGCGTCAAGGTGCTGACCGAGGACGAGTGGCTGAAGCTGATCGGCGAATGAGGTTTTCTTCGTCATTGCGAGCGCAGCGAAGCAATCCAGAGTCTTTCCGCGGCGACGGTCTGGATTGCTTCGCGGAGCCAATCATCGGGCCGCGCTTCGCGCGGAACCGTCGGCTCGCGATGACCGCGAGGCGGCAAGCCGTCCCTCACATCATCCCGCTCTCTTCCTCTTCCGCTTGCCCGATCAGGGTCTCGCTCACCACCATCTCCCGGTGGGGCACGACGAATATCATCATGCAGGCGCAGAGCAGCGAGATCGCGAGGACCGCGGAGGTCAGCGGCAGCGTGGTGGCGGAGTGGCCGCCGAGATAGGCGCCGAATTGCGACATCAGTGCGCCGATACCCTGTTGAAGGAAGCCCATCGCGCCCGAGGCGGTTCCGGCGGCTTCGGGACGGATGCTGATGGCGCCGGCGGCCGAATTCGCCATCACGAAGGCATTGCCGACCATCACGATCATCTGGGTGCCGAACAGCCAGCCGGGCGCTTCGTTCCAGCCGGCGAAGCTCCATAATAGGTTCAGCAGGCTGCCGCAGAGCTGGAGGGCAAGCCCGAACCAGATCAGCTTCTCCAGCGAGTGCCGCGGCGCAAAGCGCACGCAAAGCAGATTGCCGACAAGATACGCGAAACCCGTCGTCGCAAACCATGCGCCGTATTCCGCGCTGCTGCGGCCCATCTGCGTCACCACGATATAGGGGCCGCCGCCGGCGAAGGTGAAGATGATCTGCGAGGCCAGCACCTGGCACATCACGTAACCCACGAAGGCGCGGTTGCGGATCAGGATGCCGACGTCGCGGCGAAAGCCGCTGCCGGCGGCACGGGTGCGGCGCGTCTCGGGCAGTGCGACGGCGATGCCGACGGCGACGATGATCGCGGCGATCGTGATGGCGTAGAAGATCGCGCGCCAGCCGAACGCGGTCTCGATCAAGCCGCCGGTGAGCGGGGAGACCATCTGTCCGATCATCAGAGCAGCGACCACGAGACTGATCATCGAGGCGACGCGGTCGCGCTCATAGATGTCGCGGATGATGGCGCGGCTCACCACCATGCCGGCGGCTCCGCCCAATGCCTGGAAGAAGCGCGCGGCGATCAACTGCGGCAGATTTTGCGCGAAGATGCAGGCAACGCTCGCCGCGATCATCAGCGCCAGCCCTCCAAGCAGCACCGGGCGCCGGCCGAACCTGTCCGACAGCGGCCCCATGATGAGCTGCGACAGCGCGATGCCGACCATGTAGAGCGACACTGTCATCTGCGCGATCGAGATGTCGCTGCCGAAATTGCTCGCCAGCACCGGCAGTGCCGGAACCAGCATGTAGAGCGAGATCGGCGCGATCCCGGTCATGACCACCAAGAGCAGCAGCACCAAGCGCGACGTCGCGAGGGTCGCCGCTCCCGGCGGCTTGCTGATCATGCCGTGCATGCGTATCCGTCTCTTCAAAATGCGAGTCGGACTGTAGCTTGCTCGCGCAAGGCGGATATCGGTGTTTCGGAATGCGGCTATACGGATTCCGGGAGGGTTATGGTGAGGGTGATCGCGATCGATTGGGCGCGTTGCCCGTGCGCCACTCTAGTTGTCATTCCCCGCGAAGGCGGGGAATCCAGCATTCCAGAGGCAGTCGTGCTATGCGGAGACGCCGCGGCGTACTGGATGCCCCGCCTTCGCGGGGCATGACAGCTCGGTGGGGCGAGGAGAGTTGCGTAGCGCGTGCGGCGCCATGCGCATTACGCCCTCAGCTCCGCCGTCGCCTGATCGAGCCAGGTCTTCGTCGCTTCGTCCAGCCCCGGCCGCACCTCGGTCCGGACGCGGCCGTGGTAGGCATTGAGCCAATCGAGCTCGTCTTTGGCCAGCATCGCCACATCGATCAGTCGGCGGTCGATCGGCGCCAGTGTCAGCGTCTCGAATGCATTCATCGGCTTCTCGGCACTCTTGATGTCGGCGGCGACCACCAGTTCGAGGTTCTCGATGCGGATGCCGAAACCGTCGGTCTTATAGTAGCCCGGCTCGTTGGACAGGATCATGCCGCGCTTCAGCGGCGTGGTGCCGAGCTTCGAGATCCGCGCTGGCCCCTCGTGCACCGAGAGATAGCTGCCGACGCCGTGGCCGGTGCCATGCTCGAAATCGACGCCGGCGGCCCAGAGATATTGCCGCGCGAGCGTATCGAGCTGCGCGCCCGTGGTGCCGTCGGGAAAGACCGCGCGCGCAATCGCGATATGGCCGCGCAGGACGCGGGTGAAGCGGTCGCGCATCTCCGCCGTCGGTTCGCCCACGGCCATCGTGCGGGTGACGTCGGTGGTGCCGTCTTCATACTGCGCGCCGGAATCGATCAGCAGCAGGTCGCCGGGGGCGATCCGGCGGTTGCTCTTGCGGGTGACGCGGTAGTGCACGATGGCGCCGTTCGGGCCAGTGCCCGAGATGGTCGGGAACGAGACGTCCTTCAGCGCACCGGTGTCGCGGCGGAATGTCTCCAGCGCCTCGACCGCGTCGATCTCGGTGAGCTTGCCGCTCGGTGCCTCGCGATCGATCCACGCGAGGAAGCGCGCCAGCGCCACGGCGTCGCGCACATGTGCCGTCTTCGTGCCCTTGATCTCGGTTGCGTTCTTCACCGCCTTGAGCAGCGCGATCGGGTCGCTGCCGCGCACCGGCTTGCCGCCGGCGCCTGCAATCAGCCGGCTGAGCGCGTCGGCTGCGGTGGCATTGTCGAGCGCGATTGCGACGCCGCTCTTGGCGAGCGCCATCAGCGTCGGCGCCATCGCATCGGGCTCACGGACGTCGGCGGACTGTTCGAGATGGTCGCGCGTGCTGTTGGAGAGCTTGCGCTGGTCGATGAAGATCGTTGGCCGTCCGTCCTTCGGCACCAGCGCGTAGGACAGCGGCAGCGGCGTATGCGCAACGTCGGCGCCACGGATGTTGAAGGTCCAGGCCACGGCATGGCTGTCCGACACCACCAGCGCGTCGACGCCGAGCTTGTCGATCTCGGCTCTGATCTGGGTCAGCTTGTCGGCTTCAGTGAGACCGGCATGTTGCATTCCGTGCACGGTCACCGGCGCGAGGGGAGGTTGCGGTCGGTCCTGCCAGATCGCGTCGACGGGATTGTTGTCGACCGCAACCAGCTCGGCGCCGGCCTTGCCGCAGGCAGCGGACAGGCGCTCGGCTGCTGAAGAAGTGTGCAGCCATGGATCAAATCCGAGGCGCTCGCCGGGCTTCAAGTGCGCCGACACCCAGCTCTCCGGCGGCGGATCGATCAGCGATTCCACCGCCCAAGCCCTGGCATCGACCTGCTTGGCGGCTTGGAGCGTATAGCGGCCATCGACGAAAATCGCGGCCTCCTGGGTCAGCACCACCGCCAATCCAGCCGATCCAGTGAAGCCGGTCAACCAGGCGAGCCGCTCTTCCGACGGCGGCACATATTCATTCTGCTGCTGGTCGGCGCGTGGGATCACGAACCCTGTCAGCTTGCGGCGGGCGAGTTCTTCGCGGAGCGCAGCGAGGCGCGCCGCCAATG
The DNA here is from genome assembly GCF_023073795.1 of Bradyrhizobium sp. 159. Taxonomy (NCBI): domain Bacteria; kingdom Pseudomonadati; phylum Pseudomonadota; class Alphaproteobacteria; order Hyphomicrobiales; family Nitrobacteraceae; genus Bradyrhizobium; species Bradyrhizobium sp. 159. The sequence goes on along the minus strand of NZ_JADPKE010000089.1, from coordinate 115,220 downwards.
CGACGCCGGCCTCGGGCTCCTCGAATGTTTGGAAGTGCGCTTCGAACATGGTGGATCACTTTAGGATGATGGGGATCAGTCCGCAATCTAGACGCATTTGCGTCGCATCTGGCATGGACTGTGCTTGAAATGGTTCCATTCGAATTGAGTGGAGTAAAGGGTGCGGCAGTTGCGCTTCGTCCGGATAACAGGGAAATTCGAGCAGGTGGTTCATCTCAACGGCGAGGGGACACACGATGCCATCATTCACGTTTGAGAAGATTTCGCCGCCGGTGCGCCGCGCGCCGGCTACGGCGACACCGAAGAAGCCGCGCGGCCTCATCAGCCAGATGATCGATCGATTCGCCGAACGCCGCGCGAGGCGGGCGTTGCAGGACGAGCGCGCGACGCGCCAGAACGAGAAGCCGGGGGAGTAGTGGGCGTTCGCGAATGAGGTTGGTGGACACGCTGCGCTTGGCCCAACCTAGGGCAGCTTCGACCAGTCACCCCATCTTCCGCAGCAACAGACTGCTCCATCCCTCGATGCGCAGGTGCCGCAGCGGCACGAGGCCGCGCGCGCGGTAGGCGGCGATCACGGCGGTGGCCTGATGCGTCAACAGGCCGGAGAGGATGACGTAGGCGCCGGCTGCGAGATGCCGCGCCATCGGACTCGCCAATTGCCGCAATGGATTGGCGAGGATGTTGGCCAACACCAGGTCAAACGGACCCCATTTGCCGAACTCCGCCGCGGCGAAGCCGGTGGCGCGGATCACCCGCACATGGTTGCCGACGTCATTCAGCGCCGCGTTCTGGGCCGCCACCCGCACCGAGGGCGGATCGATGTCGGAGGCAAGCACCGCGCGATGCAACGCCTTCGCGGCTGCAATCGCCAGCACGCCGGTGCCGGTACCGAGGTCGAGCAAGTTGCGCGGCCGGGAACTCTTCAGGACATGGTCAAGCAGCAGTAAACAGCCGCGGGTCGTGCCGTGGTGGCCGGTACCGAAGGCGAGCGCCGCCTCGATCTCGATGGCGAGCTTGTTCGCTGCCACGCGGTCGCGGTCATGGCTGCCGTGCACGACGAAACGGCCGGCCGGGACGGGGACGAGGTCTTCCAGGCTCGCTTTGACCCAGTCCTTGGCTTCGACGATATCGAAGGCTAGCGTCTGTGCGATCTCATTTCCTGCTGAAGTTGCAACCAGTTCGCGCAGCCATGCTTGGTCCGGCGCGGCGGCAAAATGCAGGGTGACGTCCCATCGGCCGTCCGGCCGCTCGAAAGCAGCGACCGCCGCATCCCCCTCGAAAAACACCTCGGTGAGCAGGTCGACGACACGCCTGGCGGCGGCCTCGCTGCCGATCGAGAAGCTGGCGCGATGGGTAGGGGCGGGCTGCATTCTAAGGTTCCGTCGGGTTCAATTTTTGCAGTTTTTAGTCCCAATTTTCAGCACAAGTTGCAGCTCTCAGATTAACCGGACCGTAGGTCGCATGCCGTAAATTTCCGGATGTTTGGCGGCGCCAACACAGCTTGAAATGGAACGGAGGCAAATCTTGAAGCGCATGGTTCAGAAGTTCTGGTCGGACGAGTCCGGTGCAACTGCGATCGAATACGGCTTGATCGCAGCCGGTATTGCCCTCGCGATCATCACCGTGGTGAACAGCCTGGGCACCAGCCTGAACGAGAAGTTCGGTTCGATTAGCACCTCTTTGAAGTAATTTCCGCCTCCCATTTCCCAGCGGGGGCTACTTTTCTTCATAGGCTGTTTTTGACCCAGCGCCCGCGAGGGGGATTACCCCCTGGCGGGCGAGGTCGTTTTGCGACATGTGGCTATCGAGCAGTCTCCACAGGTTATCCGCACCTTGTACGACGCCTATCCACGGACTTTTCCGGCAGTGGCCCCGCAGTTCTCCACCGCCTATCGACCAGCCTGTGGCGCTCCGCCGTGCGCAGGCATCTCGACAGGCGATCCACAGCTCGTCCACAGACCTATCCACGGCTTCCGAACAGCGACCGGTGATCCCTCAAGATCACCTGTGCGGCGTTGTGGCCGGGAGCGCCGGTGACACCGCCACCAGGATGGGCGCCGGAGCCGCAATGGTAGAGGCCTTTCAGCGGGCCGCGATAATCGGCATGGCCCAGCATCGGCCGCGCCGAGAACAGCTGGTTCAGCGTCAGCGCGCCGTGGAAGATGTCTCCACCCAAGAGGCCGAACTGCCGCTCAAGATCGAGCGGCGAGAGGATCTGGCGGCCGAGCACGCTCGCCGCAAAGCCCGGGGCATATTTGTCCACCGTCGCGATCATGAGATCGGCGACCTCGTCACGATGGTCGTCCCAGGACTTTCCATCGGGAAGCTCCGGCGCGACGTGCTGGCAGAATAGGCTCGCGACATGTTTGCCTTCGGGCGCCAGCGTGCCGTCCAGCGTCGAGGGGATCAGCATCTCGACGACAGGTTCACGGCTCCAGCCCTGCGCGCGCGCATCGTGATACGCGCGGTCCATGTAGCCGAGGCTCGGTGCCAGGATAATGCCCGAGGTGAGATGATCGCCCTGACCGGGGAGCGCCGTGAACGAGGGCAGGCGGTCCAGCGCCACGTTCATGCGGAAGGTGCCGGAGCCATTCTTCCAGTGCCGGATACGGGCGAGGAAGTCTTGGGGCAGGGCGTCGGCCGCAACCAGCCGCGTATAGAGCAGTTTTGGGTTGACGTTGGCTGCGACATATTTGGCGCGGATGGCGGTGCCGTTCTCCAGCACTACGCCGACCGCGCGGTCGCGCTCGACGATGATCTCGCGCACGCCCGCGTCGGTATCGATCGCGACGCCCCGATCGCGCGCAGTGCGCGCCATCGCCTGCGTGATCGCGCCCATGCCGCCGATGGCGTGGCCCCAGACGCCCTTCTTGCCGTTCACCTCGCCGAAGGCGTGATGCAGCATCACATAGGCCGAACCCGCCGCGTAGGGACTGGCATAATTGCCGACGATGGCATCGAAACCGAACAGCGCCTTGACAAGATCATGCTCGAAACGCTCGTCCAGCATCTCGCCGGCGGAGCGGGTGAAGAGGTCGAGCAGGCTGCGGCTCTGCTCCAGCGTCAGCCCACGCAGAATGTTGGCCGTCTTTAACGCATTCACGGCCTCGCGGATCGCGCTCGTGCCAAAGCCGTCAAGCAGGTTCGGCGGCGCGCGCAGCACGAACTGCCTGAGCACGTCGGCAATCTCTTCCAGCTCGCGCGTGAAACCGTCGAGCGCATCGGCGTCATGCGCGTTCAGCCGCGCCACGGAATCCTTCGTCCGCCCCTCGCCGGTGAGGAGATAGCTGCCGTCGGGTGCGGGTAGAAAATTCTGCGCGCGCCGTTCGACGATGCGCAAGCCTTGTTCCGCAAGATTCAAGTCGCGGATCACCTGCGGATTGAGCAGGCTCACGGTGTAGGCCGCGACCGAATTTCGGAAGCCGGGGTGAAATTCCTCTGTGACCGCCGCTCCGCCGATCACCTTGCGGCGCTCGACCACGCGCACGCGTAGACCTGCCGTCGCGAGATAAGCTGCGCAGGTGAGGCCGTTATGGCCAGCGCCGATGATGACGACGTCGGTTTCTGTCATGAAGTGTTCAAGTCCAATCCACCGTCATTCCGGGCGCGCGGAGCGCAACCCGGAATTTCGAGGTTCCAGGTTCGATGCTTCGCATCGCCCCGTACGACATCTGTATATCAAGCATTCCTCGCCGCAACATCAGGAGCGCCTTTATTGCCCGTTCAGGCGCCTTGTGCTCCATTGCGGCCGTCCGGCGCCCGCCGGGGGCATCGTCCGACGCGTTCTGTCGCGCGAACCGGTGCCCACTTCGCTGGAAAACGCTTTTGCCGGAGCTTCCATGGATTCGATCGTGCAACCCGCCGCCACGGAGCAGCCGTCCTCATCACGCAACCGGCTGTTGCTGACGGTCTACACCGCCGCGATCTTCGTCAGCGCGCTCTTGCTGTTCTCGGTGCAGCCGCTGTTCACCAAGATGGTGCTGCCGCGGCTCGGCGGCTCGCCGGCGGTGTGGTCGGTCGCGATGGTGTTCTTCCAGTCGCTGCTGCTGGCGGGTTACGCCTATGCGCATCTGTTGATGCAGGTCAAAAGCCGCATCGTTCCGGTCGCAGTGCATCTGGTGCTGCTGATCGCGGCCTTGGCGACCCTGCCGCTCGGCATCGCCTCCGCCTATGGCGAGCCGCCCGCTTCGGGCTATGCGGTCTGGCTGCTCGGCCTGTTCGTGGTCTCGATCGGCCTGCCGTTCTTCGCGCTCGCCGCCAACAATCCACTGTTGCAAGCCTGGTTCGTCCGCACCGGCCATCCCGCCGGGCACGATCCCTATTTCCTCTATGCCTCCTCCAACATCGGCAGCTTCCTCGCGCTTTTGTCCTATCCGTTCCTGCTGGAGCCGATGTTCACGCTGCACACGCAGAACCGGTTGTGGACCGCCGGCTATGGCCTCCTGATCCTGCTGATCGCCGCCTGCGGCGTGCTGCTGTTGCGCTCGCCGCAGCTGACGGTGGTCGATGCGCGAGCGGAGGAGGTCAATGCGCCGGCGCCCGGTCTGGTGACGCGGCTGCGCTGGATCTTCCTGGCCGCGGTGCCGTCGGGTCTGCTCATCGCGGTGACCGCGCACATCTCCACCGATGTCGCGGCGGCACCGCTTCTGTGGGTGCTGCCGTTATCCCTGTATCTGCTCACCTGGGTCGTCGTGTTCCAGTCGCGTCCGCTGCTGCCGCACAAATGGATGCTGATGCTCCAGCCGGTCGCGATCGCGGGCGTGGTTGTCCTGCTGGCTTTCGGCGGGGAGCAGAACCTGCTGCTCACGCTCGGCGGTCATCAATTGTGCTTCTTCCTCATCGCCATGGCCTGCCACGGCGAACTGGCGCGGACGCGGCCGGCAGCCAAATATCTCACCGGCTTCTATGTCGCGCTGTCGTTCGGCGGCATGGTCGGCGGCCTGTTCGCAGGGCTCGTCGCGCCGTTCACCTTCTCGTGGATCGCCGAATACCCGATCCTGATTGCGCTCGCCGCGCTATGCCGGCCGTCGGCGAACGAGCGGCTGGCGGGCATCGTCAAATGGTACTGGCCGGCGCTCGCCGCGCTCGCGGTGGCGCTCGTCGCGCCCTCCACTACGACGGGCGACCTCTCGACCTGGTTCGAGGACCATCGCGTCTGGATCGCCGGTGCCGTCGGCGGGCTGGCAGCTCTTCTGGCGCTGACGCTCAATGCCGGCCGCTGGAAGATTTTTGCGACCGTCGCCCTCGCGTTGGCGTTGATCCGGGTCTATCCCGCAGACGAGGGACGCGTCACGACGGTGCGCAGCTTCTTCGGCGTGCACAAGATCGTGGTGACGCCCGGCGGCTATTTCCACGTGCTGATGCACGGCACCACGATCCACGGCGCGGAGCGCTTCCGCAACAATGACGGCACGCCGGTCGTCGGCCGGCCCGAGCCGATCACCTACTATCACAAGGACGGCGGCATCGGTCAGGCGGTCAGCGCGATCCGCGAGCGCAAGGGCGCGCCACTGAAGGTTGCTGCGATCGGTGTCGGCTCCGGCACGCTTGCCTGTGCTGCTGAACCCGGCGAGAGTTGGAAATTCTTCGAGATCGACCAATCCATGGTCGACGCAGCGCGCGACCCCAGGAATTTCCGCTACATCTCGAGCTGCCTGCCGGATATGAAGCCGGTGATCGGCGATGCGCGGCTCACCTTCGCAAAGGAGCCCAACGGCGCCTACGACCTCATCATTGTCGATGCCTATTCGTCCGATGCGATCCCGATTCACCTTGCGACCAAGGAGGCGATGAAGATCTACAAGGACAAGCTCGCCCCGCATGGCGCCGTGGTGATGCACGTCTCCAACCGGCATCTCGATCTCGAGACCGTCGTGGTCGGCATTGCCGATGCCAACGATCTCACGAGCTGGGTCTTCAACGAGGATTCCGGGCGCGATTCCGATTACATCTTCTCGACCGACGTCGTCATCTCCGCGCGGGAGGAGGCGGACATCGGCAGGCTCGCTTCCTCGAAGTCATGGGAGCAGACCGAAGCTGACGACAGGATGCGGGTCTGGACCGACGACTATTCCAATATTCTGGGTGCGCTGTATCGGCGCTTGCGGGACGGGGAGTAGGGCAGGCGAAGGTATGGCGCGCAGATCCACAAGAGGTCGTCATGCCCGGGCTTGTGCCGGGCATCCACGTTCTTCGGACGACGACGGAACGCGTGGATGGCCGGGACAGGCCCGGCCATGAAGACGGATAAACCTTACGGCGCCACCGGCGTCCCCGCCGGCAACGCAATTCCCTTCTCGCCGGCGATCTGCCGCAACAGGTCCGGCCTGTCGGAGATGATGCCATCGACGCCGAGCTCGATCATCCGCGCCATGTCGTCGGGCTTGTTGACCGTCCACACTACGACGCGCAACCCAAGTCCGCGGGCCTCCGAGATGAGCGCCCCGGTCACATCGCCGAAATAAGGCGACCAGACCGCGCCACCGGCGGCCTTGATCGTCCGCGGCAGCGAGCCGCCGTGATCCGCAGGACTGAAGCCCGCCGTCCAGTTGGTGGCTTTGTCGAGCGCCACCGTCTGGCCTGACCCGCGCTGGAGCGTGAGGTACACGGTTGGTATTTTCGGTGCTTGCTGCTGCACGAGCAGCAACGTTCTCCAGTCGAACGACTGGATCATGACACGCTCGGAAAACTGTTCGGCCTCGATCAGGCTGAGCAGCCTGGTGACGAAAGCCTGCGGGTCGAGCGTTTCGTCCGGATGGTTCGGATCGATCTTGGTTTCGATGTTGAAGCGCACGCGCATGTTGCCGGACTTGCGCACCAGCGCGAACAGCTCGCTCAAGGTGGGAATGCGTGTCCCCGGTAAGGCGCGCTGATCGGGGAATTGTTTTGCGTACCCACTATCCGGCCGGATCCGGCCGACGTCGTAGGTCCTGACCTCGTCGAGCCGCAGTTTCACGAACGGCATGCCGGGCGGAGTGATGTAGGCCCCGTCGGGGCCGCGCGTGAGATCCGGATTGAGCCCGCGCTCATGCGAGACGACGACTTCGCCGTCGGCAGTCACGCCGACGTCGAGCTCGAGCGTGTCCACGCCCATCGACAGCGCGTTGGCGAAGGCCGGCAGGGTATTTTCCGGCAGCAGCGCCCGCCCGCCGCGATGCGCTTCGAGGTCGAATCCCATCGCCGGTCCCGCTAGCAAAGCCCAGAGCACAGGCAGAATGGTCGTGGCACGTGGCGGCATGATGCCTCGAATGGCAATCTGTTGGTCGTGCTGATCGCCGAGCGCGGTTGGCGGAAATGGTTGCGAGCGTCAGTTCTGATAATAATAGCCCCGCGGCTGATAAACGTGCCGGGGCTGTGGCTGATAGGAGTAGCCCTGCTGGCTATAGCCCTGGTCGTAATAGGGGCGCGGCTGCTGCTGCTGATAGACCTGCGCGTCATAGAGCGGGCGGCTGGCCGAGCGCGGCGCCGGATAGCGTGCGCCGGTGTCGCTGCCGTCGGCCGGATAGATGTAATTGTCGTCCTGCGGCATGTAGCGGCGGGCGGGCTGCGCCGGCGGCGTCAAGTTCACGGGATCGCCTGCGGCACTGTATTGTTCTTCGGCGGGCTGTGGAGCGCGGGCGACGGCGGTGGGATTGCGGCCGCGCGGATTGCGCGCCAGCGCCACCTGCGCCGAGCCGGTCAACGTCACCGTGGTGTTGAGCACGCCCTGTTGCTGCACCAAGGCATAGAGCGTCGAGGCATTCTGACGCGACAGCCGCACGCAGCCATGCGAAGCCGGCGAGCCGAGCCGGCCGACCGAATCGGTGCCGTGGATGGCGTGCCCCACCTTGGTGAAGAAGATCGCGTGCGGCATCGGCGCGTCGTCGAATTCCTTGGAGTAGTGATCCTCTTCCATGCGGAAGGCGCGGAACGCGCCGTTCGGCGTCTCGCGCGAGGGGATGCCGGTCGACACCGGCCAGTGATAGCGCGCGACGCCGTCGACGGCGACGGTCATCTGTTGGTTGTCCTTGTCGACGGTGATCTCGACCTTGGCGTGCGCGGCGCCCGCGCTCAAAAGCATCAGGGATGTGAAAGCAATCAAAAATGTACGCATCTGACTTCCGGCCTCCGGCCTGTTCACGCTAGGCGCCGCGGCTCTCCGTCCCCGGCGTGCATTATGCCTGTCATTCGGCGTTGGTTCCAGTGGCCTGCCTGTCCATCGTTAACGTCATGCCTGATGTAAGCAAGGCCGTCTTGTGCCGCACGGCGCCCGGCAGCGCTGACATTTTCGCGAGCCGGACGTGGATTCACAACGCCGGCAAAGGGGCAATTGGTACCCCACCTCGTCATTCGGGGGCGCCACGCAGTGGCGAACCCGGAATCTATTCATCGACCAACTCTGCTGCACGATGGATTCCGGCTCGTGCTTCGCACGCCCGGAATGACGGCAGGCTCAATTCTTCAGCCGATACCCCGTGCGGAAAATCCACCAGATCACGATCAGGCAGGCCACCAGGAATGCCAGCGTCATGCCGACGCTGACGGACACGCTGACATCCGCGATCTCGTAGAAGCTCCAGCGGAAGCCCGAGATCAGATAGACGACTGGGTTGAGCAGCGCCACCGTGCGCCAGCCGGCCGGCAGCATGTCGATGGAATAGAAGCTGCCGCCGAGGAAGGTCAGCGGCGTCACCACCAGCATCGGGATCATCTGCAGCTTCTCGAAGCCGTCGGCCCAGATGCCGATGATGAAGCCGAACAGGCTGAACGTCACCGCCGTCAGCACCAGGAAGGCCAGCATCCAGACCGGATGGTGAATATGCAATGGAACGAACAGCCCGGCGGTGGCGAGGATGATCAGGCCGAGGATGATCGACTTGGTCGCGGCGGCGCCGACATAGCCGAGCACGATCTCGAAATAGGAGATCGGCGCCGACAGGATTTCGTAGATCGTTCCGGTAAATTTCGGGAAGTAAATGCCAAATGAGGCATTCGCGATGCTCTGCGTCAGCACCGAGAGCATGATCAGGCCCGGCACGATGAAGGTACCGTAGCTGACGCCCTCGACCTGACTGATGCGCGAGCCGATCGCGGCGCCGAACACCACGAAATAGAGCGAGGTCGAGACCACCGGCGAGACGATGCTTTGCAGCAGCGTGCGCCAGGTGCGCGCCATTTCGAACAGGTAGATGGCGCGGATGGCGCGGTGATTCATGACGTCCTCACGAGATCGACGAAGATGTCCTCGAGCGACGATTGCGTCGTGTCGAGATCGTTGAAACGGATGCCGGCGGTGCGGAGGTCGCTGAGCAGGCTGGTGATGCCGGTGCGATCACCCTTGGTGTCGTAGTCGTAGACCAGCGTGGCGCCGGAATCGCACAGGTCGAGCTTATAATGGCTGAGGCTCTGCGGCAGCGCGTCGAGCTTGCCCTGCAAATGCAGCGTCAGCCGCTTCTTGCCGAGCTTCTGCATCAAGGTCGTCTTGTCCTCGACCAGCACGATCTCGCCCTTGTTGATGACGCCGATGCGGTCGGCCATCTCCTCGGCTTCCTCGATGTAGTGCGTGGTGAGGATGATGGTGACGCCGGACTGCTGAAGGCCGCGCACGACCTCCCACATGCCCTTGCGCAGCTCGACGTCGACGCCGGCGGTGGGCTCGTCCAGGAACAGGATCTGCGGCTCGTGCGACAGTGCTTTTGCGATCATCACGCGGCGCTTCATGCCGCCGGAGAGCGTGATGATCTTGTTGTCCTTCTTGTCCCATAGCGAGAGGTCCTTGAGGACCTTCTCGATGTGATCAGGATTCTTCGGCTTGCCGAACAGGCCGCGGGAGAAGCTCACGGTCGCCCACACGCTCTCGAAGGCATCGGTGTGCAGCTCCTGTGGCACCAGGCCGATTAGAGAGCGCGCCTTGCGGTAGGAGGTCTGGATGTCCTCGCCGGCGACGAGGACGCGGCCCTCGCTCGGGTTGGCGATGCCGCAGATGATGGAGATCAGCGTGGTCTTGCCGGCGCCGTTGGGGCCGAGCAGCGCAAAGATCTCGCCACGCTTGATGTCGAGACTGACGTTCTTGAGCGCCTTGAAGGCGGACCCATAGGTTTTCGACAGATTGGCGACGGAAATGATAGAGGACATGATGGCCGCAAGGCTGAGGGGCAAAGGCTGGGGAGGGAGGCTGGAACCCGTCCCGGGAGGGCGGGTCAGCGGAGCCATGAGATAGGAACGCCGTTGCCGGGTCGCAATTGCTCAGAGAAAAATGGTCTCAAAACAGGCCCTTCAGTGGCAGGTTTCAGCCAAGTGTTGCGCGATGGTCACGGAGCGCGGCTAAGATTGTCGCTGACGCGGCTCTTTGTTGCGTCTGCGAGCGGGCCGTGGCTACGATTCCGACCAATCGCGAAGCGTATTGTCCCCAGGGAAAACATCGATGAGACCGAACGGCCGTCACACCGCCGGCGCCAGCCAGTTGCCCGCCCTCCGCATGTGGGCGATGGGCCTGCTTCTGCTGTCAGCTGTTGCCATAAGCCCGACCGGCGCCAAGGCCGCGCCGAGCCAGGCAGCGGCAGCGACCACGCATGTCTACCTGCTTCGTGGCGTGCTCAACATCTTCTCGCTCGGGCTCGACACGATTGGCGCCCGGCTCCAGGCGCAGGGCATCCCGGTGACCGTCGCCAACTTCGTCTCGTGGTCCTCGCTCGCCGATGAAGCGGCGACCGCCTACAAGGCCGGCCGCCTCAAGACCATCATCCTGGTCGGCCATTCCTCGGGCGCGACCGCGCTGCCGGACATGATCGCCAAGCTGAACCAGCTCGGCGTTCCCGTGAAGCTCGCGATAGGCCTCGACTCCGTGTTCAAGACCAAGCTCTCGACCGGCGCCGAGCGCTACATCAACATCTATATCGGCGATGGTCCCGGCGAGCCGGTGCGGGCCGCGGCTGGCCTGCGGGGCAAGCTTGACAATGTCGATGTTCGCGGCACCGGTGTTGGCCACATCTCGATCGACAAGAACGAGGCGATCCAGCGCCGCGTCATCGCGGAAATCAACGCCGCGATCATGCGCTCGCGCGCCCCGGCTGTGCCGGTCGCGGAGCCCGGTGTGCCGCGGTCAGCGCGCTCGGCGGCCGCAGCGGCTCCGGCCAGGAACTAGGCCGCCATCACCCGCACCGGCATGCTCGCAAGGCCGCGCAGCGAATTGTTGAGCCTGCGCCTCGGCTCTGCCGTGAGCTCGATGGTCTTCACGCGCCTTGCGAGCTCGCTGAAGATCAATTCGCCTTCCAGGCGCGCGATCATCTGGCCGACGCAGGCGTGGATGCCGGCGCCGAAGCCGACATGGCCCGTCGCAACCCGCTCGACGTCGAAGCGGTCGGCTCTGTCCCAGCGTGCGGGATCGCGGTTGGCGGAAGCCATGAACAGCAGCACCTTGCGATGCGCCGGGATCACGCCGCCGCCAATCTCGACATCGCGCGAGGTGGTGCGGAAGAACGTCTGCACCGGTGAATCGTAGCGCAGTCCTTCCTCGAAAGCATTGCGCGCCAACTCCGGTTTGTGATGCAGCTTGCGATATTCATCCGGATGGGTGGCTAGCGCAAGCAGGGTGTTGCCGATTCCGTTGACGGTGGTGTCGATCCCCGCGGTAAGGAACGGCCGCACCAAATGCGTTGCCTCGTGCTCGCTGATCTCGCCCTCGTCGGCCGCTTGGTAGATCATCATGCCGAGCCCGTCGGGCCGTAGCGCATCTCGCGCGCAGCATTCCATGATCCAGCTTTGGGCGGCGAGACCTTCCTTCCGCGATGCGGCCAGCATCTCGTTGTCAGGGCCAAAGCTGTCGAACACGAACGTGCTCCAGGCCAGCAGCTTGTCACGGCCATCCGGCCTGATGCCGATCGCATCCGGAAACACCTTCATGGGATAGGCTTCGGCGAGATCGGTTACGGCATCGAATGTGCCTTTGTCGATAAGCTCCGACACCTTCTTCTCTGCTTCACGCTGAAACGTCTCGCGCAGCTTTCTTGCGAGACCCGGAGACAGCGTACGGCCGAGAACCCGCCGGCCTTTGTCGTGGTCGGGAGGATCGATCTGGAGCGTCAGCGGCTTCGGGAGTGCCGGGTTCATGCCGTGGAGCCCGACGCCCTCGCCACTGATGAACGTCTTCCAGTCCTTCAGGGCTGGTTCGACCTCGGCATAGCCTGCCATGGCCCACACGCCGTAACGCTCCAGTGCGAACGCAGGCCCGAGCGCGCGCAACGCCTCATAGGCGGGATAGGGGTCGATCAGGAAATCGGGCGCAAACGGGTCGACCGGACTCGATGCAATGCCGCTCATGGTCAGCTCCCAACCGCTATTGCTTCGCCAGCGGGCACTGACCGTCGCTCTCGGAGCGGAACGCGTCCTCGCCTTGATCGTGGCGACGACCTTCAGCAGATCCCAAGTGGAGGTCGACTTGGAGACATCGCTGGATCTGCGGGCGCTGCAGCGGACACCCGGCTTCATGCTGCGCCTGGCGCAGCTGAAGTTCTTCGAAGGCTTCTACGAGGAGTTCGCCGCGTTGGGCCTGACGCCCGCGACCTATGCGATCTTCGTCGTCATTCGCGACAATCCCGGCGTTCCCCCCAGCAGCCTTGCCAGCCTGCTCCGCCTGCGTCTGCCGAACTTGATCAAGATCCTGAACGAGCTCGAGTCATCCGGCTTCATCAAGCGCAACCGCTCGAAGTCGGATCGCCGCGCCGTCGAGTTCATGCTGACGCCAAAGGGCGCAAAGCTCATTCAGGAGGGGGCAAGGCTGACGCAGCCCTACAATGAAAGGATGCTGGCGCCGCTCAGCGACGCGGAGCAGCGCACGCTGCTCGACCTATTGAACCGGATGCTGCCGCTTTAGCTCTCGCGACGCCGGCCTGAGGCCGATCGTCGCAAAGCCTGTCATCTCCCGCGGATACGCGGCAGCTCGATGGATTTGCGAGGGGCCGCAGCCGGTTCCGTGCCCCAAAATCCACCCAATCGGTGGTCACTAAGCCCGGCAGGGAAGGCCGTTGCCTTCCGTGGTGGGACTGGTGGACTGATGATTCGTTTGAGGCGACTAGTCGCGCTGGCCGCGGTTGCGCTGCTCGCCATGAGCAGCGGCGTGGCCGCGACCTCACCGGCCAAGTCCAAGGCCACCGCGGCCGTCCCCGCCGCGCCGCCGCCGCCCCCGTTCGAGCCATTGCCGCCGCCGAGGGTCTACCTGTTCCGTGGTGCCATGGGCCCGATCTTCTCGACCGGCATGGACCGGCTCGGCGAGAAACTGACCCAGGCCGGCTTCTCGGCCGATGTCTATGAATTCACCCTGTGCCGGCTGATCGGCAACCGTGTCATCGCCAGCTACAAGGAGAAGGCGGCACCGATCGTGCTGGTCGGCCATTCCATGGGCGGGCTGTGCTCGATCGTCATCTCCGAAATGGCGGCGAAGGAGAACGTCCCGATCAGCCTCGTCATCGCCATCGATCCCGCGCATGCGACCGGCGACGTCCCGCTCAATGTCGAGCGCTTCATCAACATCTTCCTGTCCGACAGCGTGCTGGGGGGCGGCGATGTCGTGGCGGTGCCCGGTTTTCGCGGTCATTACGCGAGCTATGATCTGAAGGAAAACGCGCGCGTCTCGCACATCAACATCGAGAAGTCCGACGACATCCATCGCCAGATCGTCGAGATGGTGACGCAGTTGCCGCGCATCCCACCGCAGGCCCAGGCTGATGCCGTGCCGCTGCGCTATCTCGTGCCCGGCGATGCACTGGTCGAGTTGTGGGATAGCGGAGTTCGGCTGCCGGTTCGTCGCGGCGACACCATGGAGAGCATCGCCGCTGCCAACCGCGTGCCGCTGTGGTCGCTCGCGCAGAGCAATTCATTGCCGGAGAACGCGCAGCTCGTCCCGGGCCAGACCATCATCGTTCCGCGCCACCTCACCCCTCCGGCGCCGGCCGCCGCGATGGCGACGCCGCCGGCGGCTCCCGCGGGGCGGAGGTAGAGCGCATCATCGCTGCGAAAGCAGCATTCATTGAGCGTCCGGCTGTTCCGCAAATTCGTCACGCCCGGGCTCGTCCCGGGCATCCACGTTCTTGGTGCCGCACGAAAAGGTCGTGGATGGCCGGGGACAAGCTCGGCCATCACGGAGAGTGGCGATCAGACGTTCGACCCGTGGATCGCGTCGATCACGGCATCCGTCACTTCCTTCGTCGTCGCCTTGCCGCCGACATCGGGTGTCAGCACGCCGGCTGCGCAGACGCGCTCGACGGCGGCCATCAGTCGGCTCGCCGCATCCTTCTCGCCGAGATGCTCGAGCATCTGCGCGCCGGTCCAGAACGTTGCGACCGGATTGGCGATGCCCTTGCCGGTGATGTCGAAGGCCGAGCCGTGGATCGGCTCGAACATCGAGGGGAAGCGGCGCTGCGGATCGATGTTGCCGGTCGGCGCCACGCCGAGGCTGCCCGCCAGTGCGCCGGCGAGATCCGAGAGGATGTCGGCATGGAGATTGGTCGCCACAATCGTGTCGAGGCTCTTCGGATGCAGCGTCATGCGCACCGTCATGGCATCGACCAGCATCTTGTCCCAGCTGACGTCGGGAAAATCAGCGGCGACCTCGGCCGCGATCTCGTCCCACATCACCATGCCATGGCGCTGCGCGTTCGACTTGGTCACGACCGTGAGCAGCTTGCGCGGACGCGATCGCGCGAGCTCAAACGCATAGCGCATGATCCGGGTAACGCCGACGCGGGTGAAGACCGCGACTTCGGTGCCGACCTCTTCCGGCAGGTCCTTGTGGGCGCGGCCGCCCATGCCGGCATATTCGCCTTCCGAATTCTCGCGCACGATCACCCAGTCGAGATCGCCGACGCCGACATTGCGCAGCGGCGAGGCGACGCCCGGCAGGATTTTTGTCGGCCGCACGTTGGCGTATTGGTCAAAGCCCTGGCAGATCGGCAGGCGCAGCCCCCACAGCGTGATGTGGTCAGGCACGTCAGGCGCACCGACCGCGCCGAAATAGATCGCATCGAATTTTTTCAGCTCGGTGAGCCCATCGGCCGGCATCATCACGCCGTGCTTCTTGTAATAGTCCGAGCCCCAGTCGAACGTTTTGACGTTGAAGGCGAGGTCGCCGCTGCGTTTTGCCAGAGCCTCCAGCACGCGGATTCCGGCCGAGATGACCTCGGGACCGATCCCGTCGGCGGGAATGGCTGCGATCGAATGGGTGCGCATGAGAATACTCCGTATCAGTGGGATTGCGGCGGCGGATCACAGTCCACGCCATGCCGGGGATCGGTAAGGCGAACTCAATTCGCACTGGCTTATACAGAAAACGATACGCTATGACATCAATCCAGCCAGAAAGTGGGATGCGATGACCGAACATAAGGCTTCGAGCGATTTGCGGATTGCCATCGCGGGATTGGGCTCGATCGGCACCAAGATCGCATCTGCGTTGGATCAAGGCATCGAGGGACTGACATTGTCGGCGGTGGCGGTGCGCGATCCCGTCAAGCATCGGGCGTTTCTCAGCGGCCTGCGGCGGGCACCATCCGTGCTATCGATTGATCAGCTCGGCGATGCCGCCGACATCGTGGTGGAATGTGCACCGAGCCGGCATCTGCGCGAGATCGTCGAGCCCGCGGTCAGGCGCGGCAAGGCCGCGCTCGTGGTCAGCGTCGGCGGGCTGCTCGACAATTTCGATCTCGTCGATGTCGCCCGCGCCAATGGCGGCCGCATCATCGTGCCGACCGGCGCGCTGATCGGGCTCGACGCCGTCAACGCGGCCGCAATCGGCACCATTCATTCGGTGAAGATGGTGACGCGCAAGCCGATCGACGGCTTGAAGGGCGCGCCGTTCATCCTCGAGAACAGCATCGATATCGACAAGCTGCGCGAGCCGCTCAAGCTATTCGAAGGCACCGCGCGCGAGGCCGCAAAGGGTTTCCCGGCCAATCTCAACGTCGCGGTCGCGCTGTCGCTTGCCGGCGTCGGGCCGGATCGCACCCAAGTGCAGATCTGGGCCGACCCGACCGTGACGCGCAACGTTCACCGCATCGAGGTTGAGGCAGATTCCGCACGCTTCTCGATGGGAATCGAGAACATCCCGTCCGAAAATCCCAAGACGGGGTTGATCACGGCGCTGTCGGTGATCGCGCTGCTGCGCAAGCAGCGCGCTACGCTCTGCGTTGGGACGTGATCCTCTAAGCGCCCGTCACGCGCCAGATCACGTTGCCGACGTCGTCGGCCATCAATAGCGACTTGTCGGGGCCGATCGCGACGCCGACCGGGCGGCCGTAGGATTCCTTCTCATCGGGCGCGAGGAAGCCCGAGAGGATGTCGCGCGCGGGGCCGGAGGGACGACCGTTCTCGAACGGGATGAACACCACCTTGTAGCCGGACAGCTTGCTGCGATTCCACGAGCCGTGCTGACCGATCACCATGCCGTCCGGGAAGCCGGGCAGGGTGCCCGCGGGCATCCAGCACAGGCCGAGCGAAGCGGTGTGGCCGCCGAGCGCATAGTCCGGTTGAAGCGCCTTGGCGACCATCGCCGGATCCTGCGGCACGCGGTCGTCCACCGTCTTGCCCCAGTAGCAATAGGGCCAGCCATAGAAACCGCCGTCGCGCACCGAGGTCAGATAGTCCGGCGGTGTCTCGTCGCCGAGCCCATCGCGCTCGTTGACGACAGTCCAGAGCACGCCCGTCGTGGGCTCCCAAGCCAGGCCAACCGGATTGCGCAGGCCGGCAGCAAAAATGCGATGCGCGCCGGCGGCGAGGTCGAGCTCATAGATCGCGGCGCGGCCTTGTTCGACCTCCATCCCCATCTCGGCGATGTTGCTGAGCGAGCCGACGCCGGCATAGAGCTTCTTGCCGTCGGGGGCTCGCAAGCAGGCTACGGGTCCAGTGGCCGCCCGGCTTGAAATTGGTGAGCCTTTTGCCCGGCGCAGTGATGCGATCGGCGCCCGCGACATAGGGAAACGCCATCACGCCGTCGGTGTTGCCGACATAGAAGGTGTCGCCGACCAGCGCCATGCCGAACGGCTGGCGGAGGTTTTCCATGAAGGCGCCGCGAACCTCCGCAACGCCGTCACCGTCCCTGTCGCGCAGCAGCGTGATGCGGTTGGCGGAAACGCCGAGCGCGGCGGCGCGCCGCATCGTCGCTTGCATCGCGTAGTGAAACACGGTGCGCGGAGGGCTGGCGATCTGCGTCGCTTCCGCGATCAGCACATCGCCATTGGGCAGCACCTCGATCCAGCGCGGATGATCGAGGCTGGTCGCAAACGCATTGACCTGGAGCCCGGGCGCGACGGACGGCTTCTGGCCCGCGCTCCAGCCGCGCGCGGTCGGCATCTTGAGCGTCGGGATCGTGCCTTGCGGCTTGGCCTCGGGGATCGCTGGCTTCTCTCCCCAGGCGGGTGCGGGCTCGGTGCCCGATAGCTTCCGCCATTGCAGCGCGATGCCGCCGAGGAGCGCAACGAACTGCGCAAAGATGCCTGAAAACGTCATGAGAAGCCCCTGTTTGCGCGCGCATCCAACTGGCTGGCGGCTCGGACGTCAACCTGTGCGGTGCGTCGTCAGGGTCTATTCCATTGGAATGGCAGCCGATCGAATTTGCATGGGACGAGCGCCGACGGGCTGTGCGGGGAGATCAGCGGCCGATCTGCCGCTCGAGCCGCCGTACCGCGCGAAAATCATCGAGATGATGGATGTTCGGCGCAAGCGCGGCCTCCTTGGACAGGAGGTGATAGACCCGCGCCACCGTGCGCTGCTTTCGCTTCGGCCGCCCGGGCGGCAACGCCCGCGCCTTACGGACGGCGGCAATCGCGTGCTCGCGAAAATAATCGTAGGCATCAGACATGGCGATGCTCTGCGGCTAGTTGCAGGCGTCGTGGGTAACGGGCGCAGGGAGCGGTGGTTCCTCATAACAGGCAGGGTTGATGCGGTCCCACGCACTGCTTCCCCAGCGTCGTCCTGGCGAAAGCCAAGCTTTCGCCAGGATGACAACGGCGGATATGGCGGCTGGTTACGTCACCGCGGCGACAGGAACGGAATAATCATCGGCACGCGGCGGCAATAGGCGCCATAGGCGTCTTCGCCCAGTTCCTTCGACAGGAACACCTCTTCCATCCGGCCCTTCTGCCACATGCCGAGCGAGATCAGGATGGCGCCGAGGATTGCGGTGACGGTGCCGACCGCGATGCCGGTCGCCAGCATGCCCGCGATCAGGCCGGTGTAGATCGGGTGGCGCACGATGCCGTAGGGGCCGGTGTCGACGACGCGATGATCTTCCTTATGGGTGATGGTGTTGGACCAGAACTTGCCGAGATGCAGCCGCCCCCACCAGGTGAAGGAGATGCCGGCGAGCACGATCAGGGCCGTGATGTAGACGCCGGTGTTGCTGAACACCCAGAGCGGCTTCTCGTTCAGCACTTCGGCCGTCCAGGGCGTGAACAGGATGCCGCCGACCAGGATCGGGATCCGATAGCGGCCGGATTCCAGCGTCATCACCTGCTTCTGGGTGCGGCCCTGCCAGAACGAGGCGCCGACCCAGCTTACGAGCCAGGCGAGCCAGATCAGGGCGAGCAGTTGCGTCGGCCAGGTCGTGGTCCAACCACCCCAGGCGACAGAGAGAAGCTTGCTGAAATCGAAGGACATGAAGGTTCTTTGCGTTGGGCCGAGAGCTCAGCTCGCGCGCGAGGAGAGCGCGTGATGCTCGAGCGAGCCGGAGGCCGACTGACCGTTGCGGGCGAGAAGATGGGTGATGGTTTCGCGCAGCACAGGCTCGATCGGACGCGGCGAATAGCCGAGTTCGGTGCGCGCCTTGCCGATCGAGAGGTCGCTCGCGGCCAGCGCAATGCGCACGCCCTCGGCAGTGCCGTTGGGCGGCCGGCGCGTGATGCGATCGGCGATGTATTCGAGCATGATCGCGGAGAGCTCGGCGATCCTGCCGGGCACGATGATTGGAAACTGCCGTCGGCCGCTCATCGCCGACATCATCCGCAGGATGTTGCCGAGCGGGACGCAGTCGCCGCCCAGAATGTAGCGCTGGCCAACCCGGCCGCGTTCCATGCTCAGCACGAGGCCCATGGCGACGTCGCGGACGTCGACGAGGTTGACCAGGAAGTTGAGATGCGGCTGCACCTTCTTCTGGAGGAAGTACCACAGCATCGCCGTCGGCGGCGTCAGATTGTGGTCGGCGGCACCGATCGGCATGGTCGGCGTGCCGATCACGAGCGGAAAGCCACTTGCTGCGGCCTTTGCGGCGCAATGCTCGGCGAGCGACTTCGAGCGCGTATAGGCGCCGGGCATCGCTTCGGCAGGCTGCAGAGCCTCTTCGGCGGGAACACCGTTGAGGTCGGAATAGGGGAACAGGATCGATTCGGTCGAGCAGTGCAGGAAGCGCGACACGCTGCGCTTCATCGCGGCCGCGAGCACGATTTCTGTGCCGCGGCAATTGACCTCATGAAAGTCCTGCTTGTTGGCGACCCACATGCCGGGAAGGCCGGCGAGGTGATAGACCTGATCGACGCCGGTCAGCGCGGCATCGACCGCATCGCGGTCGAGCACCGAGCCATGGGCATATTCAACGTCCGCGTGCGCCGCGGCCGTCGGCCGGACATCGAGGACACGCACCTGCTGCCCGCGGGCGCGGAGCGCTTCTACGAGATGATGTCCGATGAAGCCGCTGCCACCGGTAACCAGTACGAGAGCCATGAAGACGGTTTGCTGTTTCGCTTCTGGAAGTTATCGGGTCGAAAGGGAATTGGCCGGAAGAGGCGCCAGAATCGCGGCAAGGTCGCGACGGAAGCCCAATGCAATGAATAATTTCGCCATGACAAACATCGGTCCAAGCAGGAAATGCGTGGGGTGATCGACCATCGACGGCTGCCGTTCCTCGAAAACCTTGTGACCGACAATCTGCGCTGCGACGCCAATGCCGATCAGCACGGCAAAAATCGACCACATCATGGCGACCGAGACCTGATTGCCGATTGCGGTTGCGACTGAAAGCAGCACGATCATCGAGACCAGGATGGCGAACCCGATCCCGGCGTCCAGCATCAGCCAGTAGACCAGCACGGGCAGCGCCATGATCACCGCCAAGCTGACCTCGATCCCGAAGACGGAGACATGCACGAGGGTCAGCGGCAGCACGGCGCCGGTGAACAGCAGCAGGATGCCGACCACGTGCATCGCGCAGTTCCAGGGATCGCGATGATATTCGACGTAGTCGGCCAGTTGGCGTTGAAAATAGCCAGCCATCTCGCTCTCGTTCAGCACAGGGTCGGGGAAGGACGAAAAAAGCCTATAGCACCTGACCGGGCGGTGCACAAACCGGCCCTATTGTCGCGCGAAACCGTGCTGTTGCGCTGTGAGACAGGTCACAAAATGGTCAAAACTTCAAAGGGTTCCGTCGGACGCTGGGATGCACGCGCTCAGCGCTTCTTGGCGGGCTTTTTCGCCGCAGGCGCAGGTGCCGCAGCAGGGTGCGCAGGCTCTTCCGGCAACTTGGCATAGGTCAGGATCTGCAACTGGCCGTTGACGGCGGACGTCGGCTTGGCCCGGTCGAGAAACTGCTCTTCGCCGAGGCCGATCGGATGCAGCCGTTTGGTCGAGATCTTGAACGTGTTCACCAGCACGTCGCGGATCGCATCTGCCCGGCGCTGGCTCAGGATCGCGTTGGCCTCGCGCGTCTTCGAATTGGACTCGACATGGCCGACGATCAGGAACGTGTAGGGGAGCAGCGAGGAATGCACCAATGCGTCCGCGATGCGGCCCACCGTCTGGTAAGACGCCGGCTGGATGATCGGCGTGTCGGCGTCGAACTGAATCTGTGCGTTGAAGGCGGGCAGCTTGGCAAGATCGGGCGCGATCAACGGCCGGTTCACCGGACCGGGATCATTCTTGATCCTGGCCTTGGCGCGCTCCATCACCTGCTGCTTCAGCGCGGGAAGATCGACCTCGGCGGCTTCCTCGAAATGGTTGAGCTTGCCGACGATGTCGTCGCGGGTCGGTGCCGCCGTCTGCGCGCCGGCCGCGCTCGCGAGCAGGACGAAACTCAGCGCGATGCCTAGTCCGGCGGTGGAGAGCCCCTTCGCGCGCATCAGCGATACCCCGCGTCGTCGATGGCCTTCAGACAATTGTTGCTGATGCCCTTGGGGGTCGAGACCAGGCAGGGGATCGACTTGCTGGTCTCCCTGGTCGAGCCGCCGCAGACCTTGACGATCTCGCGCTGGCAGGCGTTCGCCACCGTGACGCGCGCCGAAACGCGTTTCTGGATGGCGTCGAAGACGCCGAGATAGTCGCTCTGGCACTGCGGCGACAGCACGTCGCGGTTGCGCGACAGGCACTCCTTCAGGCGGGTCGAGTCCGGATTGACGCCGCGGCAATTGGCGACGATTTCCGCGCCGCAACTCGCCGCCAGCTTGCCGATCGCATCGCCAAAGCTCATGGTCTCCGCCGCTGCGAGCGGCGGCATTCCCAATGCAAGCACGATCAATGTGATGGAGCCCCGGACCATGGGCTTCATCTGATACGGGGAAGTTCGTGATGGTCAAGGGGCGAGCGGAAGAAACGCGGCGGCGTAACACCGCTGCAACAGGGACGGGCGCTCACGCCCGCTGCACAAAGCTGTCCACGACCTTCTTCTCGCCGGCCTTGTCGAAGGCGATCGTGAGCTTGTTGCCGTCGATCTTGGTGACGCGGCCGTAGCCGAATTTCTGGTGGAAGACGCGGTCTTCCAGCGAGAATTCGGACGTCGTGCCGGTGGATTTGGCGACCAGCTCGCCCTCGATGGTCAGGGGCCCGCGGCGGCGCGAGGAGAAGCTGCCGAAATCGGGCGAGGAGGAAGACGAGAACGAGGCGGTCTCTTCCTCGAAACCGCCGCGGCCACCGCCATTGCGACCTTGACCGCCGCGGTTGCGGTTGGCCTGCGCCCGCTGCCAGCCCGGCGTCGAATAGCTGGAGCCGAACGCCTCCATGTCGTCGAAGCGCGAGGCGCCATAGCCGCCGGTGCCGCCCCAGGCCGAGCCGCCCTTGGATTCTGTAATCTCGACATTGGCCGCCGGCAGTTCGTCGAGGAAGCGCGACGGGATCGTGGTCGACCAGGTGCCATGGATGCGCCGGTTGGTTGCAAAATAGATCATGGCACGGCGGCGGGCGCGGGTCAGGCCGACATGGCCGAGCCGGCGTTCTTCCTCGAGGCCGGCGCGGCCCTGTTCGTCCAGCGTGCGCTGGCTCGGGAACAGGCCTTCCTCCCAGCCCGGCAGGAAGACGTTGTCAAATTCGAGCCCTTTGGCCGAATGCAGCGTCATCAGCGACACGGCGTCGTCCTCGGCGCCGCCGTCGCGGTCCATCACCAGCGAGATATGCTCGAGGAATCCTTGCAGGTTCTCGAACTCCTCCATCGAGCGCACCAGCTCTTTCAGGTTCTCCAGCCGGCCCGCGGCATCGGCCGAACGGTCCTTCTGCCACATCTCGGTGTAGCCGCTCTCGTCGAGCACGATCTGGGCAAGATCCGTATGCGCGGTGACCTCGCGCTGGGTGCGCCAGCGGTCGAACTGCGTGATGAGATCACGAAGCGAGCCGCGCGCCTTCGGCTTCAGCTCGTCGGTCTCGACCACCGCGCGGGCCGCTTCGAACAGCGGGATGCGGCGCTTGCGGGCGTGATCGTGCAGCATCTGCACGGTGGCATCGCCAAGGCCGCGCTTGGGCGTATTGACGATGCGCTCGAAGGCGAGATCGTCGGCCGGCGAATTGATGACGCGCAAGTAAGCCAGCGCGTCGCGGATTTCGGCGCGCTCGTAGAAGCGCGGCCCGCCGATGACGCGATAGGGCAGGCCGAGCGTGACGAAGCGGTCTTCGAACTCGCGCATCTGGTATGAGGCGCGCACCAGGATTGCGATCTCGTTCAGCTTCTCGCCCTGGCGCTGGAGCTGCTCGATCTCCTCGCCGATGCCGCGCGCTTCCTCTTCGGAATCCCACGAGCCCGTCACCGTGACTTTTTCGCCGTCCTGATCCTCGGTGCGCAGCGTCTTGCCGAGTCGGCCTTCGTTATGCGCGATCAAATGCGAGGCGGCGGCGAGGATGTGGCCGGTCGAGCGGTAGTTGCGCTCGAGGCGGATCACCTTGGCGCCCGGAAAATCGTGCTCGAAGCGCAGGATGTTGTCGACCTCGGCGCCGCGCCAGCCATAGATCGACTGGTCGTCGTCGCCGACGCAGCAGATGTTTTTGGTGGGGCCTGCAGCCGCCACCGTCATTCCGGGATGCGCCGAAGGCGCAGACCCGGAATCTCGAGCTGAGGACTCATCTCCAGATTCCGGGTTCGCGTCTTCGACGCGCCCCGGAATGACGGCTTTGGTTGATGCCGGCGCCTGCGACAGCAGCCGCAGCCACAGATATTGCGCGACGTTGGTGTCTTGGTACTCGTCGACCAGGATGAATTTGAAGCGCTGCTGGTACTGCCGCAGGATGTCCGGATGCTCGCGGAAGATGCGGATGTTTTCCAAGAGCAGGTCGCCGAAATCGGCGGCGTTCAATATCTTCAGCCGCTCCTGGTAGCTCGCATAGAGCTTGCCGCCTTTGCCGTTGGCAAAGACAGCGGCCTCGCCCGAGGGCACCTGCGACGGCATCAGGCCACGGTTCTTCCAACCGTCGATCAGCCCGGCGAGCATGCGCGCCGGCCAGCGCTTGTCGTCGATGTTCTCGGCTTGCAGGAGCTGCTTGAGCAGCCGGACCTGGTCGTCGACGTCGAGCACGGTGAAGTTCGACTTGAGCTGCGCCAGCTCGGCATGGACGCGCAGGATGCGGCCGCCGATCGAGTGGAAGGTGCCGAGCCACGGCATGCCCTCGACCGCGTGGCCCAGCATTTGGCCGAGCCGGTGCTTCATCTCGCGCGCGGCCTTGTTGGTGAAGGTCACCGACAGGATCTCGGCGGGGCGGGCGCGGCCCTGGCTCAGGATGTGGGCGATGCGCGTGGTCAGGACGCGCGTCTTGCCGGTGCCGGCACCGGCCAGCACCAGAACCGGGCCGTCCAGGGTTTCGACCGCCTCGCGCTGCTCCGGATTGAGCCCGGACAGATATTTCGGACCCACGGAGGCCCGCGCACGCGCGGCAATGCCGCCGGCTGCGGGCTGGTGGTCGGGAACGTTGGTGATCTTGCTCGGCTCGGTCATGCGAATCATTGGCCCCACGATCGCACCGCGGGGTGGTGGAAGGGAGCCTTCTTAACAGGGATTAGTCCCTATATGGGGCGATGGACAGGGTTTTCCACGTGCGCGGCGGGCCGATTTGTTCCTGCGAAGGCAGCGAATTTCGCTCCTGCGTCGGCCGGAACCATCATTCTCGCGTCGAGATTGTCTGGGCAGGCGGCGCGGTCAGCGCCGGACGCAAGACGGACATCAAGACGAGGGTTTGACCATGCTTGGCTGGGTTGTGACGTTTCTGGTTATCGCACTGATCGCGGGTATCCTGGGCTTCGGCGGCATCGCCGGCGCCTCGATCGAGATCGCCAAGATCATCTTCTTCATCGCGGTCGTCCTGTTCCTGGTCTCGGCCGTGGTCGGCTTGGCGCGCGGCCGCAACAGGATATAGCGGCTACCGCTTCGAGGGCATCGCCACGCTGCGGCCGATGCCCACGGGGCGGGGCAGGGTGCTGTGCGCCTTTGTGACCGCGGCGATGCGCGCCTGGATATCGGGCGGAAATGGCGCAACGCGCCGCGCCTTCATGTCCATGTGCAGCGACATGTTCTCGGAAGTTGCCGACAGCCAGCCTTCGCTAGCATGACGCATCTCCTCAAAAGTGTGCAGCCGCTTGTCGTCGGCCTCCAGCAGCCAGACGAAGATCTGCACGGGATCGCCGAGGTGGATCTCGCGCAGATACCGTACATGGCATTCGGCGGTGAAAGTCGAGCCACCTCGCTCCTTCATGTAGGCTGGCCCGATCCCGAGCTCGAGCCAGAGCTGGTCGATCGCGCGGTCGAACATCACATTGTAATAGGCCATGTTGAGATGGCCGTTGTAGTCGATCCATTGCGGCTCGATCTGCATGATCGAGGCGCGGAACGGCTCGGCTTGTGGCGCTGAGGCGGCAGTCTCCGGCATATGTCCTTCCCTAGCCATGTGTCCGGTCCCTTGACTTGACCGATTTTATGTCCTTTGCCACGGTCCTTCTGTCGGGAGGAATTCCGTGGGCACGACCATCACCAATAATCCGCCGCGGCCGGAGCCGAAAGCCCTCACAAGCGCGCTGGAACAGCTTGCCGCACGCTTCGGCAACCGCCTCATCACCTCGCAGGCCGTTCGCGAACAGCACGGCCATACCACGACGTGGATTCCCAACCAGCCGCCTGACGGCGTGGTGATGGCGCAGGAGACCGCCGACATCCAGGACGTGGTGCGGATCTGCGCCAAAAATCGCGTCCCTGTCATTCCCTTTGGCACCGGCACCTCGCTCGAGGGCCAGGTCAACGCACCGGCCGGCGGCATCTCGATCGACCTGCGCGACATGAACAAGGTGCTCGCGGTGCATGCCGAGGACCTCGACTGCGTGATCCAGCCGGGCGTCACCCGCAAGGCGCTCAACGAGCATCTGCGCGACCAGGGCCTGTTCTTCCCGATCGACCCCGGCGCGGATGCTTCGCTCGGCGGCATGGCCTCGACGCGCGCTTCAGGCACCAATGCGGTGCGCTACGGCACCATGCGCGACAGCGTGCTGGCCTTGAAGGTGGTGCGCGGCGACGGCGAGATCATCACGACCGGCACGCGCGCCAAGAAATCATCCGCCGGCTACGACCTCACCCATCTGTTTGTCGGCGCCGAAGGCACGCTCGGCATCATCTCGGAATTGACCATTCGCCTGCGCGGTATCCCCGAGACGATCGCGGCGGGTGCGGTGTCATTCGAAACCGTGCACGGCGCCTGTCAGGCCGTGATCCTGGCGATCCAGACCGGCATTCCCGTGGCGCGCATCGAGTTGCTCAATGCCGCGCAGGTCAAGGCCTGCAATGCCTATTCGAAGCTGACGCTGCCGGAGACGCCGCTCTTGCTGATGGAATTCCACGGCAGCGAAATCGAGGTCGCCGAGCAGTCCAAGGCCTTCGGCGAGATTGCGAAGGAGTGCGGCGGCGGCGAGTTCTCCTGGACCACAAAGCCGGAGGACCGCACCAAACTGTGGCAGGCGCGGCACGATGCCTATTGGTCGGTGAAGGCGCTGCGGCCCGGCGACAGCATCGGCGTCGTCGCGACCGACGTCTGCGTGCCGATCTCGCGCCTCGCCGACTGCGTCAGCGAGACCGAGGAGGATCTCAAGCGGCTCAACCTGCTGTCGCCGATCGTCGGCCATGTCGGCGACGGCAACTTCCATTGCTCACTGGTCTGCGACGTCAACGATCCCGACGAGATGGCGCGCGGCGAGGAGTTCATGCATCGCCTGGTCGAGCGCGCGCAGGCGATGGACGGCACCTGCACCGGCGAGCACGGCATCGGCCAAGGCAAGCAGAAATATCTCAAGGCCGAGCTCGGTCCCGAAGCGCTAGATGCGATGCGGGCGCTGAAAAAGGCGCTCGATCCGCTCAATATTTTCAATCCCGGCAAGATCGTGCCGGAGGCCTAGGGCCCTGCGCAGCCAAGAACCGGGAACTTTTGGCAACGTTGCCGGTTCCATTCCCGCCAAGTTCCGATGCCTCAACGGCAGGGCTTTGCGCGGGAGGGCGTGATGATGCGACCGGTCATTGGAATTGCCGCGGTGGCGTTTGCCTGCATGCTGGCAGGCGCGGCGCTGGCGAAGGGCGGACATGGCGGTGGCCATGGTGGCGGGCACGGAGGCGGGCACGGCGGTGGTCATCATGGTGGCGGCCATTTCCGCGGCCACGGCGGCGGGCACGCGCACGGCGGCGGGCATCATCGCGGGATGCGGTTCGCAACAGGCGCCCGGCGCGGCAGCCCCAATTTCGGTCATATCCGCAACGCGGCGATACGGCCCGCGAACTTCCGCAATGCGCTCAACTCAAGCACATTTCGGAACGGCCGGCTGATCAGCAATCCAGTGGCGCGTGCGCAGATCGCGACCGCGGCCGCACTGGCCGGCTGGAGCGGCGCAAGCAGCGGATGGTGGCAACATGCGGGTGGCGGCTATGGCTGGGTCGGACCGCTGTTCTGGCCGTTCGCCTACAATGATCTCTACGACTACACAATCTGGGGCGACGGTCTCGGCTTCTGGGGCTACGGTTATCCGGACATCTATGCCGGCATTTTCGGCCCCTACGGTTATGATCGGTTGTCGGCCTATCTGCCGCAGCAGCCGCAGGGACGACGGCGGGCGCGCAGCGCGCCGCTCGATCAGCTCTGCGGCAGCGACCGGCGTGCCATCGTCGGTCTGCCGATCGACCAGATTGCGGCGGCGGTGCAGCCGAGCGATGCGCAAGGCGCCGATCTCGATGCGCTCGGCAATGCCTCGATGGACGCTGCAGCGCTGATCCGCACATCCTGTCCGACGCAGGCCGCAGCGACGGCGCCCGGCCGGCTCGCGGCGATGCAGCAGCGTGTCGAAGCCATGCAGAAGGCCGTCGATCTGGTCCAGCCTGCGCTCGACAAGTTCTATGGTTCGCTGACTGACGAGCAGAAGGCGCGCTTCAATGCGCTGGCTGGCGACCAGCGGCGCGCGACCGCATCGAACGATGCGAGTGGATCGTCGGTGCAGAATTGCAGCGCGTCCGCCGCGTTCGATTGGCCTGGCGCCACGATCGAGGAGAGGATTCGTCCGAACGATACCCAGCGCGCGGCCCTCCAAGTGCTCCAGGATACCAGCGCCAAGATCAGTGCATCGCTCAAGGCAGCCTGCGAGCCCAATGACGTGATGACACCGCCGGCACGCATGTCCGCAATCCGCCAGCGCCTCGGCGTGATGCTGGATGGGATCAAGTCGGTGCGCGCAGCGCTCGATGATTTCTACGCCACGCTCAATGACGAGCAGAAGGCGCAGTTCGAGGCCATCGGCCCGCGCCGCATGTCCTGAACGCGACGACGCCGTGCGCCGCATCGTCCGGTACTGTTGCAGTAGATCCGGCTTGCGCTATCGGCGCGAGCCGGATCTCTGTTTGTGCCGGGCCGGCTCAGTATCTGCGGTAATCGCCGCGATAATGATCTCCGCCGCGGCCGCCGCCCATTCCCATGCCGATCCCGATACCGATGCCGATGCCCTGCATCACGGCGCCGGGCGGCGGCCCCGGGGGCGGCGCACGCTCGTAGACGACCTCTTCGGGCGGCGGCCGGCGCTTCGGCGGCGTCTCGACCACCTTGCGCTTCGGCGGCGTGTCGTCGACGCGCTTCTTGATGATGGGCGCGACGCTCGGATTGACCGGCGTTGCAGGCGGCGACGGCGTCGAGCACGGGCAGGTCGGCGCCATTGCGACGGCGATCGGGGCCGGCGCCGCAGCGGCGGCAGCGGCCTGGCCATAATTGCGGTTCTGGACGCGAAGCAGCAGCCTGCGCGCGGTCGCAGCTAAGTCGCTGTTGTCCCAGTTCGCAAGATAAGCTTCGAACGAGGCGCGGGTATTGATCGAGACCGCGCGCTCCCAGGCCAGCATCTGCCGCCGCCGCTCCAGCACCGTGCGCAGGCGCGGCGTCTGAGCGTCCTGTGCGTACAGCTCGATATAGGCCTGATAGGCCGGCACCGTATCCTCACTGATCACGAGCTCATAGGCGACCTTGGCGGGCTTGCCCTGCAAATCCTTGCGCCAGTCCTCGACGCTGCGCGTGGCGCTGGCGAGCGCCATCGAATTTGCGCCCGGAAGGGAAGGCGGCTGGTCGCTGCTCTCGCCGAAGAACTTGAAATCAGTGGTCAACGACGAGCTTTCCCAGGGGATCTGCCGCCCTGCGGTCGATTGCGCCACGGCGACGCGGATGCGCTTGAACACCTCTTCGATCGGCAGATTGGGCTGCTTGGCGATGGTCAGTGCGGCGGTGGTATAGGGGCTGTCGATGCCGTTGCCGTCCTCGGCTTCGGCGCCGGGCGAGGTCGAATAGGAGATGAAGGAGCCGGGCGCGCCGGCCTTGGTGTCGACGATCGCAAGCCCATGACCGGCGCCGCTGAGCGCGGGGAACGGATTGTTGCGGCAGGCGTCGAGCATGAAGATGCGCGCCCGCGTCGGCAGCGCGCCGAGCGTGTTGAGCAGGTCGTTCAGCCGCACGCCCTGGAGCGGAATGTCGGCCTCGCGCTTGGGGTCGAGATCGACCGGCACCAGATAGTTCTCGCCGTCGATTTGCAGGCCATGGCCGGCATAGAACACCAGAGCCACGGTGTCGGCGCCGCTGGCGCTGACCTTGCCGGCGAAATCCGAGATCGCCGCACGCATCTCGCTCTGCGCCAGATTGGCCGCCGTGGTGACGGTGAAGCCGGCATTGCCGAGCAGCTCCGTCATGCCCTTGGCGTCGTTGGCGGCGTTGGGCAGTTCCGGCACGGTGCGATAGGCGGATTGGCCGATCACCAGCGCGAGCCGTGCCTCGGCGGCGGCGCCGGTCGGCATCATCAACTGTGCGAGCGCAAAAAAACCGGATGCTAGAAGCAAATTGGAAAAGACTGGACGGCGCATGGGCGTCACCTCCATCGGCGCGACGATGTCACCTTTTGTACGTTTGCGCCATCACGCCGTCTGTGCGCTGGATCACGCAGCGGGCCGCGGCAAAATGGGGCAGGGGACCTGCCGGGAGGGGAGCATCGTTCGAGCGCAATCCATGTGAATTGCGCATTGATCCATGCGCCAATTAGATCAATCCGTGGCACCCCGCGAAACCCTCGTCCTCACACATCGGCCGCAAGCCGATCCTCATCGATAATCCCGGATAACCTCGGCGTTTTCACGATCCGCCCATGCTGCCGCCAGTCATCGCGCGCCGCCCTGCCGCGACTGGCGCTAGCCTTGCCTGCTTCGTCGCTTTGGCCATACAGTCTGCGTAACAGGCTGCGGCAACGACCGCGGCGAACAAGAATAATCGGGGAGAAGCCGCACCATGACCATCGTGCCCGTGAACCGTCGCGCGTTCATCAAGTCATCGGCGGCGGTCACCGCCGGCCTCGTGCTCTCTCCCGCGATCGTCGGCCGCGCCGAAGCTGCCACGCTGAAACTGAAATGTTCGTCCTCGCTGCCGAACGATCCCAAATACGCCAACGGCCGCGTCTATTACGACAATCTGGTCAAGAGCCTGAAGGCGAACGGCCTCGGTGAGCAGATCGAGGTCGCCTTCTTTCCAGACAACCAGCTCGGCCAGGAGATCGACGTCATCAATTCGGTGAAGCTCGGCGTCATCGACCTCATGGTGTCGGGCTCGTCGATCTCGGCCAATCTCGTGCCGCTGGTCGGCACCTTCGACCTCGGCTTTCTCTTCTCGAGTTTTCCGCAGCAGACCAAGGCGTTCGACGCCGGCGCCGCCAAGCCGATCGAGGATGCGCTGCTCAAGGGTGGCAACATCCGCATCATCGCCTGGGCCTATAATTTCGGCTCGCGCAGCGTACTGGCGAGGAAGCCGGTCAAGACGCCCGAAGATCTCGCGGGGCTGAAGATCAGAACGCTGCCCAACCCGGTCATCACCGAATGCCTGCGCCTGATGGGTGCCGCGGCGACGCCGCTGGCATTCGGCGAAATCTACACGGCGTTGCAAGCCGGCGTGCTGGATGGGCTGGAGCATGATCCGCCGACCATCCTGGCCAGCAAGTTCTTCGAAACGGCGAAGTTCTATGCGCTGACGCAGCACAATTTCTCGCCGCTCGCGATCTATTTCAGCGACATGACCTACAACCGCATGGATCCGAAGCTGCGCGAGGGCTTCCTCGATGCCGCGAAGAAGGCCGCGGCCGACACGCGCACCCATGGGCTTGCGGTCGAGAAGGAGGCGCTGGCGGCGTTGACGGAGAAGGGCGTGACGGTGGCCGAATGCGACCGCGAAGCGTTCAGGAAACGCGTGGCGCCGCAGACCGATAACTTCATCAAGGCGCGGCCGGAATCCAAGGCCGTCATCGATATCATCCGCGCGACGCAAGCCTGAGATGGCCAAATCTGAGCTGGCGATGACAGCCGCCGTGCCTCTCTCGGGCGGACGCCACGGGAGCATCACCATGCTGCTTCGCCTCAGCGACGCGATCGCAGCCATTCTCTTGGCCGTCGATCTCGTGGTGGTCTGCGCCTCCGTGCTGCTGCGCTTCTTCTTCAACGCGCCGGTCGAATGGTCCGACGACGTCGCGCGCGGACTGATGGTCGGCTCGGCCTTCTTCGGCGCGGCGAGCGCGCTCGCGCGCGGCGAGAATGTCGGCGTGTCGTTCTTCCGGGATCTGCTGTCACAGCGATTGCAGGTGCTTGTCGATGCCGCCAGCGCGCTCCTGGTCGTGCTGATCTCCGGCTATGTCGCCTACAACGCCATCAAGCTGGGTGCGCTGACGGCGGGACAGACCACCGGATCCGGCCTGCCACTGGAGCTGACCTTCTATCCGATGGGTGTCGGCGCGCTGTTCATGACGGTGTTCGCGATCAACCATCTCTGCATGCGGCCGCTCCCTGAAATCGTCAGGGGCCTCGTTGCGATCCTGGTCGTCACCGGCCTTTATCTTGCCTGGGATTATCTCTCGCCGTCATCGGTGCCGTCGGCGGGCATCTTGATGCTGATCGGCTTCTTCGCCACCCTGTTCGGCGGATTGCCGATCGGGTTTGCGCTGGCACTCGCCGCGCTGATCTTCATCTGGGTCGAGGGCGCGCTGCCCGGCGTCATCTTCGCCCAGCAGATGGCGCGGGGCATCGACAATTTCGTGTTGCTCGCGATCCCCTTCTTCATCCTCGTCGGCTATCTCATGGAAGCCAACGGCATGTCGGTGCGCCTGATCGAGCTGTTGCAGCGCGCGGTGGGGCGGATGCGCGGCGGATTGAACGTCGTGATGGTGGCCTCGATGGTGCTGTTCTCCGGCATCTCCGGCTCGAAGATGGCGGACGTCGCCGCGGTCGGCTCCGTCTTGATCCCGGCGGCGCGCCGCTCGAAGCAGAATCCGGGCGGCGCGGTGGCGCTGCTTGCAGCGTCCGCGGTGATGGCTGAGACCATTCCGCCCTGCATCAATTTGATCATCCTCGGCTTCGTCGCGAACCTGTCGATCGGCGGCCTGTTCGTCGCAGGCCTCCTGCCGTCGGCGCTGATGGCGCTGGTGCTGATCGCGGTGTCCATCATCTTCGGCAAGCGGCCGGACAAGATAGAGGAGGTCGAGCCGCAGATGCCGGTGTCAGGCCTGTGGAGCGGCGCGATCGCCTCGTTCGGCCTGATCTTCATGATCTTCTTCGGCTTCAAGACCGGCTTTGCCACCGCGACCGAGATCTCGGCTTTCGCCGTCGCCTATGCGCTGGTCGTCGGCAGCGTGGTGTTCCGCGAGCTCGGCTTCAAGTCCGCCGCGCACAGCTTCGTGCAGGCGGCGACGCGCGCGGGTCTCGTGCTGTTCATCGTCGCCGCCGCGCAATCGCTGGCCTTCACGCTGACCTTGCAGCAGGTGCCGCATGCGGTCGGCGACTTCATGCTCGGCCTGTCCAAGACCTCAGGCGTCTGGTTGTTCATCCTCTTGGCGATTGCCGTGCTGATCGTGATGGGCTCGGTGCTGGAAGGCGCGGCCGCCCTCATCATCTTCGGACCGCTGCTGCTGCCGGTCGCCGTGCAGCTCGGAATTGATCCCCTGCATTTCGGGGTCGTGCTTGTCATCGCCATGGGGATCGGCCTGTTCGCGCCGCCGCTCGGGCTCGGGCTCTATGGCGCCTGCCTGATCGGTAACGTCCCGATCGAGCAGACGGTGAAGCCGATCATGGGCTACCTCGGCCTCTTGTTCCTCTGCCTGCTCGTCATCGCCTTCGTGCCGTGGCTCTCGACGGCGCTGCCGCGCGCGTTCGGCTATTGAAGGAGTCTCGTCGTGAAAGTCCTGCTCGCTCACACGCCGGAGATGCGCCGGAACTATTACGGCGATCGCAGCCTGGACGGCCTGCGCGCGACCGCCGAGGTGATGCTGCACGATGGCGACGAGCCGCTCGACGCTGCCGGGCTCGTGCGTGCGGCCAAGGACGTTGACATCATCGTTGCCGATCGCATGACGGAGGGGCGCGGCGAGATCTTTGCGCAGCTGCCGCGCCTGTGTGCATTCGTCCGCTGCGCCGTCGACATCCGCAACGTCAATGTCGACGCGGCATCGAGGGCGGGCGTGCTCGTGACCCGTGCCGGCCCGGGCTTCGTGCAGGCGGTGGCCGAGCTCGCGCTCGGCTTCATGGTCGATCTCTCCCGCGGCGTCTCGCGAACCACCGCCGACTACCAGGCCGGCCGCAAGGCGGAAGCACGGATGGGCCGCCAGCTCGCGGGCAGCCGGATCGGCATCATCGGCTATGGCAGCATCGGGCGCTATCTCGCCGAGGTGGCAAAAGTGCTGCGCATGGAGGTGCTGGTCGCCGATCCCTTCGCGACCGTCAGTGATGCTGCGATCCGGCAGGTCGGTCTTGATGAGCTGCTCGCCGCGTCGGACTACGTCGTCTGCCTCGCGGTGGCCAACGAGCAGACCGAGAACCTGATTGGGGAAGCGGCACTGGCGCGCATGCAGAAGCATGCCGTCTTCATCAATCTCTCGCGCGGCAATCTCGTCGACGAGGCGGCGCTGGCGCGGGCATTGATCGAGCATCGCATCGCCGGCGCGGCCATGGATGTCGGCCGCGCGCCCGATCAGATGCCGACGCCCGAGCTGGCGAAACTGCCGAACGTGATCGCCACGCCGCATGTCGGCGGCCTGACCCCGCAGGCAATCGAATATCAGTCCCTGGAAACGGTGCGTCAGGTCGAAGCGATCGTGAAGGGAGCGATCCCGCAAGGCGCCGTCAATGCCGACCACTGGACGCGGCGGCCTTAAAGACGATCCACCGCTTGAGCGTCCCTCCTTCGGCCGAGATGATCTTGGCGGTGCGCGCAGATTCGGGCCTGCCGCCGCAGCGGCTGGAGATCGAGATCATGGACGATCGCCGCAGGGCCGCTCTCATATGCGATTGCGCTGCCGCTCAAGAGGCATGCACGAAAAGCGCTTGACCCGGGCATCTCCGGATGGTCGGAAGGATCGTCCAGGGATGAAACACAAACATGCGGTTTCCGTTCTTCTACGGCTGGGTCGTAGTCGCCGTGACCTTCGTCACCATGGCCATTGGCGTCAACGCGCGCACCGCCTTTTCATTGTTCTTTCCTCCCATCATCTCCGAGTTCGGCTGGGAGCGTGGCGTCACCGCGGGGGCGTTCTCCTTCGGCTTCGTGGTGTCGGGCGTGGTCAGCCCGCTGATCGGCCGCCTCATGGACCGCGCCGGCCCGCGCGCCGTGATGGAGCTCGGCGTCGTGCTGATGGGCGGCGGCCTGCTGCTCGCGCCGCTCACCAGCGCGCCCTGGCATCTCTACGTCACCATCGGCGTCATGGTCGGCGCCGGCTCGGTCTGTCTCGGCTATTCCGGCCAGTCGCTGTTCCTGCCGAACTGGTTCATCCGCAAGCGCGGCTTCGCCATCGGTATCGCGTTCGCCGGCGTCGGCATCGGCTCGGTGACGCTGCTGCCATGGGTGCAGCACATGATCGAACAGACCGGCTGGCGCACCGCCTGCACCGCGATGGGGCTGCTGGTCCTGATCGTTCTGGCGCCCATCAATCTGCTGCTGCGCAAGCGCCCCGAGGACATCGGCCTTGAGCCGGACGGCGATGCCGCCCGGCTCGCGGGAGCGGCAAAGCCCGTCTCCAATGTCGTCGATCCGGTCTGGGCCGGCACCGAATGGACGCTGAAGCGTGCCGTCGCAACTGCACGATTTTGGTGGATCGCGTTCGGTTATTTCTGCGGCCTGTACATCTGGTACGCGGTGCAGGTGCACCAGACCAAATTCCTGCTCGACATCGGCTTCAGCCCTGGTGTCGCGGTGTGGGCGCTCGGCATCGTCAGCCTGCTCGGCATTCCCGGCCAGATCCTGCTCGGCCATGTCTCCGACCGGATCGGGCGGGAATGGGTGTGGGCGATCAGCTGCGCGGGTTTTGCCGTCTGCTTCGCGGCGCTGATAGCGCTGAAGTTCCAGCCATCATTGTGGCTGGTCTATCTCATGGTGTTCACGCAAGGCGCGCTCGGCTACGGCCTCACCTCGATCATGGGCGCTGTGGTGTTCGAGATCTTCCAGGGCCGGCACCAGGGCAGCATCTTCGGCACGATCATGCTGGCCGCGCTGGCGGGCGGTGCCGCCGGTCCCTGGGTGACCGGCTTTCTCTACGATCGCGCCGGCGATTACACGCTCGCCTTCGGCATTGCCGTGATCGTGAGCGCATTGTCGGCGCTGTCGATCTGGCGGGCCGCGCCGCGCAAGGTGCGGGTGGTGGCCGGCCGGCTGCACGCGGTCCAGAGCGAAGCTGCACAGTAGGTTCCGCATGCACCGCGTTGCCGCCGTCGCCCTGGCGGCACGTTAAGCATGCCGCCTCTTAGTGGGACGTGGAAACGCGACGGTCCTGCGAAGCGACATCCTATTCCGACGCCAACCCGGTCCTCCGCCGCAGATCCGTGATCGCGCGCAAAAAGCTGTCGGCCGGCGTCGTCTCGGGGTCGATCAGCCGGTGCAGGCGGAAGCCGTCTTCCAGTGCGAGCACGACGGAGGCCATCCAGGGCGGGTTCAGACTGTCATTCCGCCCGTTGCTCTTCAACGTCGCCTCGACGATGTCGGCGACCAGCTTGCGCCGCGCGCGCAGGCGTTTTGCAAGTTCCGGGCGGCGCTTCTCGGCGCGCGCGACGAACAGGATCATCTCCATGTGCAGCAGCGGCGAGCGGCCGAGTGGATCCTGCTTGCTGCGGTCCATCGTCTTCAGCGCCGCGATGAAATCGTCGAGATTGTCGTGCTGCGCGAGGATGTCCATGTTGCGCCGGATCGACTGCTCGACATGGTCCTCGAGCATGCCGATGATCAGCTCGTCCTTGCTCTTGAAGTTGGAATAGAACGCGCCGCGGGTAAAACCCGCCGCGGCCGCGATCGCCTCGATGCTGGCGCCGCCAATGCCGTCTTGCTCGAACACGCGCGCGGCCGCCTCGAACAATCTGTCGCGCGTATCGTCCCTGGTCGGCCTGGTTCTCACTCTTGACATCCCGGCAGCTTAGGGCAGAATGCAATTCGATACAACAATGTATCGAGTTGATAATTCGAAAGGGATGGTTACGCCGGGCTGTGGGACAGCTTTGCGTATTCGTGTCATGCGGCAACCGATCTGAGGTCACCGTGAACGAGCAAGTGCAAGGCGCGAATCAAGGCCCGAACAGCGATCAGCTGTTCAACCCGCTGTCGCCGGACTTCATCCGCGATCCCTATCCGCATTATGATCGGCTGCGCACGATCGATCCGATCCATGTGACGCCGTTCGGCCAATTCGTCACCAGCCGACACGCCGATGTCAGCCTGGTGCTGCGCGACAAGCGCTTCGGCAAGGATTTCGTCGAGCGCACCAAGCGCCGCTATAGCGAAAAGATCATGGACGAGCCGGTGTTCCGCAGCATGAGCCACTGGATGCTGCAAGCCGATCCGCCCGACCACACCCGCCTGCGCGGCCTGGTCGTGAAGGCCTTCACCGCCCGCCGCGTCGAGGACATGCGCCCGCGCATCCAGGAGATTGTCGACCAGACCATCGATGCGGTGATCGACGGCGGCCACATGGACCTGATCGAGGATTTCGCCTTCCGCCTGCCTGTCACCATCATCTGCGACATGCTCGGTATCCCCGAGGAGCACCGCGAGGTCTTCTACAAGAGCTCGCGCGACGGCGGGCGGCTGCTCGACCCGGTGCCGCTGTCGCCGGAAGAGATCAAGCAGGGCAACGCCGGCAACCTGATGGCCCAGATGTACTTCCAGCAGCTGTTCAAGCTGCGCCGCCGCAGTCCCGGCGACGATCTCATCACCCAGCTCGTGCAGGCCGAGGAGGACGGCAACAAGCTCACCAACGAGGAATTGACCGCCAACATCATCCTCTTGTTCGGCGCCGGTCACGAGACCACCGTCAATCTGATCGGCAACGGCCTGCTGGCGCTCCACCGCAATCCGGACCAGCTCGCGCTTTTGAAGGCGCGGCCCGAGCTGATGGTGGGCGCGATCGAGGAATTCCTGCGCTACGATTCCTCGGTGCAGATGACCGGGCGCGTCGCGCTGGAGGACATCGACGATCTCGGCGGGGTGAAGATCCCCAAGGGCGAGACCGTGCTCTGCCTGCTCGGCTCGGCCAACCGCGATCCGGCGGTCTATCCCGACCGGCCCGACCGGTTGGACGTCACCCGCCAGAACGTGAAGCCGCTGTCATTCGGCGGCGGCATCCATTTCTGCCTGGGGGCCCAATTGGCGCGCATCGAGGCCGAGATCGCCATCGCGACGCTGCTGCGGCGGCTGCCCGATTTGCGCATCGACGATGTCGAAACCCCGGAATGGCGGCCGACCTTCGTGCTGCGCGGCCTGAAGCGGTTGCCGGCAAGCTGGTAAAGGCGTCAGCCCTGGTTCTGCGAGCGCAGGTCCTCATCCCGAGGAGCCCGCGAAGCGGGCGTCTCGAAGGATGGCCGCCGGCGGAAGCGGGACCTCTATGGTTCGGGACGGCGCTTTGCGCCTCCTCGCCATGAGGGCCTCTCGCCGGCGTTAACCTCCGCGCGCAACGGTCGCTGTGACTTCGCCATACTTCCCCCTATATAAGGGGCTGTTCCGGCCCGCCTGAAGCCTTCCGAGGGCAAGGTCTGGTCCGGGCGCCGTTTTGGCCGAGGGGAGACCCGTGCAGACGACGCTGCTCGGATTGGCGATTGCCTTCATCATTGCGCTGCTGGCCGCGCTGATCGGGCCTCACTTCGTCGACTGGAACCAGTTTCGGCCCCAGTTCGAGGCGGAGGCGAGCCGAATCATCGGCGTGCCGGTGCGGGTGGCGGGCGAGCTCGACGCGCGGCTGTTGCCGGCGCCGACGCTGCGGCTGCGCGCGGTCACCTTCGGCGGCAACAACGATCTCGGCCGCCTGCGCGCCGACAAGCTCGACGTCGAGTTCAGTCTTGGCTCCCTCATGCGCGGCGAATGGCGCGCCACCGAGCTTTCGGTCGGCGGCATGGCGGTCGACCTCGGCCTGGACGCGCGCGGGCGGGTCGATTTGCCGTCTACTGCGAGCGGTGCCTTCAATCTCGCGTCGCTCGCTATCGAGCGGCTCAATCTCACCGGCCGCATCGCCCTGCACGATGCCGCCAGCCGCTCGACGCTGGAGCTGAGCGACATCGCCTTTTCCGGTGACGTGCGCTCGCTCGCCGGCTCCCTGCGCGGCGACGGCCGTTTCTCCGCCAACGGCGTGCGCTATCCGTTTCGCATCTCCTCCGGCCCAAGCGCCGACGGCAACGCCACCCGCCTCCACCTCAACATCGATCCGGGCGAGCGCGCCATCCTCGCCGATCTCGAAGGCGTGCTCGCCTTCGACAACCGCCTGCCGAAATTCGACGGCGCACTGACGCTCGCCGTGCCCGCGACGAAGAAGGCGGGCGAGGTAGGGCCGACGCCCTGGAAGCTCACGACGAAGCTGAAGGCCGATCCGGCCGGCGCAAAGTTCGACCAGATCGACGTCAGCTTCGGTACTGAGGACGCCGCACTGAAGCTCGGCGGCGTCGGCGACCTCAAGTTCGGCGCCTCGCCGCTGCTGCGCGCGGTGCTCTCGGCGCGGCAGGTCGATGCCGACAAGCTGGCGGCCAAGGATGCTGCCAAGGACGATGCCGATCCGCAGCGTGTCCTGCCGGCGCTGCGCGCAGGGCTGGCCGCGATCCCGCAGGCGCCGATCCCGGCGCAGATCGAATTCAACTCCGACCAGATCATGCTCGGCGGCCGTCCGCTCCAGAACATCACGGCCGAGCTTCAGACCGACGGACGATCCTGGACCTTCCAGCGGCTCGAGCTGCGCGCTCCCGGCATGACGCAGCTCTCGCTCAATGGCGCGACTCCCGGCGCCGACAGCTTCAGCGGCCGCCTCAGCGTCGAATCGTCCGATCCCGATACGCTGCTGGCTTGGCTGCAGGGCCGCAGCGAGATCAACCGGCGCAGCACGCGGCCGCTGCGCCTTGCCGGTGACGTGACGATTGCCGCCAACCATCTCGCCATCGACAGGCTGAAGGCCGAGATCGAGGGCGGTGCGGTGGAGGGCCGCATCGCCTTCGTCCAGACCGGCGCCAGCAAGGGCTCCCGGATTGATGCCGAGCTCAAGGCCGATCGTCTCGACCTCGATGCCGCGGCAAGTTTTGTGCGCGCGCTTGCCGGGCCGCAGGGCGAATGGCCGGAGGAGGCAAAGCTCTCGCTCGATATCGGCCGCGCCATCTCCGCAGGACAGGAGCTGCGGCCGTTTGCGGCAAAGCTCGGCTACGGCCCGGCGGCGCTATCGCTGGAGCACTTGCGGTTCGGACAGGCTGGCGGCGTGACCACCGAAGCGAGCGGCAGCTTCGATCGCACCCAGGTCACCGGCAGGCTCGCGCTGAAATCCTCCGGCAATTCGCTGCACGAGCTCACGGCGCTGATCGAGCCGTTTGCGCCCGCGGTGCGGGCGCGCTTCGATGCCATGCCGGCATTGGCCGGCGCGACGCGCCTGAAGCTCGACCTCAGCCTCGACAAGAATGCCGAGCATGCCGATCGCAGCAACGTCCGCGCCGTGTTCGATCTCGACGCGCCGCAGCTCAAGGCGACCGCGACGCTGGCCGCGCAGACGCCGGTGGCCGCCGTCAGCGGCTTCGACATCGAGCGCCTGCGCAACAGCGACTTCACACTCGATACGAAACTAACGGCGCCGCAGGCCGGCGCG
The DNA here is from genome assembly GCF_023073795.1 of Bradyrhizobium sp. 159. NCBI lineage: Bacteria > Pseudomonadati > Pseudomonadota > Alphaproteobacteria > Hyphomicrobiales > Nitrobacteraceae > Bradyrhizobium > Bradyrhizobium sp. 159. The sequence goes on along the minus strand of NZ_JADPKE010000089.1, from coordinate 75,412 downwards.
CTGCTGGCGCTGCTCGGCCTCGATCGCGTGGTGGCCGCAGGCGAGGGCGCTTCGCAGTTCGAAGGCAAGGTGACCGGCGCCTGGAGCCGGCCGCTGCAAGTGAACGCAAAGCTCTCGGGCGCGCTGGATGCGGATGCGCAAGGCAATTTTGACTGGCCGGCATCAAAGGGCAGCGCGAGCCTGCGCGTGCGCAACGCCAATCTGGCGCCGCTGTTCGGGACCAGCGCGACCGACAAGCCAGCGCAGAAAGTCAGCCTGTCCTCGCGCGTCAGCCTGTCCGGCAATCGCCTGACCTTCGATGATCTCGACAGCACCGCAGCCGGCTCGCACCTGCGCGGCCATCTGACGGTGACGCTCGATCAGGACAAGAGTGTCGATGGCGAGGTGGGCCTCGATACGCTCGATCTTGCGCCGGCGCTCGCGATGGCAATCGGCGCCGCCGGACATGAGTCCGGCGAACCGTTGAGTGCGGGGCTCATCGGTGGCTGGCGCGGCCGCATCGCCTTCCAGGCATTGCGCGGCACATTGCCCGGTGGCATCGAGCTGCGCCCCTTCGCCGGCACGATCCGCGGCGACGGCCAGTCGCTCGCGCTCGATGCGCTCAAGGGCGGCATCGGCGGCGGCGAGATGTCGGCAAGTCTCGACGCGCGCAATAGCGCAAATGGCTTGGCCCTGAACGCGCGTATCGAACTCGGCAATGTCGATGCGGCGGCGCTGCGCTACCGCAATCTCGCGCTGCCCAAGGGACGCGCCTCGGTGCAGATGGCGCTGACCAGCCAGGGCCGCAGCGTCGCGGCCCTCACCGGCGCGCTCGCCGGCAACGGCACGGTGACGCTCGACTCCGCCGAGATTGCCGGCCTCAATCCGCGCGCCTTCGAGATCGCAATCCGCGCCAGCGACGGCGGCCAGGTCAGTGACGACAACCGGCTGCGCCAGCTGGTCGAGCCCGCGCTGTCGGCAGGCCCGATCGCGGTCGCTTCGGCGCAGATCCCGTTCACGATCCGCGATGGGCGCCTGCGCGTCGGCGCGACGCCGCTGGAAGCGAAGAACGCCCGCGCCATCGTCTCCGGCGGCTACGACATTCCCGCCGACCAGGCCGACATCCGCGCCAGCCTGACGCCGATCATGACCGGCCTCTCCGGCGCCCCGCCGGAGATCCAGCTGTTCGCGGCAGGCCCTCCGGACAAGCTCAATCGCACCGTCGATCTCGCGCCGCTGTCTTCCTGGCTCGCGGTGCGCACCATCGACCGCGAGACGCGCCGGCTCGATGCGATCGAGCGCGGCGAGCCGCCGCCCGCCACGGCCGCTCTGCCGACCCTGGTCTCTCCCGATGGCGCGCCGGAGCAGGCGCCTGCGAATGTGCCCCTGCCTGGCCAGGATCCGCGGCGCGCACCGGTAAAGGCGAAGGTTGCCCCGACGCCGAAAGCTCCGCACGCGGCCCCCGCTGTGCCGAGCCCACCGCTGGCAAGCCAGCAACTTGCCCCTTTGCCGCCGCCGATCGACGTGAAGCCCGCTCCGGGCCCGCCGCCCGCCAAGCCCAAGCCGAAGCCGCCGCTGGTGCTGACGCCACAGAATCCGTGAGGCGGTGCTAGCCGCAGGTCCGGTCTTCACCTTCCCTTCCGAAGAGGTGAAGCGAGACCTTCCGCGCCGGTAAACCCATTCCCACGCATTTGAATGAATTTTGGTCGGCAAAACTGATTTGCCGGTTTTACTGAATTCTCGCGTTTGATCTCTAGCGTCGGTTCCTGAGGAATCCGGTGTCCTGCCACGAGCGGCGGGACAGCTCGCCAAGCTGCTCGTCAAGAACTGCTCGGCAAGAACTGCTCGCCAAGAACTGGGGGTTATCGAGATGAACGGGGCGAAAACGCTTCTACAGGATCTGGACGACGCGATCGCACGCGGCACCGACGAAAGCCGTGCGAAGGCATTGTGGCATGCGACCGACATCCTGATCACCGGCCGCTACAGCGACGACGAGATCAGCATGTTCGGCGAGGTCATCGGGCGGCTTGCCGACGAGATCGAAGTCGCGGCGCGGGTGCAGCTCTCGGAGGTGATGTCGGCGTGCGACCATGCTCCCTTCAATGTCATCGAGAAGCTCGCGCTCGACGACGAGATCGACGTCGCAGGTCCCGTGCTGCGCGAGTCCAATCGTATCGACGAGAAGATGCTGGTCGAGAGCGCCATGACCAAGAGCCAGTCGCATCTGCTGGCGATCGCCCAGCGCAAGTCGATCGGCGAGGCCGTGACCGACGTGCTGGTCAAGCGCGGCAACCAGGAGGTGGTGACGTCCGTTGCGAAGAACGAGGGCGCACGCTTCTCCGGCTCAGGCCTGCTGCACATGGTGCGCCGCGCCGAGGGAGATTCGATCCTTGCCGAACAGCTTGGCCTGCGCAAGGACGTGCCGCGCCACATCTTCCAGCAGCTGATCTCCAAGGCCTCGGAAGACGTCCGCCGCCGGCTCGAGACTGAACGACCCGAAATGATGACGCAGATCCAGAGCTCGGTGACCGAGGTCACCGGCGATCTTCAGTCCAAGTTCGGTCCGTCCTCGCGCAGCTATTTCGTCGCCAAGCGCGTGGTAACGACGCAATACCGCCAGGGCAATCTCAACCAGGACTCGATCTCGAACTATGCGCGCCAGCACCGCTTCGACGAAGTGCAGATCGGCTTGTCGCTGCTGTCGGCGCTGCCGGTCGACGTGATCGAGCGTGCGCTGATGGACCGCAATCGGGAGATGATCCTGGTGCTGTGCAAGGCACTCGACTTCTCCTGGGACACGACCATGTCGCTGCTGTTCCTCGGCGCCAAGGATCATCTGATCACGGCGCGCGAACTCCACGACAATGAGCACGAGTACGGCCGGCTCAAGATCGAGACCTCGCGCAGCATCCTGAAGTTCTACCAGTCGCGCAAGAACAGCGCGGGTGCCGACGCGGGCCGTCAGCCCGAGCTCCAGGTACACTGAGGAGTATCAGCAATGTTGCCTCAATTCGGCACCGCAGTTCGCAAGAAGATCAACAAGACACCGGCCGCCGATCTCGGCGGTGCGCCGGACAAGGCGTCGGTTGAGGCCGCCTGGCTCGTGCTGGAAGCCGCCAACGACCTCGGTGACCACGCCGCGATCGAAGCCTGCCGCCGCGTCATCGACGCCGAGCTGAACGGCACGCTGGCCGGCAGCTCGGACATCGATCTGGTGCTGGGGTATTTCCGGTGAGCGCACAAACGGCTGGGACCGAGGAACGGACGCGTTGGCAGTCGGTTTGCGTGCATGCCACGCTATTACTTCGACACCCGGGACAATGAGACCTTCATCGCCGACGAGATCGGCGTCGATATCGCCTCCTTGGAGGAGGTGAGAACTATGGTCTCGGCTGCGATGGCCGATTTCGCCAAGGACGTGCTGCCCGGTTCGGCGTTTCGGGCGCTGGCAATCGAAGTTCGCGATGATTTCGGCCCGGTTTTGCTGGTTTCGTTGCGCTTCGAGATCGAGCGGGTATCAGCCCAGAAACTAACTTAGGCCCTCGGTTGGAACCTTCCCCTTAACCTGTGATTGTCCCCGATCACCGGCCGCGACTCTTGGGCGCTGGTGGCTGAGAGTTTTGTGCTCCCGCCTTATAGGCCGGAGCGGCGAGTTCCTCTCCGGCTCAAACGTCCTCAAGCGCGGAGAGGTGCGCGATGCCCGGAACGTTAACGGCTGCGCTCGTTCAAAAGCTCAGTAAGGCCAATCGGCTCGACCAGGACGATGTCCTGGCACTTGAACAACTTTCTATCCATAGCAAGCGCGTCGCGGCCCAGCACCGTTTCGTGCGTGACGGTGACCGCCCCTCGGAATCCTGCCTGATCGTTGATGGGTTTGCATTCCGCTCCAAGCTTACGCCGGATGGACAGAGGCAAATTCTCTCGCTCCATATGCCGGGAGAAATCCCGGACCTCCAGAGCCTGCACTTGCACGTCATGGATCATGACCTGACGACGCTCACAGAATGTACCCTCGGTTTCATCAAGCACGACACCTTGCGTGAGCTAAATCAAAGGCGACCTAACGTAGCGGCTGCGCTCTGGCGCGAAACGCTGATCGACTCCGCAATTTTCAGGGAATGGATCGTCAATGTCGGACGCAGGCCGGCGCGTGTTCGAATGGCGCACTTGTTGGTAGAGCTTTACGAGCGGCTTGAACTGATCGGGCGCACGACAAAGGGGTCCTTTGAGCTCCCAATTACTCAAATCGAACTGGCGGACTGCCTTGGATTATCGGTCGTTCACGTCAACCGGATCCTGCAGCAGCTTCGTCACGATGGTCTCGTCGCAACCGAGCGCAGAACCTTCCACTTGCTCGACAAGGCCAAGGTGGAGGAGGTAGGGCAGTTCGAAAAGATCTACCTGCATCAGCGCCCATCGGTCTGATTTCGCTTTCGCGTGCCTCCGCCCAGCTCAGCGGCAATTCGAGCGCCTTGAGTCCGTGTCGAGCCGAAGCTTTGACTTGACCGCGTGAAGGGCGGCGGCCAGTTCGTCGATATGATAGGGCTTTGCCAGGATCTGAACGTCCTCGGCTTCGGCTTCATGGACGGCCGCTTCGGCGTATCCACTGGTCAGCAAGACGGGTACGTCACTGCGTCTTTTCTTGATCTCTCGCGCGAGCTCGACCCCGTTCATACCGCCCGGCATCATGATGTCGGAAAAGATCAGATCGATGGAGCGCCCGTCGGCCAAGGCGCCAAGCGCCGCCGCCGCGCTGGAGGCGTGCGTGACGTCATAGCCGAGTTGGCCGAGCATCTCGCTGACCAATGCAGCCACCTCGTCATCGTCTTCGACCAGCAGGATCCGACCGTGGTTCTTCTTCTTCGGCCGCACCCTGGTGAGGTCGATGAGGTGTCGCTCCCTGGAAGGAACGTCCAACGATCTCGGCAGGTACAGCTCGATGCTGGTGCCGCGGCCGACCTCCGATTGGATGCGCACCGTGCCCCGCGACTGCGTCGCAAATCCATGAACCTGCGCCAGCCCAAGGCCCGAGCCCTTTCCGACGTCCTTGGTCGTGAAGAACGGCTCGAAGACGCGGGACAAGACGCCCGGAGCCATCCCAATACCGGTGTCGATAACTGAGAGACGCACATAATCGCCGGAGATCTCTTGGTCCTTCAGGTCGGGTAGATTTTCCCCGCGCACGACGATCGTGCCGCCGTTGGGCATGGCGTCGCGTGCGTTGACGGCCAGATTGAGAATGACCAGCTCGAGCTCACCGGGATCGACCTCTACCGGCCACAGCGAATCCGGAAAATCGAACTCGACATGAACATCGCCCCTCAGGCTGCGATCGAGCAGTTCGCGCATGCCGCCAATCTGAGCGGCGACGTCGACGGGCTCCGGCCGAAGCGTCTGCCGGCGGGAAAACGCCAGAAGCTGCTTCGTCAGGCTGGCGCCGCGCTGCGCCGCCTGGATCATCCCGTCCATCAGACGCCGGCGCCGGTTTGGATCTGTCTGGCGGTCGAGCATGTCGAGCCCGCCGGAAATCACCATCAGCAGATTGTTGAAGTCGTGAGCCACGCCGCCGGTGAGCTGGCCGATGGCTTCGATTTTCTGGGCCTGGCGTAACGTTTCCTCCACGCGAGCGCGCTCGTTCATTTCGAGGCGAAGCTGCTCGTTGGCCTCCTTCAGCTCTCGCGTCCGCTCGATCACCAGCTTCTCGAGCTCCTGCGCCGTCTGCTCGCGCGCCTCAAGCAGAGCCCGGATCTCGTATTGACGCCGCCGTGCCCGCATCGCGGATTGCACCGCGCTGGTCAGCGTAATCGGCTGCACCGGCCGCTCGAGCAGCGAAACGTTACGCAAAAGCTCGACGATGCTGCGGCGCCAGGCGACGACCGCCGGCTGCTCTCGATGGCTGGTGAGAACGACAAATGGGAGGTCGGACCATGGCGGTTGGTTCGCGATCCATTGTGCCAGCGGCGCCGTGTCTTTCCCGAACAATCCCTCCTCCGCCAGAAACACGGTGCCCACGCCAGCGGCCATCTCGCTGACGAGTTGGAGCAGGCTTCGGCAGTTGACCGCGTCCAGATCCGCGCCGCGGAAAAGCTCGGCCGATGCCGGTCCGTCCCGGCCGATGGGCGCATATACGAGAACACGGTTGTCCCGGCGGGCGCTCATTCCGCCAGTCCTTCCGGGAGTTCCGAGCCGGTATAACGCGGATTGCCGGAAAAGATGCCGCTGAATTCATTGAGGGGTGGGCCCAGTTTGATCCCGGTGCTGCCGAGCCGAAACTCGCGGATACTATGCTCGTGATTGCCGCTGCGCTTCTTGACGACAGACAAGGCGCGCCGCACTCGTCCGCCGAACTCGAAATAGCGCAGCATCAAGACCGAATCGCTCAAATAGCTGATGTCGAGCGGCGTATCCATCGGGCCGACCAGTCCATGCTGAGCGAGGATAAGGATGGTCAACACGCCCTGCTGTGCCAGGTAGCTCAGGAGTTCATGCATCTGCAGGATGAGAAACCGCTCATCCGGCATCGCATTCAAGTAACCGTTCAGACTGTCGATGATCACCACGCGCGCATTGTCGACCTCGACGCTCCGGCGCAGGCTCGCCGTGAACTCGCCGGGCGACAATTCGGCGGGATCTATCTGCTGAAACCGAATTCGCCCCGAGTCAATGTGCTCCTGGAGAGGCAGGCCGAGCGTGCGGGCTCGCGCCTCCACGGTGCCCCGGCCTTCATCGAAGGCGAAGAACACGGCGTGCTCGCCACGTTCCGCCGCCGCTATCGCATAGGTCAGCGCTAGCGACGATTTGCCGACCCCGGCAGCGCCAATGAGAAGTGCGTTGGTGCCGCGCTCGAGGCCGCCTCCCAGCAATTGGTCGAGCTCGGCGCTGCCGCTGGGCGTGAACTCGCCGGAAAAGGGCTTGTGATGTTCGGCCGCGACCAGCCTGGGGAATATCCGCAAGCCGCCCTCCGAGATCGTGAAATCGTGGTAGCCGCCGCGAAACTTTATGCCGCGCATCTTGATCACGCGAAGCCGTCGCCGCTCGGCCCCGTACTCGATTGCCAGCTGTTCGAGCATAACGACGCCGTGTGCGATGGAATGAAGCTGCAGGTCGTCCTGGGACGATGAGAGATCGTCGAGGAGGACCACCGTGCAATTTCGATTGGTGAAATAATGCTTCAGAGCCAAAACCTGGCGTCTGTATCGCAGCGGGTTTTGAGCCAGCAGGCGCAGTTCGGACAGGCTGTCGAGCACCACGCGAGTGGGATCAACGCGTTCGACCTCCTTGAAAATCAAATTGGTGGTTTCGCTCAGCTCCATCTCTGCGGGATGGAACACCGTGAGCTCGCGTTCGGGATCGAGCGTTGTCTCCGGCGGGACCAGTTCAAAGATGTCCACGCCTTGCAAAGACCAGCCGTGCCGATGCGCGACAAGCTCCAGCTCCCGCCTCGTTTCAGATAGCGAGATATAAAGCACGCGTTCGCCATCGCGCACGCCCCTGAGAAGGAATTGGAGGGCGATGGTGGTCTTGCCGGTGCCGGGCCGTCCCTCATAAAGATACATCCGGTTGGCGTCCAAGCCGCCGCCCAGGATGTCATCCAAGCCGTCGCTGCCCGTCGAAACTCTCGGCAGATCTTTGAGATGACTGTCCGACACAGGCCTCGACGTACCGGTCATTGAACCCCCGTTGCACTTGTTTACTAGAGCGCAGCTGCTTGCCCCAAGGGCCCCGAGGCGAGCAGCCGCATTTGCACTGTAAGATCGGTAAGGAACTCTCGCGCCGCCGCCGGGTTCCACCGGGCCTGACGGCCCGCGCTCTTAGCGGAAGGTGATCGGGGGGCCCGCCGCGTGTCGGCCTGAGGCCGCCGTTCCCCTATGAGCTTATCTGGCCCTTTGAGGTTATTTGGATCCGATAAATTGGCTTACCGGCTTCATCGGTCACTTCCAGGCTCCATGCTTGGCCGGGCCGAAACCTGCCGTCGATGTCCTTGAAGAGCTGCCCGGCAAAGCTCGTGGCTTCGCGCCAGGCGGCTTCGTCATCTGGCAGGTCCTCGCCGTGCTGATCGGAGCTCGGTTCGACGTCGTGGACGTGGAAGAAGTACCTGGGCATGGCGGGAGAATGCTGAGGTAGCCCGATACGTTCCGCAGCTGCGCGAGCCGACTAGTCTACCGGCAGATGGCGAGACGTCCCGGATCAGTCTCTCACCGCCGTTTGCGGTAGATCGCGACGTCCTCGCCGTGACGGTTCGTGCGCCGCTCGAGCAGATAGTGCGACTTCTCCAGCACGCGGCGCGATGCGCCATTCGCGACATAGACGATGCCGATGAGGGATGGCAGCGCGAGCTGCGACAGCCCAATGTCCGTCAGCGCGCTCGCGATCTCGCTCGCAAGTCCCTGGCCCCAGAGATCGCGCTTGAACGCGTAGGCAATCTCGATCTCGGCGACGTCGTCGACGAGGATGTGCCGGATTCCCGCCCGCCCGGCGAACGCCCCGTCTTTCGATCGCAGCGTCCACAGCCCGAAGCCATGCTCGTCCCAATGCGCCATGTTGGTGGCGAGATAATTCGTCGTCGTCTCGGCCGAGCGTACGCCGCCGATATAGCGCGAGACATCGGGATCGAGATGGAGTGCGACGAGGTCGGCGAGGTGGTTTTCGTGCAACCTCTCGGCGGTCAGTCTGTCGGTGCTGAAGTGATCCATGAAGCCGATGGCGATTTCGGACTGGCCGCGATCTTGATGGCGTTGAAGGTGACGATGCCATCATGCCGGTGTTTTGCCCGACGGGTCAACTGATTTTCCGAATTTCGGCCGGTTATCCCGTCTATGGTCGGATGACTTTCGCACACGCGTAAGCCATTGATTTCATGACCCCTGTCTACTGTGCATGGGGTTGTTTTCGCAGCTTTTGTCTTGGGAGGGGCTTTAGCCCGCCCCTAGCGCGACCGCGACATTGTAGGTGACGAGGCTCGCCGCATAGGCCAGCAGCAGCATGTAGGTGAAGGTCACGGCCATCCAGGCCCAGCTTCCGGTCTCGCGCCGGATCACCGCCAGCGTGGAGGCGCATTGCGGGGCGAAGATGTACCAGGCCAGCATCGACAGGGCGGTCGCGAGCGACCATTTCGTCGCCAGCACCTGACCGATCTGCTCGGCCGCCTCCTTGCCGCCCTCGATCGCATAGACGGTGCCGAGGGCTGCGACCGCGACCTCGCGCGCCGCCATGCCGGGGATCAGGGCGACCGCGATCTGCCAGTTGAAGCCGACCGGCGCGAGCAGCGGCTCGAGCGCCTTGCCGATGATCGCAGCCAGGCTGAAATCGATCGCCGGCTCCGTGGCGCCCGCAGGCGGCTGCGGGAACGAAGCCAGGAACCAGATCAGCACCATCATCGAGAAGATCGTGGTGCCGGCGCGCTGCAAAAACATCTTCGCTCGGGTGTAGATGCCGATCGCGATCGATTTTAGCTGCGGCACTTTGTAGTCCGGCAGCTCCAGCATGAACGGCGCCGGGGCATAGTCGCGCAGCATGAAGAACTTGATCACGAACGAGACCAGCAGCGCGCTGGCGATGCCGGTGGCATAGAGGCCGAACATCACGAGGCCTTGCAAGTTGATGAAGCCCCAGACGTCCCTGGCCGGAATGAAGGCGGAGATGATCAGCGTGTAGACCGGAATGCGCGCCGAGCAGGTCATCAGCGGCGCGATCAGGATCGTGGTCAGCCGGTCGCGCTTGTTGTCGATGACGCGCGTTGCCATGATGCCTGGAATGGCGCAGGCAAAGCTCGACAACAGCGGAATGAAGGCGCGGCCGTGCAAGCCGGCGCCGCCCATGATGCGGTCCATCAGGAACGCGGCGCGCGCCATGTAGCCGAAATCTTCCAGGAGCAGGATGAATAAGAATATGATGATGATCTGCGGCAGGAACACGATGACGCTGCCGACGCCCGAGATCACACCGTTCTGAAGGAAGCTCTGGAGCAGGCCGGCGGGGAGGGTGTTGTGGACCAGCTCGCCCAGCGCATCGAAGCCGGAGTTGAGCAGCTCCATCAGCGGCTGCGCCCAGGCGAACACCGCCTGGAACATCACGAACAGGATCAGCGCGAGCACGATGAGGCCGCCGACGGGATGCAGCACGATCGCGTCGATCCGGGCGGTCAAGGTGTCGGGACTAGCAGGCAGGCTGACGCAATCGGCGATGATGCGGTCGGCCTCGCGCTGGGTTGCGCGCAGCTCGGAGACGCTGAGCGCGCGCCAGCTGTTCTCGCGCAGCTCGGCGGCGAGCTTGGACGAGATCTCGTCGGTCAGCTGCAACAGATCGGCCGTGCCGCCCTTGCGCACCGCGATCGAGGTGACCACGGGCACGTCGAGCTCCTTGGCGAGCCGTTCCACGTCGACATTGATGCCGCGGCGCGTGGCGATGTCGAACATGTTGAGCACGAGGATCATCGGCCGTCCCGTGCGCTTGAGCTCGAGCAGCAGGCGGATGGTCAGGCGCAGATTGGTCGCGTCGGCCACGCACAGCACCAGATCGGGCATCGTCTCGCCGGAGGCCTTGCCGAGCACGAAGTCGCGGGTGATCTCCTCGTCCGGGCTGCGGCCGCGCAGCGAGTAGGTGCCGGGCAGGTCGACCACGGAGACCTGGCGACCGAGCGGCGTGACGAAAAAGCCTTCCTTGCGCTCGACCGTGACGCCCGGATAGTTCGCCACCTTCTGCCGGCTGCCGGTCAGGGCATTGAACAGCGAGGTCTTGCCGCTGTTTGGTGTGCCGACCAAGGCGAGATGCAGCAGGGGTAATTCCATGGGAGCAAATATCCGGCCGCTATCTAAGCGACGATGATGGCCATGGCTTCGCGACGACGGACCGCGATGGTGATATTGTCGACCCGCACGGCGATCGGGTCGCGTCCGACCAGCCCCTCATGCAGGACCTCGACCCGGGCGCCCTCGACGAAGCCGAGTTCGATCAGCCGGCTCTCGAGCTCGATGTCCGACAGCGCCGAGCCCGCCTCGCGGGCAGACAGATGCTGGATGACGCCGGTATAGCCGCGCTGCGCCAGGCCCAGCGGCATCTGCGAACGCGTATCGTTGGTGTCGGTCATGCCCTGTATTTTCAACCCAGGGCATTGAGGTCAAGCGCGCTTGCTCGCCGAAGCTGCACCTTAGAGTGATTTTAAAGTGCAGAGCAGGTCGCCCGGGAAAGTCCCCGCAGCTACTGGGCCGAGACCTTTTCCGGCTGGACGGTCATGGCGCGGCTCTTGAAGTAGTCCAGGACGAACAGGCGGATCGCCGACGACAGATTACCCTGCTGGCGGTTACTGTCGATCTCGCCGACCAACTCGGACAGCGTCATGTTGCGCAGGCCCGAGATCTCCTTCATGCCGTTCCAGAACGCCTCTTCCAGGCTGACGCTGGTCTTGTGGCCGGCGACGACGATCGACCGTTTCACGACGGGCGACTTCATGGCTGCTCCTCGCGATCGATCTGGTGCTGATCCAGATGCTCCTTCGCCCGGTCCGCCCGCTTCTCCTCCGCCGACCGCTCCGCTTTCGTGCGGCCGAACTTCGCCCGGTTGGCGTCCGCCTGCTTCGCCGAGGCTTCCCGCTCGGCGCGCTTCCTGAAACGATTCAGGTTGATGACGTTCCCCATGCCGCGTCTCCATCACCCGATCCTCTTCAGGCAGGTTGAAACGTTCAGAAACCGGGCGCTGCATTGCGCCCCCAAAGACTTGATTGCCATTCGCTCGTCCTCGTCAATCGGCCACTCGGCCATCAAACGATGAATTTCGCCCCCGTCGAGGGCAGAAGGGCTGCGCAGCACGCCGCCCCGCAGCGCCATTGACGGTAATCAAATCCCGTCCCCAAAGCCGCATATTTCTGCGGGTCTGGCGTCCGTATCACTACGGATGGCTAGCGGAATTCGGAATTTATCCCGGGCTGGTCATCTTCTCAGGGCGGACCAGGCGGTCGAATTCATCGGCCGAAACGAAGCCGAGCCGCAGCGCCTCTTCCTTCAGCGTGGTGCCGTTGGCATGCGCGGTCTTGGCCACCTTGGCCGCATTGTCGTAGCCGATTTTCGGCGCGAGCGCCGTCACCAGCATCAGCGAGCGCTGCATCAGCTCCTTGATGCGCGTCTCGTCGGCGCGGATGCCGCTGACGCAATGTTCGGTGAAGGAGCGCGCGGCGTCCGCCAGTAAGCGGATCGAGTGCAGCATGTTGTAGGCCAACACCGGCTTGTAGACGTTGAGCTCGAAATGGCCCTGGCTGCCGGCGACCGTGATCGCGGTGTGATTGCCGAACACCTGGCAGCACACCATGGTCATCGCCTCGCACTGCGTCGGATTGACCTTGCCCGGCATGATCGAGGAGCCCGGCTCGTTCTCCGGCAGGATCAGCTCACCCAGGCCCGAGCGCGGGCCGGATCCGAGCAGGCGGATGTCGTTGGCGATCTTGAACAGGCCCGTCGCCACCGAATTGATGGCGCCGTGCGCCAGCACATAGGCATCGTTCGAGGCCAGCGCCTCGAATTTGTTGGCGGCGCTGGTGAAGGGCAGCTTCGTGATCCCGGCAACGTGCTTTGCGAACAGCTTTGCAAAGCGCGGCTTGGAGTTGAGGCCGGTGCCGACGGCGGTGCCGCCCTGCGCCAGCGGATAGAGCTCCTTCACCGCGATCTTGAGCCGGGCGATGCCGCTCTCGACCTGCGCGGCATAGCCCGAAAACTCCTGGCCGAGCGTCAGCGGCGTCGCATCCTGGGTGTGGGTTCGGCCGATCTTCACGATCTTGGAAAACTCCTCCTCCTTCTTGCGCAGCGCGCGGAGCAGCTCATCGAGCGCAGGGACGAGATCGGCATTGATGCGGCTTGCGGCGGCAATGTGCATCGCGGTGGGAAAAGAGTCGTTCGACGACTGACTCATGTTGACGTGGTCGTTGGGATGCACCGGCTTCTTGGCACCGAGCTCGCCGCCGAGCAGCTCGTTGGCACGGTTTGCGATGACCTCGTTGAGGTTCATATTGGTCTGCGTGCCGGAGCCGGTCTGCCACACCACCAGCGGGAAATGATCGTCGAGCTTGCCCTCGATCACCTCGCGCGCGGCGCGGATGATGGCGTTGGCGCGGCGCTGGTCGAGCAGGCCAAGTTCGCGATTGGACTGTGCCGCGGCGAGCTTGACGATGCCGAGCGCATGCACCAGCGAGATCGGCATGCGATCCGTGCCGATGCGAAAATTCTGGCGCGAGCGTTCGGTCTGCGCCCCCCAATAGCGGTCGGCGGCGACCTCGATGGGGCCAAAACTATCGGTCTCGGTGCGGGTGGCGGGGCGGTCGGTCTTCGAGCGAGCAGTTTCTGAGCGGGCAGTCTCTGAGTGGGCAGTCTTGGCCATGAGCACATCCATTTCGCCGTGCGGAATGCCGCGCGGCCCCTTGATATGCCTTCTATATAGGGAGTCGGATATATAGGGAGTCCGGCCGCGCGAGACGGGGCGAGCCCAATCTAGATCATTTCTTGCGGAAACGATCGAGCCGTACGACTTCGGCGCCGCCCTGGTTCGGGGCCGCCGGCGCGTCCGTGCTTTCCTTCGGCTCAGCGGCGGGCGCGGGTACCGCGACGGCCGACGGTGCGGGTGCTGCCGGCAAACTCTCGGGCACCACCTCGGCGAGGTCGGAGGTGTCGAACTGGAGGCCGAATTTCACGGACGGATCGAGGAAGCTCTTGATGGCGCTGAACGGCACCACCAGCCGCTCCGGAATGCCGCCGAACGACAGGCCAACCTCGAAACGGTCCTCGAGCACGGTCAGGTCCCAGAACTGGTGCTGGAGGATGATCGTCATCTCTTCCGGATATTGCGCGAGCAACCGCGGCGACAGCTTCACGCCCTCGGCCTTCGACACGAAGGTGATGAAGAAATGGTGCTCGCCCGGCAGGCCATGGGTCGCCGCATCGGTCAGCACCTTGCGCAGCACGCCGCGCAGCGCGTCGCGGGCCAGCACATCGTATCGGATATGATCGGTCGCCATGGTGGTCCTGTTGCATCCCCGAAGCCGGGCCCTGCCGGCCCGACTCGCCAAGCCGCAATAGTACCGCGCCTGACGGGTCAGCAGGAGTCCCCGCCGGGGAAGAAATCAAAGAGTAAAGTGGAGGCTTCTGTTGCCAGGTGCCTCCGAACCCCGCCTAGCGGAGCTTAACCCGCTAGGACTTTAGAGTGGTCTTTCAAACTGCGTTACGCAGCCTGAGCAACCGGAGCAAAGTTGTCGTTGGCAACTATTGCAGTAGCCCGATAACGGCGGAACAATACCGGGAAAAAGTACGCCCTTTACGCCCTCGTCGATCCTATTTCGCCCCCGCCAAAGCCCACTTCTTGGGCCAGCCCGTCGGTGGGCTTTGGTGGAGGCGCCGGGTACCGCCCCCGGGTCCGAATGGTTTATTGCGACGACCGTTTATTTCCATAGCCGGCGAACCGGCATCCCCAATATAGGGGGCAAACGTTTCGAAAAACAGGGGTTTCAAGCGGCGATCCAGCGGTTTCCATCCGCGGGTTCCGGATGGTCGTCGGTTTGCAATCTTTTCATCGCCATTGAAGTATCCCGCTGCCGCTCCAACAGCGCGACGGTTGCGGTGCTCACCTCCGTTCGCGCATCAATCCACTCTGGCTCCTGCTCGCCGGAGCCTGTTGGGTTTTGCTGGCATTGTGTGATGAAAATCGCTAGGCAGTGATCCGGGCGGGGGATCCAGTTCCAGCCGATTTAGAACAACAGTGCTCGTGACTTACGGGTCGCGGAGGAGACAGCCATGGCCGACACGATGGGCCACTCAGCGACCGCCACCCGAAACACAAAGGTGGCGCTCGGTTTTTGCCTGCTGGCGCTTGCGCCGCAGATTTTCGAATTGATCTGGTCGATCGGGACGATCTTCGGCTGGGGCGCCGGGCGCGGCCCGGCGACGGTCGTCACCAACCACGCGACCGCGCTACTTGCCGGCGCGCCCAGCGCCATCCTCGGATCGTTCGGTGGCGGTGCCAAGAAGGCCTCGTCCGAGGTGCTGCTGGCGCTCATCTATTCCTATCCGCTGTTCGTGGTGGCGATTCTCACGCTGTTCATGACGATCCGATCGGCGCAGGACTATGTCGGCGGCGTTGTCCTGATGGCGCTGGCCCTGTTCGCGTTGTGGGCATCGAGTGATTTGCAGGGCATGCGGGGCTTCTCCTTCGGCGCAGGGACCGCGCCGCGCATGTTCGGCGGCCTGCTGGTCGCCTTGTCCGCCGGTATCGCCCTGACCGGGCTCCTGACGGAGGGAGCCCCGCTCGCCCATTACGCCTGGCGCGGGCCGCTGTTCGTGGTGGCGGCGATCGTCTTTTTCGCACTGGCGATCCGGCCTCTCGGCCTCGTGGTCACAGCCTTCGTAAGCTTCATGATTGCGGCGACGGGCTCGCACGAGACGCGCTGGCTCGAAGCTGCGATCGTCGGCGCCTGCCTGACGTTCGGTTGCGCAATCCTGTTTCCGTACGTGCTCGGGCTGCCGATGCCGATGTTTCCGCGTTTCCTGATCCAGTGAGGGCGTGATGGATATCTTTGCCAACCTCGCTCACGGCTTCGCCGTCGCGCTCTCTCCGATCAACCTTCTGATGTGCCTGATCGGCGCTCTGGTCGGGACGCTGGTGGGCGTGCTCCCGGGCATCGGCACCATCGCGACCGTCGCGATGCTGCTACCGATCACCTTCGGACTGCCGCCGGTCGGCGCGCTGATCATGCTCGCCGGCATTTATTACGGCGCCCAGTACGGCGGCTCGACCACGTCAATCCTGGTCAACATACCCGGTGAGGCGACATCGGTCGTTACCGCCATCGATGGCCATCAGATGGCCAAGCAGGGCCGCGCTGGCCCCGCGTTGGCGATCGCCGCGATCGGCTCGTTCTTCGCCGGCTGCGTCGCGACCGTCTTGATTGCCGTCCTCGGCGCGCCGCTTACGAAGCTCGCGCTGGCGTTCGGCCCGGCCGAATATTTCTCGCTAATGGTGCTTGGCCTGATCTTCGCGGTGGTCCTGGCCAAGGGCTCGGTGCTGAAGGCGATCGCGATGATCGTGTTCGGCCTGTTGCTCTCGATGGTCGGCTCGGACATCGAGACCGGCGCCTCGCGCATGGCCTTCAACATCCCGGAGCTCGCCGACGGTCTCGGCTTTGCGACGGTGGCGATGGGCGTATTCGGCTTTGCCGAGATCATCCGCAATCTCGACGCCGGCGCCGAGATGAGCCGCGATCTCGTGCAGCAGAAGATCACCGGCCTGATGCCGACCAGAAAGGATCTGATCGACTCGACGCCTGCCATCCTTCGCGGCACCGTGCTCGGCTCGATCCTCGGTATCCTGCCCGGCGGTGGTGCGACGATCGCGTCGTTTGGCGCCTATACGCTCGAGAAGAAGCTTGCCAAGAATCCGTCGCGCTTTGGCCGCGGTGCGATCGAGGGCGTGGCGGGGCCGGAGAGCGCCAACAATGCCGCCGCGCAGACCTCGTTCATCCCGCTGCTGACGCTCGGCATCCCGCCCAACGCGGTGATGGCACTGATGGTGGGCGCGATGACCATCCACGGCATCGTGCCGGGCCCGCAGGTGATGCAGAAGCAGCCGGATCTCGTCTGGGGCATGATCGCCTCGATGTGGATCGGCAATCTGATGCTGATCATCATCAACCTCCCGCTGGTCGGCATCTGGGTGCGGCTGCTGCGCGTGCCGTACCGGCTGATGTTCCCCTCGATCGTGATCTTCTGTGCGATCGGCATCTATTCGGTGAACAACGCACCGGTCGACGTCATCCTCGCAGGCGTGTTCGGCCTCGTCGGTTACTGGCTGATCAAGCACGATTTCGAGCCCGCGCCGTTGCTGCTCGGCATGGTGCTGGGGCCGCTGATGGAAGAGAACCTGCGCCGTGCGCTGCTGATCTCGCGCGGCGACTGGAGCGTGTTCCTGACGCGTCCGTTGTCGGCGGTGCTGCTGGCGGTCGCGGCGGGCCTCCTCGTTCTTACGGTGCTACCGGTGTTGCGCGCCAAGCGCGACGAGGTTTTCACCGAGTCTGAGAACTGAGAGGTTGCGCCCTGCGTCGGCGCGCCGCATTCGGAAGTCGAATCGACTTGTATGACGGCTTCGTGGAATGAAAATGCCGGCCCTTGTGGCCGGCATTTTTGTTTGTCTCCCGGGAGATCGAGATGACTGTCATTCGCGCGCTTGCGGGCGCATGTGCCGCGGCGTTCGCATCATTGTGCGTCCTTGCCGCACCCGCTGAGGCACAGACCTATCCGACGCGCAGCATCACCATGATCGTGCCGTTCGCGGCCGGCGGACCGACCGACGTCGTCGCGCGCATCGTCACCGCGCACATGGCGCAGACGCTGGGGCAGAGCATCATCATCGAGAATGTAGTGGGCGCCGGCGGCACCACCGCCACAACGCGCGCCGCGCGTGCGGCCAACGACGGCTATACGCTCATCACCGGGCATATGGGCACGCATGCCGCCTCCGTGCCGCTTTATCCAAAGCTTGCCTATCATCCCGAAAAGGACTTCGAGCCGGTCGCGCTGCTCGCGGGCACGCCGATCCTGATTCTGGCGCGCAAGGATTTTCCGCCGAAGGACCTCAAGGAGTTCGTCGCCTACGTGAAGGCCAACGCCGAGAAGGTGAATGCCGCGCATGCCGGCGTCGGCTCGGTCTCGCACGTCTCGTGCGAGCTTCTGCACTCCATCCTCGACATCAAGCCGGTCGGTGTGCCCTTCAATGGCACGGGCCCCGCGATGAACGCGCTGGTGGCCGGCCAGGTCGACTACATGTGTGACCAGATCGTCAACGCCGTGCCGCAGATCAATGCCGGCACCATCAAGGCCTATGCGATCGCGACGGCGGAGCGCAATCCGTCGCTGCCGAACGTGCCGACGACGGCGGAAGCCGGCCTACCCGCATTCCAGGCCCAGGCCTGGAATGCGATGTTCGCACCGAAGGGAACCTCGCCGGCAATCGTTGCGAGCCTGAACGCCGCGGCCATCAAGGCGCTCGACGACGAGACCGTCCGGAAGCGCCTGCTCGAGCTCGGCAGCGTCATTCCCGGCCCCAAGGACCGTACGCCGGAGGCGCTGGCGACCCTCGTCAAGAACGAGATCGCGAAATGGAGCCCGGTGCTCAAGCCGGCAACTTAGCCAGCGGGATCAGGCTGATAGGTGAGGGGCGGGACGCTGGGTTCCGCCGCTTGTCGTTTGCGCCGGGAACGCTCACTTTTCCGGGTATAATCGGCGCGAACAGCGAATCGCCGCTGTCGCAGCGCGGAGGCGGCCGCTAAGTTTCCAGCCTCCCCAAAGGCGCACGACACATGCACCAGTATCAGGACCTGCTCGAGCGGATTCTTTCAGACGGCGCCGAGAAGACCGACCGGACCGGTACCGGTACGCTGTCGGTGTTCGGCCACCAGATGCGCTTCAATCTGTCCGCCGGTTTCCCGATGCTGACCACCAAGCGGCTGCCGCTGAAGGCGATTGTGCATGAGCTGCTCTGGTTCCTGAAGGGCGATACCAACATCAAATATCTGCGCGACAACGGCGTCACCATCTGGGACGAATGGGCCGATGCCAATGGCGATCTCGGCCCGGTTTACGGGCATCAGTGGCGCTCCTGGCCCGCGCCTGATGGCCGCAGCATCGACCAGATCGCGAACGTGGTCGACATGATCAAGCGCAATCCGGACTCGCGCCGCCTGATCGTCTCGGCCTGGAATCCGGCCGAGGTCGACAAGATGGCGCTGCCGCCGTGCCACTGCCTGTTCCAGTTCTACGTCGCCAACGGCAAATTGTCTTGCCAGCTCTATCAGCGCTCTGCCGACGTGTTCCTCGGCGTGCCCTTCAACATTGCCTCCTATTCGCTGCTGACGATGATGGTCGCGCAGGTCACCGGCCTCAAGCCCGGCGACTTCGTGCATTCGTTCGGCGATACCCATCTCTATTCCAACCATCTGGAGCAAGCGAAGCTCCAGCTCACCCGCGCGCCCCGCGCGCTGCCGGTGATGCGGATCAACCCCGACGTGAAGGACATCTTCTCGTTCCGCTTCGAGGATTTCGAGCTCGTCGGCTACGATCCGCATCCGCACATCAAGGCGGAAGTCGCGGTTTAGCGCCTATGTCGCTCAACATCCGCCGCGTGCGCCCGGGCGAAGCCGGGCTCGTTCTTGCTTTCATCCGCGAACTCGCCGAATACGAAAAGCTCTCGCACGAGGTCGAGGCAACAGAGGCGATGATTGCGGACGCGCTGTTCGGCGAGCGGCCGCAGCTCCATTGCGCGATCGCCGAATGGAACGGCGAGGCGGCCGGTTTTGCGGTGTGGTTTGCGAATTTCTCCACTTTCAGCGGCCGCCACGGCATCTATCTCGAAGACCTCTATGTGCGGCCGTCGCATCGGGGCAGGGGCCTCGGCAAGGCGCTGCTGGTCTATCTCGCGAAGGAATGCGTCGACAACGGCTGGTCGCGCCTGCAATGGGCGGTGCTCGACTGGAATGCGCCGTCGATCGCGTTCTACAAATCGCTCGGTGCCGTCATGATGGACGACTGGACGCTGTGTCGCGTCACCGGGCCAGCGTTGACACGGCTTGCCGGGAGCGCGACCTGATGGAGATCGTCTTCGTCGTCGCGATCGCCGAGAACGGAATCATCGGCGCGGGCAACACCATGCCGTGGCGACTGAAATCCGACATGGCGCGCTTCAAGGCGCTCACGATCGGCAAGCCCGTGATCATGGGCCGCAAGACCTTCGAATCCCTGCCCCGGCCGCTGCCGAACCGCACCAACATCGTGATCACGCGCGATGCGGGTTATCGCGCCATCGGAGCCATCGTCACGACATCGGCGGCTGATGCGGACGCGGTTGCGCGGGGCGACGCCCTGCGGCGTTCGGTCACTGAGATCGCGGTGATCGGCGGCGCCGAGATCTTTCGGCAATGGATCGATCGCGCCGATCGGCTCGAAATCACCGAAGTGCATGCGCGGCCCCAAGGCGACACGTATTTCGACATCGACAAGGCCGAGTGGGACGAGGTGGCGCGCATCCGTCATCCTGCCGGCCCCGACGACAGCGCCGACTTCTCCTATGTGACATATCGTCGGCGGGCGGGCCATTAACCGCATTCGCCAATGTTTACATTGACTTTTTCGCGCCCGAGCATAGCTCGGAGGACGGTCAGGGCTGCGTTGTAAGGGACCTGCCTGTCCCCTATAAAGCCGGACCGGACAAAGCGGGCGGGGGCAATGCCACCCTGCCGAGGAGAGCGTCGAATGCCGTGGAAGAATCAGGGCGGTGGCCCATGGGGCTCGGGTCCAAAGGGACCATGGGGCTCCGGCCCGCAACCGGTCGGGCCGAGGCCGCCGGATCTGGAAGACCTCCTGCGGCGCGGCCAGGACCGCCTCCAGCAGATCATGCCGGGCGGCTATTTTTCCGGCGTCGGCATCACGCTGATCATCCTGCTCATCGTCGCGTTCTGGCTGCTGTCGGGCTTCTTCCGCGTGCAGTCCGAAGAGCGCGGCGTCGTGCTGCGCTTCGGCAAGCATGTCCGCACCGTCGATCCGGGCCTGAATTACCACCTGCCCTATCCGATCGAGACCGTGCTGCTGCCGAAGGCGCTGCGCGTCTCCACGACTTCCATCGGCATGACGGTGATCGAGGATCCGGCGCGGCGCGGCCGCTCCATTCGCGACGTGCCGGAAGAGAGCCTGATGCTGACCGGTGACGAGAACATCGTCGACGTCGACTTCACCGTGCTCTGGCGCATCAAGCCCGACGCCGGCGGCGTGGGCGATTTTCTGTTCAACATCCAGAACCCCGAAGGCACCGTGAAAGCGGTCGCCGAGAGCGCGATGCGTGAGGTCATTGGCCGTTCGCAGATCCAGCCGATCCTGACCGGTGCCCGCAATACGATCGAGCAGGGGGTGCAGGAACTGATCCAGAAGACTCTCGACAGCTATGGCGCAGGCATTCTCATCACCCAGGTGCAGATGCAGAAGGTCGATCCGCCGGCGCAGGTGATCGACGCCTTCCGTGACGTGCAAGCGGCGCGCGCCAATCTGGAGCAGCTGCAAAACGAAGCGCAGACCTACGCCAACCAAGTGGTGCCGCAGGCGCGCGGACGTGCAGCGCAGATCCTGCAGGCCGCCGAAGGCTACAAGGAGCAGGCGGTCGCCGAGGCCAAGGGCCAGAGCGCGCGCTTCCTGAAAGTGTACGACGAATACAAGAAGGCGCCCGACGTGACGCGTGAACGGATTTATCTGGAGACGATGGAGCGCGTGCTCGGCGGCGCCGAGAAGCTGGTCTATGACGGCGGCCCTGCGGGTCAGGGTGTCGTGCCCTATCTGCCGCTTCCCGAGTTGACGCCCAAGCGGCAGCCTACGACCGGTCCGCAGTCGAGCGGAGGCAACCGATGAGGTCTCCGGTTACAGGTTTCGTCTCGCTGCTCGGACTCCTGCTGGTCGTGATCGTCGGCTACATGTCGCTGTTCACGGTGCAGCAGACCGAGCAGACCATCGTGCTCCAGTTCGGCAAGCCCGTCGACGTCGTCACCGCACCCGGCCTGCATTTCAAGGCGCCGTGGAATTCGGTGATCAACATCGACAAGCGGATCCTCGACCTGGAGAACCCGTCGCAGGAAGCGATCGCCTCCGACCAGAAGCGGCTGGTGGTCGACGCTTTCGCGCGTTACCGCATCAAGGATGCGTTGCGCTTCTATCAGAGCGTCGGCTCGATCCAGGCCGCCAACATTCAGCTGACCACGCTCCTCAACGCGGCGCTGCGCCGCGTGCTCGGCGAGGTCACCTTCATCAACGTGGTTCGCGACGATCGCGAGAAGCTGATGCAGCGCATCCGCGACCAGCTCGACCGCGAGGCCGATGGCTACGGCATTCAGGTCGTCGACGTCCGGATCCGCCGTGCCGACCTGCCGGAGCAGAACAGCCAAGCGGTCTACCAGCGCATGAAGACCGAGCGCGAGCGGGAGGCCGCTGAGTTCCGTGCACAGGGTGGCCAGAAGGCCCAGGAGATCAAGTCCAAGGCCGATCGCGAGGCGACCATCATCGTCGCGGAGGCCAATTCGCAGGCTGAGCAGACCCGCGGTGCAGGCGATGCCGAGCGCAACCGCCTGTTTGCGGAAGCCTACAGCAAGGACGCCGATTTCTTCGCCTTCTACCGGTCGATGACGGCCTATGAGAACGGGCTGCGTTCGAACGATACCCGTTTCCTGCTGCGGCCAGACTCGGATTTCTTCCGGTACTTCAGTAACCCGTCCGGCAAGATGGCAACCGAGACGCCGGCGAAGCCGTAAGCTAGACAGGGCGGCCGGCTTGGCCGCCCTTGCCCAGACAAGAACAGCATAACGGGAGGTTCCATTCCGATGAGGTCCATTGCGTTTGCCGACTTCCTCATCGGCCTAGGCATCCTGTTCGTGCTGGAAGGCTTGATGTTCGCGGCCAGTCCCAACTGGATGCGCAAGGCCATGAAGAGTGCTATCGCCACGCCGGACAACATCCTGCGGGCTGTCGGAATCGGTTCGGCCGTGGCCGGCCTGATCCTGATCTGGGTGATGCGGCGCCCGGTTTAAGCATCATGCCAACGCCAAAGTGAAGGCAATCGACCGGTTTTTCGCCGTATTATCGGGGTGTTGAGACCCGTTAAGCTCTGCGCTTGCGCCGTCCCCCCGTTCGAGCGCAGGCTGGCGCCGAACCCTATTCTCTGGAGATCACAATGACCGCTGCCACCATTGCCCCGTCCCGCTTGCGCCATTGGGTGCGAACTGGGCTGGCCGCGCTCGCCATCGGTGCTTTCGGCGCGTTCGGCACGCCGGCCCATGCGCGTGGAGCGGACGGCATCGCCGACGTCGCCGAGAAGGTGATCGACGCGGTCGTCAACATCTCTACGTCGCAGACCGTCGAGGCCAAGGGCGGCGGCAGCAATACCATGCCGCAACTGCCGCCAGGTTCGCCGTTCGAGGAGTTCTTCGACGACTTCTTCAAGAACCGCAGGGGTCCCGGCGGTGGCAGCAAGGGCGGCGACAACAACCCGCCGCGCAAGACCAACTCGCTCGGCTCCGGCTTCATCATCGACACAGCAGGCGTGGTCGTTACCAACAACCATGTCATTGCCGATGCCGACGAGATCCATGTCATCCTCAACGACGGCACCAAGATCAAGGCCGAGCTGGTCGGCGTCGACAAGAAGACCGACCTCGCCGTGCTCAAGATCAAGCCTCCGAAGCCGCTGGTCGCGGTGAAGTTCGGCGACTCCGACAAGCTCCGGCTCGGCGACTGGGTGGTCGCGATCGGCAACCCCTTCAGTCTCGGTGGCACGGTCACGGCCGGTATCGTCTCGGCCAAGAACCGCGACATCTCCTCAGGGCCATATGACAGCTATATCCAGACCGACGCCTCCATCAACCGCGGCAATTCCGGCGGCCCGCTGTTCAACCTCGACGGCGACGTCATCGGCGTCAACACGCTGATCATCTCGCCCTCCGGCGGCTCCATTGGCATCGGCTTCGCCGTGCCGTCGAAGACGGTCGTTGGCGTCGTCGACCAGCTCCGGCAGTTCGGCGAGCTGCGCCGCGGCTGGTTAGGGGTGCGCATCCAGAGCGTCACCGACGAGATCGCCGAGAGCCTCAACATCAAGCCGGCGCGCGGCGCGCTGGTCGCCGGCGTGGACGACAAGGGTCCGGCGAAGCCCGCCGGCATCGAGCCTGGTGACGTCGTCGTCAAATTCGATGGCAAGGACGTCAAGGATCCGAAGGACCTGTCCCGCGTCGTCGCCGACACGGCGGTTGGCAAGGAGGTCGACGTGATCATCATCCGCAAAGGCCAGGAACAGGCCAAGAAGGTCACGCTCGGCCGGCTCCAGGATCCCGAGAAGGTGCAGGCCGCGGTGAAAACCGACGAGCCCGCACCCGAGAAGCCGGTGACGCAGAAGGCGCTCGGTCTCGATCTGGCAACGCTGAGCAAGGATCTACGCACGCGCTACAAGATCAAGGACACCGTCAAGGGCGTGGTCGTCACCAATGTCGAGGCCAATTCCGACGCCGCCGAGAAGCGGCTCTCCGCCGGTGACGTCATCGTCGAGGTGGCGCAGGAGGCGGTGTCGAGCGGCGCCGACATCCAGAAGCGGGTCGATCAGCTCAAGAAGGACGGCAAGAAGTCGGTGCTGCTGCTCGTCTCCAATGCCGACGGCGAGCTGCGCTTCGTGGCGTTGAGCGTGCAATAGGAAGGGCTGGTCGTCCTACCATTCATTGTCATTCCGGGTTCGATGCTTCGCATCACCCGGAATGACGCAGAGAACGTTACCCCTCCACGAACTCCTCGCGCCGATACCCTTGCGCATACAGCAGCGCGGTGAGATCGCCGTGATCAATCCGCGCTGCCGCGGCCGCGGCCACCGCCGGCTTGGCGTGATACGCCACACCGAGCCCCGCCGCCTGGATCATCCCAAGGTCATTGGCGCCGTCACCGACCACGATCGACTCGAGGTCGTCGAGATCAAACGATTCCATCAGATCCAACAGTGTCGCGAGTTTCGCGGCGCGGCCCAGGATCGGTTCCTTCACCTCGCCGGTGAACTTGCCGTCGCGCACGACGAGTTCGTTGGCGCGGTTTTCCTGGAAGCCGATCTTGGCGGCGACCGCGTTCGTGAACAGCGTGAAGCCGCCCGAGACGAGGCAGGTGTAGGCGCCGTGCGCGCGCATGGTCGCGACCAGCTCACGGCCGCCGGGGGTCAGCGTGATGCGTTTGGCCAGTACTTCGTCGACCGCGCTGGCGGGCAGATCCTTGAGCAGCGCAACGCGCTCGCGCAGCGCCGGCTCGAACTCGATCTCGCCGCGCATCGCGCGTTCGGTGATGGCGGCCACATGCGCCTTCACCCCGACCAAGTCGGCGAGTTCGTCGATGCATTCCTGGCCGATCATGGTGGAATCCATGTCGGCGAGAAAAAGCTTCTTGCGCCGGAAGCCGACTGGCTGCACGACGATGTCGATGGGCAGGTCGCCGCGAAGCTCGCGGAGCCGCTGTTCGATGGCGTGGCGGTCGCCTTCGAGGTTACTTTCGGCGCCGAAGGGAATGTCGACCGCAACCCCTTCGAACAACCAGTGCGCGGGAGCTGCTTGTGGCAGCACAGCGCGGGCGCCGTCGACGATGGTAGAGTCGAGCGCAGGATTGTCGGGATTGCAGATCAGCGTGGCGACGAGGGACATTTGAGGTTTTCGTGAGCGAGGGGCAAGTCAGCGGAAGGCGTGTTGGCAAGGCCGTGCTTATCGCAGGCCCGACCGCCAGCGGCAAGTCGGCGCTGGCGCTCGAGCTTGCGCTCGCCACCGGCGGCATCATCATCAACGCCGATTCCATGCAGGTTTACCGCGATCTGCGCATCATCACGGCACGGCCGACAGGGGCTGATGAGGCGCTCGTGCCGCATCGTCTCTATGGCCATGTCGATGCGGCCGTGAATTTCTCGGCCGGTGCCTGGGTGAGCGACGCGGCGAAGGCGCTCGAAGCGGCGATGGCCGAACGCCGCCTGCCGATCTTCGTCGGCGGCACCGGGCTCTATTTCAAGGCACTGACGGCGGGCCTCTCCGTAGTGCCGCCAATTCCTGCCGAGGTGCGCGAGGATGTGCGCGCGCGGCTGCAGCAGAACGGCGTCGAAGCGCTACACGCGGAACTCGCGCACCGCGATCCGCGTGCGGCCGAACGATTGAATCTGCGCGACCGCACCCGGATCGCGCGCGCGCTGGAAGTAGTCGAAGCGACCGGCCGTTCGCTGCTCGACTGGCACGGCGAAGGCCAGCCGCCGTTGCTGCCGAAGGACAATTTTCGCGCGGTGTTTCTCGCCCCCGCGCGCGACGAACTCTATGCCCGCATCGATGCGCGCTTCGATGCCATGTTGAGCGCCGGCGCGCTCAGGGAGGTCGAGCGGCTTGCCGCCAGACACCTCGATCCGCTGTTGCCGGCCACGAAGGCCCACGGCGTGCCGGCGCTGATCCGGCATCTGCGCGGCGAGCTCAGCCTGGAAGAAGCTGCCACAATCGGCCGCGCCGACACCCGCCACTACGCCAAGCGCCAGTTCACCTGGTTCCGGCATCAATTGCCTGAGTTCGAATGGGTGAAGCCGGAGGAGGCGAGGGGATGGCTCGCCGCGATCGTGGACGCGACACGGGATGCGAACTGACGAGCTTTTGTACCCGGTTCCCGAATTTACCGCTCGCCGAACCCGGGGAACACCGCTACACTGCCAAAATCGCGCGGGAACGGCCACATTGCCTTGACATCCGGGCTTTGGCCGCTATGTTTCGCGCAACCTTTGGGAAGCCGAGCGCCTGCCATGCGTAACATTATTACCAAACTCCTTATCGCCGTCGTACCCAGGCACACCGCCGGGGGTGGCTAGCTGCCATCCACAAGACAGGCGGTGTGCGTGGGCCCTCTTCGGGGCCTTTTTTATTTCCCGAACCCGACACGAACGAAGCCGCTGACAACAGCGCATCCGGAGCAAGCCAATGAGCGAGAAGAGCCACGATCCGAACCAGATGACCGGCGCCGCGATGATCGTCCGCGCGCTCATCGATCATGGCGTGACCGACATTTTTGGCTATCCCGGCGGCGCGGTGCTTCCCATCTATGACGAGATCTTCCAGCAGAGCGAGGTCCAGCACATCCTGGTCCGCCACGAGCAGGGCGCCGGCCATGCCGCCGAGGGCTATGCGCGCTCGACCGGCAAGCCGGGCGTCGCGCTGGTGACCTCCGGTCCCGGCGCCACGAACATGGTGACGCCGCTGACCGACGCGCTGATGGATTCGATCCCGCTGGTGTGCATCTCCGGCCAGGTGCCGACGCATCTGATTGGCAACGACGCCTTCCAGGAATGCGACACCGTCGGCATCACGCGCCCCTGCACCAAGCACAACTGGCTGGTGCGCGACGTCAACGATCTCGCCAAGGTGCTGCACGAGGCTTTCTACGTCGCGACCTCCGGCCGTCCGGGTCCGGTGCTGGTCGACGTTCCCAAGGACGTGCAGTTCGCGACCGGTACCTATCATCCGCCGCGCAAGTCCGACGTGCACCGCTCCTATGCGCCGCGCGTGAAGGGCGATGCCACGCAGATCCGCAAGGCGGTGGCGCTGCTCGCCAACGCCAAGCGTCCGGTGATCTACAGCGGCGGTGGCGTCATCAATTCCGGTCCCGAGGCGACCAAGCTCTTGCGCGAGCTGGTCGAGGTCACTGGTTTCCCGATCACCTCCACGCTGATGGGCCTCGGCGCCTATCCAGCTTCGGGCAAGAACTGGCTCGGCATGCTC
Organism: Bradyrhizobium sp. 159; assembly: GCF_023073795.1. NCBI lineage: Bacteria > Pseudomonadati > Pseudomonadota > Alphaproteobacteria > Hyphomicrobiales > Nitrobacteraceae > Bradyrhizobium > Bradyrhizobium sp. 159. Next base: position 48,120 of record NZ_JADPKE010000089.1, on the reverse strand, counting down.
GGCATGCACGGCACTTATGAAGCTAACATGACCATGCATGATTGCGACGTCATGCTGTGCGTCGGCGCGCGCTTCGACGACCGCATCACCGGTCGCGTCGATGCGTTCTCGCCGGGCTCGAAGAAGATCCATATCGACATCGACCCATCCTCGATCAACAAGAACATCCGGGTTGACGTGCCGATCATCGGCGATTGCGGCAACATCCTCGGCGACATCCTCCAGGTGTTCAAGGCAGAGGCGAAGAAGCCCGACATCAAATCGTGGTGGCAGCAGATCGCGCAGTGGCGTGCCCGTAATTCGCTGTATTACAAGAAGAGCAACGACGTCATCCTGCCGCAGCATGCGATCCAGAGCCTGTTCGAAGCGACGCGCGGCAAGGATACCTACATCACGACCGAGGTCGGCCAGCACCAGATGTGGGCCGCCCAGTTCTACGGCTTCGAGGAGCCGCATCGCTGGATGACGTCGGGCGGCCTCGGCACCATGGGCTACGGCCTGCCGGCCGCGATCGGCGTGCAGGTTGCCCACCCGGACAGCCTCGTCATCGACATCGCGGGCGATGCCTCGGTGCAGATGACGATGCAGGAGATGTCGACGGCCGTGCAGTACGAGCTGCCGATCAAGATCTTCATCCTGAACAACCAGTACATGGGCATGGTGCGGCAGTGGCAGCAGCTGCTGCATGGCAACCGCCTGTCGCATTCCTACTCGGAGGCGCTGCCGGATTTCGTCAAGCTCGCCGAAGCCTATGGCGGCATTGGCCTCCAGGTGCACAAGCCTGGCGATCTCGAGGGCGCCATCAACGAGATGATCGCGGTCAAGCGCCCGGTGCTGTTCGACTGCCGCGTCGCTGCGCTCGAAAACTGCTTCCCGATGATCCCCTCCGGCAAGGCGCACAACGAAATGCTGTTGCCGGAGCAGGCCAACGACGCGGCCACCGCAAAGGCATTCGCCGGCGGCAAGGCGCTGGTGTGAGCGCAATGGTCACAAGCTCCGCTGCCATCGCCCGGCTCGACCGGCCGATCCAGTACGCCGCTCGCTGTGTAGGGATCTCAGGCCGTGGCAATTACTGGCGGCCCGCCTTCGCGGACATGACGAAAAGGATTTGAGGGGACGACAATGAACCAGCCGGCATCCGCCTACTTCATCGAGGACCGTCACGATCCCAACGAGACGCACACGCTCGCCGTGCTCGTGCAGAACGAGCCCGGCGTGCTTGCGCGCGTCATCGGTCTGTTCTCGGGCCGCGGCTACAACATCGAGAGCCTCACGGTCTCGGAGACCGAGAGCCAGAAGCACCTCTCGCGCATCACCATCGTCACGACGGGCACGCCAATGGTGATCGAGCAGATCAAGCACCAGCTCGATCGCATGATTCCGGTCTATCGCGTCGTCGACATGACGCAGACCAAGCGCTCGATCGAGCGGGAGCTCGCGATGGTGAAGGTGCGCGGGCAGGGCGAGCACCGGGTCGAGGCGCTGAGGCTTGCGGATGCGTTCCGCGCCCGCGTGATCGACGCCACCACCGAGAGCTTCGTGTTCGAGATCACAGGCAATACGGACAAGATCAATCAGTATATCGACCTGATGCGCCCGCTCGGCCTCGTCGAGGTGTCGCGCACCGGCGTTGCCGCGATTGGTCGCGGGCCTGAAGGGATGTGAACCATGCTGGCGCGCGACTGGTACTATAATGAGCGGAACCGGATGGGGATCGAGCCCGCAGTGGCGTCGATCTATGACAGCCATGACGATGCCGACCTGCGGGCGCGCGCCGCGCTGAAAATGCTCGGGGTCCAGCGCGGCTGGCGCATCGCCGATATCGGCTGCGGTAACGGCGTGCTGGCCACCGAAGCGGCGCTAATGGGCGCCGAGGTCGATGCTATCGACATCTCGCCCGCGATGCTGGCGCTCGCCGAGATCTATGCACGTGACCGCAAGGCGCCGGTCCGCACCCAATCGGCCGGCCTGCTGAGCTTCTCCTACCATCCGGAATCCTACGATTTGATCGTCAGCGAGTTCACGCTGCACCATCTGCCGGACTTCTGGAAGGCGGTGGCGATGTCGCGGATCTATCGCGCGCTGAAGCCGGGCGCGAGCTTCTACCTGCGCGACATCGTCTACACTTCAATGCCGGACGCCATTGAGCGCGACGTCGAGCAATGGGCCGACTTCCAGATCAAGAACCACGACTTTTCGCGTGAAGGTGTCGTCGCGCACATGCGCGACGAATATTCCACCTTCGGCTGGGTGATGGAACGGATGCTGACCGACGTCGGCTTCAGGCTGGTCTCGGCCGACTATCACGCCCCGATGCACGGCACCTATCTGCTGCGGAAACCGAAAGCCGGCGAGCAAGGCTAGATCAGAACAATAACAGGGACTGCACGACAGGGCAGGACCGGGAACAACAATGAAGCCGGCCGACATCCTCATCGCCGTCCTGGTGGCGATCATCTGGGGGCTTGCCTTCGTGGCGAGCCGGATCGCGCTCGACGAGTTCTCGCCGGAGCTGATGACGGCAATGCGCTTCACCATTGCTGCAGTACCGTGCCTTTTCATTCCCAAGCCGAAGGTCGCCTGGCCGCTCCTGATCGCGATCAGCGTCACGCTGTTCCTCGGCCAGTTCCTGAGCCAGGCCTATGGCATCGCCCACGGCGTGCCGGTCGGCCTGGCCAGCGTGGTCGTGCAGAGCCAGGCGCTGTTCACGATCGGCTTCGCCGCTGTCGCATTCGGCGAACGCCCGACGCCGATGCAGACGCTCGGCATCGTCATCGCAGCAGCCGGCCTTTTGATGATCTGCGGGACCGTCGGCTACGATTTCAGCGTCGGCGCCTTCGGGGTGCTGATGATCGCGCCGGTCTGCTTTGCGGTCGGCAATCTGCTGCTGCGGGGCGCCCGTGGTGCGCCGATGTTCGACCTGTTCGGCTGGCTGTGCCTTACTGCCGCGGTGCCGCTGTTCGCGCTCGCGCTGGTCGTCAACGGGCCAACGCCGACCTGGCAGTCGCTGATCCACATGTCTCTGACAGGCCTGATCTGCCTGCTGGTGATCGGCGCCGTCTCCACCAGCATCGCCTACTGGCTGTGGGGACGATTGCTGCGCGATTATCCGGCGGCGCAGGTGGTGCCGTTCGCGCTGCTGGTGCCGTTCGTGGGATCGGCCGCCTCCAGCATCGTGTTCGGCGAGCGGTTCGGACCCCTGCGCCTCGCCGGCATGCTGACCGTGATCGGCGGTATCGCGGTGATGGTGCTGGCGCAGCGGCCCAAGGCATCGCCCAAAGAGCCGCTGCCGAAAGTCGCGTGAGGCGAACATGTCCCAGTCGCTGTTCTATGCCTTCCTCACCTTCATGGTCGTGATGTACTTCACGCCTGGGCCGAACAACATCATGCTGCTGTCCTCGGGCCTGACCTACGGCTTCCGGCGCACCATCCCCCACATCGTCGGGATCGTCATCGGCTTCGCCTTCATGGTCGCCGCGGTCGGCCTCGGGCTCGGCTCCGTGTTCCTGGCCTATCCGGTCCTTCAGACCATCTTGAAATATGCCGGTGCCGCCTACCTGATCTATCTCGCCGCCGCGATCGCCATGTCCGGGCCGACCAAGCCGGGCGACGGCGCCGCCCGCGGCCCGATGACCTTCTGGGGCGCGGCGATGTTCCAATGGATCAACGCCAAAGGCTGGGTGATCGTGATCGGCACCATTACCGCCTACGCGGCGATCGCCCAATTCCCGCTCAACATCGCAATCCAGACCCTGATCAGCCTGCTCGTAGGCACGGTCTCGACCGTGGTCTGGGCTCTGTTCGGCTCCGCATTGCGGCCGGTCCTGACCTCAGAGCGGCTGGTCCGTGCCTTCAATGTGCTGATGGCCGTCCTGCTGCTCGCTTCCCTCTACCCCGTCTTCATGGATGCATGATGCCGCAGATTTCCATGCAGAAACGGGTTTCCCAGCGGCCCTAAAATGCTCTAGACAGCCCCCGAAATCCGTCAATTCACCTTCGAAATATCTGACCATCGGCCGATTTCCGGCCCCGAACGAGGAAACGAACTATGCGTGTTTATTACGATCGCGACGCCGACCTGAACCTGATCAAGGGCAAGAAGGTCGCCATCGTCGGCTATGGCAGCCAGGGCCACGCCCATGCGCTGAACCTGAAGGACTCCGGCGTCAAGGAGGTAGCGATTGCGCTGCGCAAAGGGTCGGCCTCGGCCAAGAAGGCGGAGAACGCCGGCTTCAAGGTGATGGAAGTCGCCGAAGCCGCCAAATGGGCCGACCTCGTCATGATGCTGACCCCGGACGAGCTTCAGGGCGACATCTATCGCGAGCACCTGCACGACAACATGAAGAAGGGCGCCGCCCTCGTGTTCGCGCACGGCCTCAACGTCCACTTCAATTTGCTCGATCCGCGCGCCGACCTCGACGTGCTGATGATCGCGCCGAAGGGCCCCGGCCACACCGTGCGCTCGGAGTACCAGCGCGGCGGCGGCGTGCCCTGCCTGATTGCGATCGCCAAGGACGTCTCGGGCAACGCCCATGACCTCGGCCTGTCCTATGCCTCCGCGATCGGCGGCGGCCGCGCCGGCATCATCGAGACCACCTTCAAGGAAGAGTGCGAGACCGACCTGTTCGGCGAGCAGGTGGTGCTCTGCGGCGGCCTGGTCGAGTTGATCAAGGGCGGCTACGAGACCCTGGTCGAAGCCGGCTACGCCCCGGAGATGGCCTATTTCGAGTGCCTGCACGAAGTGAAGCTGATCGTCGACCTGATCTATGAAGGCGGCATCGCCAACATGAACTACTCGATCTCCAACACCGCCGAGTACGGGGAGTATGTCACCGGTCCGCGCATCATTACCGACGAGACCAAGAAGGAGATGCGGAAGGTTCTCGCCGACATCCAGGGCGGCAAGTTCGCGCGCGACTGGATGCTCGAGAACAAGGTCAACCAGACCTCCTTCAAGGCGACCCGCGCCAAGCTCGCCGCACACCCGATCGAAGAGGTCGGCGCGAAACTGCGCGACATGATGCCCTGGATCAAGAAGGGTGCGCTGGTCGACAAGAGCAAGAACTAAGCTAAGCCGTTGTGCCCCGGACGCAGCGCAGCACCTTGGTGATGCCCTGCTGATCCGGGGCCAAGCGGCCTCTGGATCCCGGCTCCGCGACGCATTGCTTATGCGCTGCGCCTTGTCCGGGACACGCGAGCGAAAGCTTCGCTCGCCAAACAAATCTTTAAGCCTTCGCGACTATGTTCGAGCGAGATCGCAAACGCGATCTTTCTCTTCCTTCTCGCGCGAAGCATAGTTGCTTCATTCAAATTCTTCGCGAGTTGATGCGCTGCTTGAACGCCAAGAACTGACGCTTAAACCACATTCTTGATCTCGCGTCCCTTTTCAAAAATTTCTAGAACTCCCTGATCGTGAAAAGGGCTGCGTCGTCAGAGTGAAAGATTCGGCTCTTCATCCGCCTTTTCAAGGTGCCTTCGACCTCATGTCGCAACGTTCGCGCGCCGCTTCATCTTAACAACCGACACCTGCTGCGCGGACTTGCGCGCTGGGCGCCATTTGCACACAGGCACCTTCCTCCTGCATGATCACGGCAACCCGAGGTGGAAAGACCATGCGATCTGTCGTCGTTACCGGGGCGTCTACGGGCATCGGCTGGGCCGTTGCGAAATTCCTGATCGGGCGCGGCTATCGCGTGTTCGGCAGTGTCCGCAAGCAGGCCGACGCCGACCGGCTGCAAGGCGAGTTCGGTGCGAACTTTGCCCCGCTGCTGTTCGACGTCACCGACGAGGCAGCAGTCCTCGCCGCCGGGCGAAAAGTTCGCGGAGCGTTGGGCGGCGAGACGCTGGCCGGTCTCGTCAACAATGCCGGCATCGCGGTTGCCGGTCCCGTGCTCGAATTGTCGGCCGATGATTTCCGCCGCCAGATGGACGTCAACGTCATTGGCCCTGTCATCGCGACGCAGGCGTTCGGGCCGCTGCTCGGCGCAGACCCCTTGCTGAAGGGGCCGAAGGGCCGGATCGTGATGATCAGCTCGGTCGCTGGCAAGAGCGGCAATCCGCTGTCGGCGCCTTACAGCACCTCCAAGCACGCCATCGAGGGCCTGTCGGAGAGCCTGCGCCGCGAGCTGATGCTGTTCGGCATCGACGTCATCATCGTCGCCCCCGGCGCGGTGAAGACGCCGATCTGGAGCAAGGCCGAAGAGATCGACCTTTCCGTCTACCAGAACTCGCCCTATCTGCCGGCGCTGAACAAGGTGATGGCGTTCATGATGGACATCGGCGCCAAGGGCCTGCCCGCCGAGCGGATCGCCGAGATCGTGTTCGAGGCGCTGACGGCGCCAAGCCCGAAGGTGCGCTACCAGATCACGCCGGACCCGCTCCGCCACCTGATTGCGGCCGTGCTACCGAAACGGACGCTCGACCGCATCATCGCCAAGCGGCTCGGATTGCTGCCGCAGTGAGTTTGGGCGTTTTCAGCCCGCGGCGACGGTTTGCCTGCGCGGGTGGCGGGCCATCGCTATCATGCGCAACGTCAGCACGATCAGCAGCGGAACGAGGAATGCGGCGTAGAGCGGCATGGCCGGCACGCGCTTGCCGAACGACACCATGAACTGGAACCAGAGATAGTAGCCGCCCGCAACGTGCAGTATGCGCCAGGTGCGCAATCCGCGCAGCGCGGCGGTGCGGTCGAACGAGGTCGCACTCATCGCGATGATGAAGCCATAGCCGATGCCGCCAAAGATGTAGGAGGCGGCGGAGGTCGCCTGGGCAAAGCCGGCCGGATCCATCCTGGCGAACGCGACGATCGCCGCCGCGTGGATGGCGTGGGAGGCCGCGAAGCTCAAGCCGAGATAGCGGCGGTTACGGTGCTGCCAGCGCGTCCAGGCATTGGGCGAGAGCCGCGCCAGCGCCGCGGCACTGAAGGCGAGGCAGAACAGCAGCAGCGAACTTCGCGCCGTGAAGCGGATCACCATACGAACGCCCTCAACCTCGAACAGCCGCATCGAGGCGATCCACAGGCTCAGGGCGATCAGACTGAGCGTTAGGACGGCAAGCAGCCGCCAGCCTTCGAGCCAGCTTTGACGTTGTGACATGGCGATCTCCTCAAGGATGTAATCAATGATTACATATAGAGCAACAAAATCGTCAATAGTGTAATCGCTGCTTACATTCACGTTCGGGTGATGCTAGAAGACGCTATGCCCGCCCGTCAGACGTCCAAACCGCGTGCCCGCCGAACACCCGAAGCCCGGCCGTATCACCACGGCGACCTTCGCCGTGTGCTGATTGACGCTGCGCTGCAATTGGCGGCCGAAGGTGCGGAGGTCTCCGTCCGCGAGGCGGCGCGCCGGGCCGCGGTGTCGCCGGGCGCGCCGTTCCGGCACTTTCCGAACCGCGATGCCTTGATGGCGGCGGTGGCCGAGGAGGCGCAGCGGCGTTTCCGCGCTGAGATCGAGGCGGCGCTGGGCGAGGAGCCGCCCAAGGGTCCACTGGAGCGTTTTCGCGCCTTTGGACTCGCTTACTTGCGCTGGGCCATGCGCAATCCGGCTCATTTCGAGATCATCTCCACCGGGCGCTACTTCGCCCATGGCAGCTCGGCGGACCTGACCCGCGACAATACCGAGCTGATCGCGCTGTCGGAACGGATGCTGACTGATGCGGCCGAGCAGGGCCTGCTGAGGTCGGCGGATCTGAAGCGCATCCAGATCGCCAGTCGCGCGTTGGTCTACGGTTTTGCCCGGATGAATCTCGATGGCCACTTTCCGCGCTGGGGCATCGAGGACGGCCAGATCGAGCGGATGGCGGAGGGGGTGATCGACCTGTTCATCGCGGGGATCGCCCAACCCTGACGTTGAGCAGCTGCCTGCCGGCTGCGGCCCAACCCGTCTTTCGCCAACAATAAGCGATGTCGGATCGCCGGACGCGTTGCCTGACGTTGACCGTTCCGTTACAGTTTTATGACACGGCGCAGGCTTCCGGCTGCGCCGGGCGCCGCCAGCTGTCTCGATGCCGGCCAAGCGGCTTGGCATCACCGCGCCGGACCAAAAGTTGCGTGTCGTCGATGGCGTCCGCGCCCAATCCAGGTCCTTCTGCCACCACCGCCGTGCTTGCGAGCGTCGCCGCGCTCGGCATCTGGCGGCTGCTCGCGGTCACGGCGCCACATTTCGCAGCGCTGGCGCTGATGTACGAGACCGAGACCGATTTCGGCTCGCGCCTCTCCTTCGCCCTGGCCTGGGGCATCCTCAACTTCTTCTGGATCACGCTGCTGCGGCGCCCGGCGCTGTCGGGCGCGCTGTCCCTGACCATGGTCGTCGTGCTGGTGCTGCTGTCGCGCCTCAAGCACGAAGTCGTGCAGATGACGGTCAACTTCATCGATCTGATGATGATCGACCGCGACAGCGTTGCGTTCCTGTTCACGATCTTCCCGAATCTGCGCTGGTCGGTGATCCTGGCCGGCCTCGTCACGTTGCCGCTGATGTATGCGCTGTGGTGGCTTGATCCGTTCCGGATCCGCCGGCTGCCGGCGCTCGCCTGCAAGCTCGCCTGCGTTGCCGCATTGGTCGGCTATTCGCTTTATCATCCTGACCAGGCCTGGCGCGGCTATTACGACGACGGCTATCTCTCGAAATTCTTCCGCTCCGGCGTCACCGCGGTCGCCGACTTCGTGCAGTACGGTTTCATGGAATCCGCAGCCTCAACCAACGAGCGGCTCAACGTGCCGCTGGTGGACGCCTGCCATCCTGCGGGCCGCCGCCCTAATATCATCATGATCCATGATGAATCGAGCTTCGACATCCGCGCCGCGCAGGGCATCAAGGTGCCGCCGCGTTACGGCGACCATTTCACGTCTTGGGACGGCAAGCAGCGCACGTTCCTGGCCGAGAGCAATGGCGGGCCGAGCTGGTTCACCGAATACAACGTGCTTGCGGGGCTCTCGTCGCGTTCGTTCGGCCGCTTCGCCTATTTCGTGACGCGCATCGCCTCGAACCGCGTCGAACGCGGCCTGCCATTGGCACTGCGCCGTTGCGGCTACGACACCCTGTCGCTTTACCCCGCCCATGGCGGCTTCATGGGCGCGCGCAGCTTCCAGATGACGACCGGCATCGAACGTTTCCTCGATTCGGAGGATCTGGGCGCCAAGGACGTCGAGCCGGACTCCTTCTTCTACGACAAGGCGCTTCAGCTGATGGGGCAACAACCGCCGAACAAGCCGCTGTTCACCTTCATCTATCTCGGCGCCAATCATTTCCCCTGGGAGACGCGCTTCCGTCCTGATCTGCTGCCGAACTGGCGCGCGCCGGGCAACTTGCCGTCCATCGACGAATATCTGCGCCGCCAGGTGATGAGCGCCGAGCAGTACAAAGCTTTCGTCGCCGGTCTGAAGAAGAACTTTCCCGGCGAGCCTTTCCTGATCGTGCGCTACGGCGATCACCAGCCGGAATTCGCGCCGAACCTGCTTGAGCCCGGCCTCGACGAGGGCGCCCTCGGCAAGAAGCTCGACGCTTACGATCCGCGTCTCTACGCAACCTATTATGCGATCGACGCCGTCAATTTCGAGCCGGTGAAGAGCGATGCCGTGATGGACACGATCGACGGTCCCTATCTGCCGCTAGTGATCCAGGAAGCCGCCGGCATCCCGCTCGATCCGTCCTTCGCCGAGCAGAAGGAGATCATGCTCCGCTGCAAGGGCATCTTCTATGGCTGCAGGGATGGCGCCGAGGCGCGGCGGCTGAACCGGCTGCTGATCAACGCGGGGATGATCCGGGGGCTGTAGTGTCTTTCAGCTCTTTGCGAGGAGAGCGCCGGTGGAGCACACATGCCCCTCCAACGTCGTCCTGGCGAAGGCCCATGGGCGAAAGCCATGACGACGCTGAACCAGTCGCGCCAGCCTACCTATTGCTCACCTTCTCCCACAGCCACTTCGCCACTGCGTCGGGCGATGAATTCGCATCGTTGCCGCTCGCGCGCAGATTGGCTTCGCGCATCGTCGCGATGTCGATCCTGCCGAGCAGCGGCCTCAGCGCAGCCTGCAACCGCTCGTCACCGGCTCGCATGGGCGCGAGCAGCAGGATCGCATCGTAAGGCGGGATGGCGTGCCTGGGATCATCGAGCGCGACGAGATCGTATTTCGCGATCAGGCCGTCGCTGGTGTAGCCGGCGATCACGTCGACCTCGCCGCTCGCGACCGCCGCGTACATGAAGTCCGGCTGCATCTGGCGTTGGGTGCGGAACGAAAGCCCATAGGCCTTTTGCAGCGCGGCCCATTCGGGGCGCGAGAAGAACTCGTAGTCGCCGGCGATCGACATGGTCGATGCGTGCGCGGCGAGATCGGCGATGCTGCGGATGCCAAGCGCCTCGGCGCGCTTGCGCGGCATCACCAGCGCATACGCATTCTCGAAGCCGAGCTCGCCGAGCAAGGTGATGTTCTCTTTCGCGAGGGCTGTCTTCAGCTCTGCGAGCAATTCCGCGCGCGGCTTAATGTCGGTGCGATGCAACTGATTGGCCCAGAGTGTACCGGAATAATCGACATAGAGATCAATGTCGCCGGCCTTCAGTGCCTCGAAGATCACGCTGGAGCCGAGGCCGGATCGCGCCGTCGCCGACAGGTCAGCCGCCTGGAGGCGGTCCCTGAGCAGGGCCGACAACACATATTGCTCGGTGAAAGTCTTGGCGCCGATGACGTAGCTCTGGGACGAACGCCCCATCGTCGGCACCAGCGTTGCGGCGACCAGTGCCGCGATCCCGATCGCGCCGAGCCCGGTGCGCATGCGGCTGCGCTGGCGCAGGCCGGTCTCGAGCAGGCCGAGCAGTTGGTCGACGGCAAGCGCGAGCAGGGCCGAGGCCAGGCAGCCGAACAGCACGAACACCCAGTTCTGGGTCTGAAGCCCTGCGAAGATGTAGTTACCGAGGCTGGTCTGGCCGATCGGTGTCGATAGCGTCGCGGTGCCGATCACCCATACCGCGGCGGTGCGGATCCCCGCCATCATCACCGGCAGCGCCAGCGGCAGCTCGACCATCACCAGCGATTGTCGCGCGGTCATGCCGACACCTTTGGCGGCTTCGATCAACGCGGGATCGATGCCGTTGAGGCCGGTGATGCCGTTGCGCAGCACCGGCAGCATCGAATAGAGCGCGAGCGCCAGCACGGCCGGCAGGAAGCCGAAAGCGGAAAAGGAAAAGCCGAACCAGGCGAGCGTAACGGAGGCCAGCAGCAGCAGGAGCGGATAGAACAGCGCAAGAAGCGCAAGTCCAGGGACTGTCTGCACGATGCTGGCAAGCGCAAGCAGGATGCCCCGGGGCGCCGGGTGGTTGCGTGTGAGGAGTGCCAACGGCAGGCTCGCAATCAGGCCCAGCGCAAGCGCGGCGAGACTCACCCGCACATGGTTGCCGAGATAGTCGGGCAAATGCGACAGCGCCTCGCCCCAGCGCGGATCGGTGAAGAGGCTCATGCCGCACCGCTCGTTGGCAGCCGCGCATTCAATCGCTCGACCTGGCGCCGCGGCGTGCGCAACAATTCCAGCACGTAGGCGTCGCCGCTTTTCGACAGCTCTGCCGGCGTGCCCTGTGCGAGCAGCTTTCCAGCGCGCATCACCGCAATGCGGTCGGCGAGCAGAATGGCCTCCGTCATGTCATGCGTAATCATGACAGAGGTCAGGCCGAGCTTGCGGTGCAGGTCGCGAAAATCCTCGCCGAGCGCATCGCGGGTGAGGGGATCGAGCGCGCCGAACGGCTCGTCCATCAGCACGATCCGAGGTTTTGCCGCGAGCGCCCGCGCCACGCCGACGCGCTGGCGCTGGCCGCCGGAGAGCGCCTCCGGCAGCCGGTCGCGATGCGCGGCGCGGTCGAGCTGCACGAGCTCCAGCAGCTCGTCGACGCGCACGGCAATATCGGCAGCCGAGACGCCCAGCAGCTTTGGCGTGACACCGATATTGTCGGCAACGCTCAAATGCGGAAACAGCCCACCGGCCTGGAACACGTAGCCGATCCGCCGCCGCAGCGCGACCGGATCGACATTCTGCACGTCCTCGTTCTCCACCGTGATCGTGCCGCTGTCCGCCTCGATCAACCGGTTGGCGAGCCGCAGCAGGGTGGTCTTGCCGGAGCCCGAGCCACCCACGATGGCCAGAAACTCGCCCTCGGCGATATCGAGCGACACGTCGTCGACGGCTTTGAGCGGGCCGAAGCTCTTGGTGACACGTGCATAGCTGATCGCCAGCTTGGAGGGCATCGCGGGTAAGCTCGCTCTTACCTTCCCCTGCAGCGGGAGGGTGAAGGGGATAAGAGCTCCATGCGTAGCACGCTTGGCGCCTTGATTGAACTTGGTCGCGCGAGCGGCTAAGGCATCGGTCCAGGTTTGGAGGAAGCACATGACGACGCCCACGGCAGTGGCGCTGGAAGATGCCAAGGTCGCGTTCCACCTCCGGGACGGACGGGTCTATACGGCGGTGGAGAAAGCCCATCTCACGGTGGCGCAGGGCGAGTTCGTCGCCATTGTCGGCCCGACCGGCTGCGGGAAATCCACGCTGCTCAACGTCGCCGCCGGGCTGCTCAAGCCGGCAGCCGGCAGCGTCAGGATATTCGACCAGCCGCTCGCGGGGCTGAACCGGGATGCCGGCTACCTGTTCCAATCCGATGCACTGTTCCCGTGGAAGACCGCGCTCGACAATGTCGCGATCGGGCTCGAGATCAAGGGCACGCCGCGCTCCGAAGCGCTGCCGCGGGCGCAGCAATGGCTGACCTCCGTCGGCCTCGGTGCGTTCGCAGGCCGCTATCCACACATGCTCTCGGGCGGCCAGCGCAAGCGCGTGGCGCTGGCGCAGGTGCTGATCCGCGATCCAAAAATCCTGCTGATGGACGAGCCGTTCGGGCCGCTCGATGCGCAGACGCGCCAGGTCATGGGCAATCTGCTGCTCGATCTCTGGAATGCCGACCGCAAGGCTGTGCTGTTCGTCACCCACGATCTCGAAGAGGCGATCGCACTCGCCGATCGCGTCGTGATCATGTCGGCGGGGCCGTCCTCGCGCATCATCGGTGACTGGCGCGTGCGCTTGCCGCGCCCGCGCGACATTTTTGAGGTACGGCTCGATAAGGAGTTTCATTCACTGCATCGCGAGATCTGGGGCGTGCTCAAGGACGAGGTGATGAAGGGTTATATGCAATCCACGCAGGCGGCGGAGGCGGTCTGATGTCGCGCCCGATGCTGCTTGCGCTGCAAGTCCTGGTCGCGGTCGTCTGCATTGTGCTGTGGCAAGTGCTATCGACCGTCCCCGTCTTCGGCAAGATCCTGCTGCCGCCGTTCTTCTTCTCCAATCCGTTCGACGTGTTCAGCCAGATCGTGAAGTGGTTCGCGTCCGGCGTGATCTGGAAACATCTCGGAATCACGCTTGCGGAATCGATCCTGGCTTTCGTGATCGGCTCGACCGGGGGCGTGCTGGTCGGCTTCTGGTTTGCGCGCCAGCCACTGGTCGCAGCCGTGTTCGACCCTTACGTCAAGATGGTCAACGCGCTGCCGCGCGTCGTGCTGGCGCCGATCTTCGCGCTGTGGCTCGGCCTCGGTATCTGGTCCAAGGTCGCGCTCGGTGTGACGCTGGTCTTCTTCATCGTCTTCTTCAACGTCTATCAGGGCGTGAAGGAAGTCAGCCGCACCGTACTGGACAATGGCCGCATGCTCGGCATGAGCGAGCGCCAATTGATGCAGCACGTCTATTGGCCGTCGGCGCTGTCCTGGATGTTCTCCTCGCTGCATACGTCGGTCGGCTTCGCCGTGGTCGGCGCGGTCGTCGGCGAGTATCTCGGATCGGCGGCCGGGCTCGGCTATCTCATTCAGCAGGCCGAAGGCATCTTCGACGTCGCCGGCGTTTTCGCCGGCATGTTCGTGCTGTCGGCCTTCGTGATCCTGATCGACTTTGGCGTCACGCTGGTGGAGCGGCGGCTATTGGTTTGGCGGCCGACGGCGTCGGACGGTCGCGGCTAGGGCGCAAGGGGCCGCGCGTTGGCGCGAGCCCCGATCGCGAACGTTCAATCCAGCAGCTTGGTGTCGTCGGGTGCCTGCGGCGGCGTCTTGATCGCGATCGCCTTGACTTGGCCGCTGATCGGCTTGGTGCCGCCATGCGGCGTGCCCTTCGGGATGATCACGAGATCGCCGGGCTTCACCGTCACCTCCTTGTCGCCGAGCCAGATCGTCCCGGTGCCGTCCAGGATGTACTGAATCTCGTTGGTGTTGGGATGCATGTGCTTGGGCACGTTGCCGACCTGGGTCGAGACGGTGGCACCGTCCGCGCTCGCGAACATCTTGGAGCGGTAGCCGACAGCGTTTGCGGGCCCGAGCGCATCGCCCTCCATCTCGCCGGTATGGATGATCTGTGCGGTGATGTTTTCGGCGGCGAGCGCCGGCCGGAGCAGGTGGGTGGCGCCGCATCCGGCGGCAAAGGCGGCGGTGATCGACAGCCCGGCAGCAAGGCGATTCATGGATGATCCTCCCCATCAAGAATTGTTCTTGTTTGGGCATGCTATTGCGCCGCAGGGCCGATGGCCAGCCCACTTAGGCGGTGCTTCTCAAGCCAGCCCCGCTGCTCTATGGTGCCGCCGGCCGAACGGAGGAAACCAATGAAGAACACGATTGCCAGGCTCGCCGGCGCGCTGCTCGCGCTGACGCTCACCATCGGTCTTGCCGCGGCGCAAAGCAAGGTGACCATCGCGGTCGGCGGCGGCTCTTGCCTGTGCTACCTGCCCACCGTGCTGGCCAAGCAGCTCGGCGAATACGAGAAGGCCGGCGTCAGTGTCGAGCTGGTCGACCTCAAGGGCGGGTCGGACGCACTCAAAGCCGTGCTCGGCGGCAGCGCCGACGTCGTCTCCGGCTATTTCGACCATTGCGTCAATCTCGCCGCCAAGAAGCAGGAGCTTCAGGCCTTCGTGGTCTATGACCGCTATCCCGGTCTCGTGCTGGTGGTCGCGCCCTCTCGGACCAACGACATCAAGTCGGTCAAGGATCTCGCCGGCAAGAAGGTCGGCGTGAGCGCCCCTGGCTCCTCCACCGACTTCTTCCTGAAGTACATGCTCAAGAAGAACGGCCTCGATCCCGCCGGCACCGCCGTGATCGGCGTCGGCCTTGGCGCCACCGCGGTCGCAGCCATGGAGCAGGGCCAGATCGACGCGGCCGTGATGCTCGATCCGTCCGTCACCGTGCTTCAGGGCAACCACAAGGATTTACGCATTCTTTCCGACACCCGCACCCAGAAGGACACGCTCGAGACGTTCGGCGGCGAATATCCGGGCGGCGCGTTGTACTCGACGGCAGCCTGGGTCAACGGTCATGAGAAGGAGACACAGGCGCTTACGAATGCGATCCTGGCAACGCTCGCCTGGATCCATTCGCATTCGCCCGAGGAGATCATGGCGAAGATGCCGGAGGAGACTGTCGGCAAGAACAAGGATCTCTATCTCGCTGCGCTGAAGAACACGATCCCGATGTTTTCCGAAACCGGCAAGATGGACCCGAAGGGCGCGGAGGCCGTGCTTGCGGTGTTCAGCGTCGGTTCGCCCGAGGTGGCGAGCGCCAAGATCGACGTCAGCAAGACGTTCACCAACAAGTTCGTCGATCAGGCCAAGAAGACGACGGGGACTGCCAAATAAGTGACGCGAAGGCGTAGTGGTCAGGCGTCATGACGTCACCGGTCATTCATCGCGTCACGGCGCTTGATCTTGCGGTGCGGCCGGTCGTGTGGCCGTTCGCCGAGGAGCGTCGCGCCGAGATCGCGGCGCATTTTGCCGAGAAGCAGCGCGAGCGGCCGAAGATCTGGAACGGTCGCGTGCTGCTCGGGCGCGACGCCGTGTTCACGGACGGGCATTTCGCCGCGACCTATTTCGAGACCGATTTCGCCAGCTTCCTCGCCTGGCGCGACTGGGGCTTTCCTGATCCGGCCGTGTTCAACGGTTTTGGCATGGGCGCGCTGCGCACGTCCGACGGCGCCTTCGTCCTGGGCGAGATGGCGCAGCACACGGCCAATTCGGGCCGCATCTATTTCCCTTCGGGCACGCCCGACCTCGACGACATCAGGGACGGCGCTCTCGACATTCCCGGCAGCGTCGTCCGCGAGGTCGCAGAGGAGACGGGGCTGACCGCCGACGACTACGCGGCGGAGGCGGACTGGCACTGCGTGGTCTCCGGTCGTGTGATTGCGATGATTCAAGTCCTCAACCTGGACATGCCGGGCGAGGTGGCCCGCGCCCGGATCGAAGCCAATCTCGCGCGCGAGGCCGAGCCCGAACTGTCGGCCATTCATCTCGTGCGCGGGATGAGCGATCTCACGCCGTCCATGCCGCGATTTGTCACGGCCTTTATAGCGCAGCGGCTCGCCTCTCGCTGACGCGCGAGGCTTGACATCGCTTCGCTCAGCCCATGTGATGGGCGAAAAAGCAAGAGCAACAAGAATGCGATGCACAATCGTCCAGGGAGGTTCTGATGCGCCTGCGCATGGCTACCCGTTTGGTACGTGGGCTGTTGGTCGCGATTGCCGCGGCGGGCTTGGCGGTGTCCGCCCAGGCTCAGGAGAAGAAGATCAAGATCGGCGTCGTCTTCGATTTGACCGGACCTCTCGCCGGCGGCGGCTCCGAGCTCGGCTATATCGGCGCAAAGATCATCCTCGACCATTTCGCCAAGACCGGGGTCGAAGGTTACAAGGTCGAGGCGGTCTACGCCGACGCGCAAAGCAAGCCTGACATCGCCATCAACGAATCTGTCCGCCTGCTCGAGCAGGAGAAGGTCGACATGGTGCTCGGCTTCTTCTCCTCGGCGCAATGCGTACCGGTCGCCGCCCGCGTCGAGCAGCTCAAGAAGTTCATGTGGATCACGACCTGCATCTCGTCGGCCGTGTTCAACGACAAGGGTTACAAATACGTGTTCCGTCCGCAGGCGAGCGGCGACCAGTTCGGCATGATGACGATGGATTTCATCGCGCAGAACGCCAAGGAGAAGTTCGGCAAGGAGCCGAAGGACCTGCGCGTCGCCATCATTCACGAGGACGGGGCCTATGGGGTCGATGTCTCCAAGGGCAACGAGGCCGGTGCGAAGAAGGCCGGCTTCAACATCGTGCTGAAGGAGGGCTATTCGGCGACCGCACCGGACCTCTCCGCGCTGGTGACCAAGCTCAAGCGCGCCAAGCCCGACGTGATCTTCCACACGGGCTACAATCCCGACATTACGCTGCTGCTGCGCCAGGCCCGCGAGCAGGGCCTGAAGTTCGGCGCGTTGATGGGGCATGGCGCCGGTTATGGCGTCTACGAGAAGCTGAAGGAAGGCATGGGCGCGGACGCCGCGTACATCTTCAACACCGACCCGATATCGATCTGGCTCGCCAACCAGAAGACCATGGATCCGAAGCTCCCGCCCGTGATCAAGATGGTCGGCGACGAATTCGACAAGATCAGGCCGGGCGTCGCCATCCGCTCGGCCCATGTCGGCATCGGCGCGTCCAACACGTATGTATTCATGAGCGACGTGCTGCCGCGAGCGATCAAGAAGTATGGCGGTGTCGATCCCGACGCGCTGCGCAAGGCGGCGCTCGACACCGACATTCCCGAGGGCGGCACCATGCTCGGCTTCGGCGTGAAGTTCTACGGTGAGGGCACGCCGATGGCCGGGCAGAACGAACGCTCGTTTCCCGTGGTGATCCAGTACATCGACGACAAGTCCTCCGTGGTGTGGCCCAAGAGCCAGGCGCAGCGCGAGGCGGTGCTGCCGCTGCCGAAAGGCACCACCTACAGCAACCAGTAGCGGCGGAGTGCTTCGGTGTTGGAAGTCAGCGGGCTGGTGAAGCGGTTTGGCGGCTTCACAGCCGTCAACAACGTCTCGTTCAGGGTCGAACAGGGCGAGATCCTCGGCCTGATCGGACCCAACGGCTCGGGCAAGAGCACGATCTTCAACATGCTCTCGGGCACGCTGGCGCCGACCTCCGGTTCGATCTTGTTCGCCGGGAATGAGATCGCAGGCCTTGCGCCGCACCGGATTATCAACCGCGGCATCGGCCGCACCTTCCAGATTCCGCGGCCCTTCCGTCGACTGACCATCTTCGAGAATGTCGCGCTCGCCGGCTTCTACGGCCAGGGCCGCCACAGTCGAGTCAAGGCCGAGGAAGCGGCCGAGCGGTCGCTGGCGATGGTCGGCCTGCCGATTGATCGCCATGCCAGTGTCGATGGACTTGGCGCAGCCGGCCTGAAGAAGCTCGAGCTTGCGAAGGCGCTCGCCACCGCGCCAAAGCTGTTGCTGGCGGACGAAAGCCTCGGCGGCCTCGACGAGACCGAGATGGACCAGGCCGCCGACATGCTGCGCAACATCCGCGACGAGCTCGGCATCACCATCATCTGGGTCGAGCACATCATGGGCGTCTTGATGCGCGTGGTCGATCGCGTCATGGTACTCGATCACGGCGAGAAGATCTCGGAAGGCTTGCCGAGCGCGGTTGCGAGCGACCCGCGGGTGATCGAGGTCTATCTCGGGACTGATGCCGAGACCACGCAGGCCGCGGCCGCCGAAGCGCGCCGTCGCGCGGGAGGGCAATGATGCTGGAGCTCCGCGGCGTCAATGCCGGCTATGGCACGTTCCAGGCGCTGTTCGATGTCAATCTCGACGTCAAGGCCGGCGAAGCCGTCGGCGTCATCGGCCCCAACGGCGCCGGCAAGACCACCTTGATGCGCGTCATCTCCGGCTTGATCCGGCCCTCGCGCGGCTCGATCAAGATGGAAGGTGTTGATGTCGTGGCGACGCCGTCGCACAAGATCGTCAGTTTCGGCATTGCGCATGTGCCGGAGAACCGGCGGCTATTTCCGCAGCTCACGGTGGACGACAATCTCAAGATGGGCGCGTTCATGAGGGAGGCGCGCGCGCACTATGCCCAGCGGCTCGACGTCGTGTTCGAGCTGTTTCCGCGCCTGAAGGAGCGCCGCCACCAACTGGCCGGTACCATGTCCGGCGGCGAGCAGCAGATGTGCGCGATCGGCCGCGCGATGATGTCCAATCCGAAGCTTCTGCTGCTCGACGAGCCGTCGGCGGGCCTCGCGCCAGTCGTAGTGCAGCAGGTGTTCGAGCTGGTGAAGCGGATCCGTGCCAGCGGCCTGACCGTGCTGATCGTCGAGCAGAACGTGCAGCAGGTGCTGAAAGTGGTCGATCGCGCCTATCTGATCGAGGCGGGCACGATCCGCGCTTCCGGCACCTCGGCCGAGATGTTGGCGAGCGACACGGTCAAGGAAGCGTATCTCGGGGTGTGAGGGGGCATGCAGGCATTTCTGGACGTCTTCGACATTTATCTGCTGGAGGCCGTGATCAACGGCATCCTGCTCGGCGGCGTGCTGGCGCTGCTCGCGCTCGGCCTCAACCTGATCTTCGGCGTCATCGACGTGACCTGGATCTGCTATGCCGAGCTCGTGATGATCGGCATGTACGCCATGTATTTCATGGTGCAGTATTACGGCGTCAGCTATTTCATCGCTGCGCCCTTCACTATCCTGCTGGTTGCGCTCCTCGGCGCGGCGCTCCACTACCTCGTGATCGCGCCGCTGCTCACGGCGCCGCCGATCAATCAACTGCTCGCGACCGGCGGCGTGCTGTTCGTGCTCCAGAGCTTTGCCACCGTCGCCTTCGGCATCGACTTCCGCAATCTCGGCATCCGCCTACCGGTGCTCGCCTTCGGCGACATGAATTTCAGCTACGCACGGCTGCTGTCCTTCGTGGCGGCACTGGTCGGCATGGTTGCGGTCTACCTGTTCATGACGCGCACCTTCACCGGCACCGCGATCCGCGCCATCTCGCAGGACCGGCAGATCATGGCGCTGATGGGGGTCGACACCAAGCGGATCTATCTCATCACCTCGGCTCTTGGAGGTGCGCTGGCCGGGCTCGCTGCCTGCCTTCTGGTGCTGCAATATGACGTGCATCCCTTCGTCGGCCTCTCCTTCGGGCCGATCACGTTCCTGATCTGCGTGCTCGGCGGCTTAGGCAATTTCATCGGCGGCTTCATCGCGTCCTTCGTGTTCGCCGAGATCATCTCGCTCGGCGGCCTGTTCTCCGATCTCGAATGGGGCTACGTGCTCGCCTTCGCCTTCTTCATCGTCATGATGTTCATCCGGCCCGCAGGCCTCCTGGCGAGGCGCCGATGATGGGGCAGGGACGACTTGCAGCCTGGGGGATCGGTCTGGCGGCGCTGGTCGCGCTCCCTTTCGTCTATCGTGATCCCTATCACCTGCATATCCTGGTGCTGATCCTGATTTGGTCGTTCGCCTATACGTCCTGGTCGATGATGGGGCGGTTCGGCCTCGTCTCGCTCGGGCACGGCGGCTTCATGGGGATCGGCGCCTATGTCACCGCGCTGTTGTGGAATCACCTCGGCCTATCGCCATGGGTCGGCATTCCCGTCAGCATGGCCGCGGCCGGTGCGCTGGCGCTGATCGTCGGCTATCCCTGCTTCCGCTTCCGCATCACCGGGCATTATTTCGTGCTGGTGACGCTGGCGCTATCAGGCATCGTGCTCCAGGTGATCACCGCGACGCGCGATTATACCGGCGGCTCGCTCGGCTACACGCCGAACCGGGCGTCCGGCAACAGGCTGCTGGCGCTGCAATTCGACGACAAGACCACCTGGTATCTGATCGCGCTCGCGATCTGGCTTTTTGGCATCGTGGTCTGGCACTGGGTCGACCGCAGCATGGCTCGCCATGCGCTGGAGGCGATCTCAGAGGACGAGGATGCCGCCGCCGCGGCCGGCGTCGACGTCACCGCGGAGAAATTGAAGATCACGCTGCTCAGCGCGCTGATGACGGCGCTCGCCGGCGCGATCTACTGCCAGTACCAGATGTTCATCACGCCCGATACTGTCAGCGGCATCGCCGTGTCGCTCCAGATGGTGTTCGCGGCCATCGTCGGCGGCTTGTTCGTCTCGCTCGGCCCGACCGTCGGCGCCATCATCACCATCCTGCTTGCGGAGACCTTGCGCATCGGCTTCGGCACCAGGGCGGTCGGCTGGGACAATCTCGTCTATGGCGTGCTGCTCGTGCTTTTCATCATATTCCTTCCCAAGGGCATTCTTGGTAGCGTGCTCGACCGACTGAAGCCGCAACGCAAGGTGTCCCCGAACTCATGAACAAGAAGCCGTCCAGATCGATCGCCCAGGAGCTCGACCGTTACATTACGCCGTTCCGTTATGATGGATCCGGTAAGTTTCGCCTCAAGGACCACAAGACCGACGAGAAGGGCGATCTCGACAAGGAGAAGGCGCAGGAGATCCTGGAGGCCAACAAGACGCGGCTGATCGCGTTTCAGGAGACGCTCTATGCCCAGGACCGCTGGTCGCTTCTGATCGTATTCCAGGCCATGGACGCCGGCGGCAAGGACAGTGCGATCAAGGCGATCTTCGACGGCATCAATCCGCAGGGCTGCGAGGTCCATTCTTTCAAGGCGCCGAGCAGCAAGGAGCTCGATCACGACTTCCTGTGGCGCCACGTGGTCGCGCTGCCGGAGCGCGGCCGTATCGGCATCTTCAACCGCTCCCATTACGAGGAATGCCTGGTGACGCGGGTGCATCCGGAGATCCTCGCCAAGGAGAAGCTGCCGGCAAAGCTCGTCACCAAGAACATCTGGAAGGAGCGGTTCGAGGACATCTCCGCCTTCGAGCGCTATCTCTGCCGCAACGGCACCGTGGTGCTGAAGTTCTTCCTCAATGTCTCCAAGGAGGAGCAGCGCGAGCGCTTCCTCGACCGGCTGGAAGAGCCGGCCAAGCAGTGGAAGTTCTCGATGGACGATATCAAGGAGCGCGCGCTGTGGCCGCGCTACCAGGCCGTCTATCAGGACATTGTGCGGCACACGTCGACACCTCATGCGCCGTGGTACGTGGTGCCCGCCGACCACAAATGGTTCGCCCGCGTCGTGATCGGCTCCGTGATCAATGCTGCGCTCGAAAGATTGGACCTGAAATTTCCTCGTGTCGACAAGGCCTCGCTGCAGGAGTTCGACGAGGTGCGCAAGGAGCTGGAGAAAGAAGGAAAGGGAGGCAAGAAGCGGGCAAAGTGACAGCCACCGGCACCGCGGATCGCAAGAACGTCAACTTCGCGCTCCAGGGCGGCGGCGCGCACGGCGCCTTCGTCTGGGGCGTGCTCGACCAGGTGCTCGAGGACGGCAGGCTCGCGATCGAAGCGATCAGCGCCACCAGCGCCGGCGCGATGAATGCGGTGGCGCTGGCCTCCGGCATGGCAAACGGGGGCGCGGAGGCGGCGCGGCAGAGCCTGCACGCATTCTGGTACGAAGTCTCGCGCATGGACAGGGCGTACGATTTGCTCTCGCCGCTCAACCAGTGGATCCAGGCCCTGAAGCTGCCGCCGGAATATCATCCGGTCCACGCCGTCATCCACACGCTGACGCACACGCTGCCGCCGAACCTGCTCAATCCGTTCCACTTCAATCCGCTCCGCTCGCTGCTGCAGCGCGTGGTCGATTTCGACAGGCTCAATTCCTCGCCCGAGGCGCCGCAGCTTTTTCTCAACGCCACCAACGTCCGCACCGGCAAGATCAAGGTATTCCAGAGCCCGTTTCTCACCGCAGAAACCGTGCTCGCCTCGGCCTGCCTGCCGCCCTATTTTCAGGCCGTCGAGATCGACGGCGAGCATTATTGGGATGGCGGCTATCTCGGCAATCCCGCGATCTACCCGCTCATCTACCGCAAGGGCAGCCACGACGTTATCATCGTGCAGGTCACGGCGATCCGGCGCGACGCGCTGCCGACCAGTGCGGCTGACGTCCTCCACCGCATCAACGAGATCAGCTTCAATTCGTCGTTGATGCGAGAAATGCGCGCGATCGCCTTCGCCACGCGGCTGATCGACGACGGCGAGCTCGACAGCGACAGGCACAGCCGCATGTACATGCACTGGATCGGCAACGACCAGCTGATGTCGCAGCTCGGCACGGCCACGCAATTCCACCCGGAATGGAGCCTGTTGTGCCGCCTGCGCGACGAGGGCCGCGCGGCGGCGCAAAGCTGGCTGGCGCAAAACTTCGACCGGGTCGGGAAGTCCTCGTCGGTCGATCTGGCAGATATGTTTCTCTAGGCAAGCCGGCCATGGACAAAAACTGCGAAAACAACCCCATGCACAGTAGCCGGGGATAGTGGAATCAATGGCTTGCCGGTCACGTCGCGCGCTTGCGGATTTTACGAAGTCGGTTTGACACGTCGGGCAAAACAGGAGCATGATGTCACCATGCCCCGTTCAGGGAACTCGCGCCTTCAAATGTGATCCTTCAGATCATCGATCCCGCTTGACAGTTTTGTGTCTCGGGAGGAGCATCGCAGTGGTCGCAAACAAGCGACGCGCAACGTCCACCTCATGAGCAAGGGGAGGTCTATGACACCACCTCCGCAGATCCAGCCGCTAAGTGCGATGGAGCTCGTTCGGACTATCGCATAGCGGCGAAACCGCGAACGGCACGCCGGGTCAAGGTTTAGCGGGCTGCATCAGTGAGGCAAAGCCCCTACCTTCCCGGCGCTGTATTTTGCATCACGTCGATCATGGGCTGGCCGCGCCGAGGCCCGCCGCGACGTACGTATTGAAGTCCTGCCTTGTCCCTCCTCCCTCCCTGTCGTCATTCCGGGCCAATTCCCGGAATGGCGCAGGGCAGTCGCATGCGATCTCTTGGACCGGCCTGAGCAAGCGCCTCGTCCTTCGAGACGACCGCTCCGCGGTCTCCTCAGGATGAGGCTAATTGGCCTCGAGTCCCCGCCAAAGCGGGCGGCTCGAAGGATCGGCCGCAGGGATTCCGCTTCCCAGATGCGATAGCCTTGCGGAACAGCGGGAGAGCCCTTGCGCGCGCAGTGTTCTCATGACGTCTCAGCTGCGCTGAGCCCGCGCCATCTTCGATCCTGCATTGCGGCAAATGCCAAGAGAATGTCGCCTCGAAGGCCAACTTCCGACACAGGTCCGGGGCGAATAACGGTCATCCGACATGACGCATGTGCTTCGGTGGTGACGATTCCGACTCCGCCGGCGCATCTGTTTTATCCAAGGAATCTTCGTGTCGCATAAGTTCGCCCCGGCGCTCCTCGCTGCTCTCTTCCTCGCGATCTCATCTCTCTGCGGCGCCCGCGCCGAGACGCCGGCTGCGAGCAGTACGGCCGCGCTGTCGCCTGAGGAAGCCAAGCGCGCGCTGGAGACACTGCAGGACGACAAGAAGCGTGCGCACATGATCGACACGCTGCGCGCGATCGCGAATGCATCTGGTCAGCAGCCGGCACCGGCCGCGCCTGAGCAGAAATCGCCGATCCCGCTCTCGGCCGATGGCCTCGGTGCACAGCTCCTGCTCACCGTGTCGGAGGAGATCGGTTCGATATCGAGCGAGATCGCCAGCATGGCGCGGACGCTCACGCATTTTCCGGCGTTCTATTACTGGATCATGCGGACCGCGAACGATCCCGCCGCCTACAATCTTTTGATCGAGACCGCCTGGAAGCTGGCGCTGGTGCTCGGCTGCGCCCTTTCGGCCGAATGGGTGATGTTCCGCCTAATCCGGCGTCCGGTTGCGTTCCTGGAAGGACGCGTGCCGCAGACCGCGCGCCTGCCAGCACAGGCGCTGCCGATTGCCGATCCGCCGTCATCGGTGGCCGATGTCACCCCCGCGCCCGAACTGCACAGGCGCCGCCACAGTCTGGCGCGGGTCTGGCAGATCCTGCTGCGGGTGCCCTTCGTGCTGGGACGCCTCGTGCTCGAACTGCTGCCGGTGGTCGTCTTCGTGGGCATCGCCACCGCGCTGCTCGGGACCGAGATCGGCGAGCCCACGACAGTACGTCTCGTGATCCTCGCGGTCGTCAACGCCTATGCGTTCTCCCGCGGCCTCATCTGCGTGATCCGGGCGCTGGCGGGACCGTTCGGCCTGTTCCCGGTTCGGGCCGAGACCGCAGCCTACGTCGAGATCTGGGCGCGCCGCATCGTCGGCGTCGGCATATCCGGCATCGCCTTTGCCAATGTGGCCCTGCTGCTCGGCCTGCATCGTGCCGGCTATGCCGCGCTGCTGCGCATGGTGATGCTGGTCGTGCACCTCTTCATCGTCGTCATCATCCTGCAATGCCGCCGCCAGGTCGCCGAAGCGATCCGTGCGCCGGCCGACCGGCAGGGGATCGCGGCCCGTCTGCGCAATCGCATCGCCGGCGGCTGGCACTATCTTGCCATCGGGCTCGATCTTGCGCTGTGGGCCGTGTGGGCGCTCAACATCCGCAACGGCTATTCGCTGCTCTTGCAGTATTTCGTCGGGACGGTCGTGGTGGCGCTGATGACTCGCGTCGCCATCATGCTGACGCTGAGCCTGATCGACCGCGGCTTCCGGATCAGGCCGGAGATCCTTCAGCGCTTTCCCGGCCTCGAGATCCGTGCCAACCGCTATCTACCGCTGCTGCGCAAGATCGTATCTGGCGTGATCGCCTTCATCGGCTTCGTGGCGGTGCTCGAAGTCTGGGGCGTGGACGCGATCGTCTGGTTCTACGGCGGCCAGATCGGCAGCCGGCTGATCTCGGCCGTGATGACGATCGGCGTCGCAGTGTTCATCGCGGCCGCGATCTGGGAAGCCAGCAACGCGCTGCTGGACCGGCAGATCAATACGCTGTCCCGGGACGGACATTATGCCCGCGCCGCGCGTCTACGTACCTTCCAGCCGATGCTGCGGACGGCGCTGCTCTGCCTGATCGCCGCCGTCGTCGGCCTCACCACGCTGAGCGAAATCGGCGTCAACGTCGCCCCGCTGCTCGCGGGCGCCGGCATCGTCGGCATTGCCATCGGCTTCGGTTCGCAGAAGCTGGTGCAGGACCTCATCACGGGCCTGTTCCTGCTCCTGGAGAACACGGTGCAGGTCGGCGACAATGTCAGCGTGTCCGGGCTGTCAGGCGTGGTGGAGAATGTCTCGATCCGCACCATCCGCCTGCGCGCCGGCGATGGCGCCGTGCACATCGTGCCGTTCAGCGCGGTCACGACCATCACCAATGCCAGCCGTGGCGCCGGCAACGCTTCCGTCAGCGTCAACGTCGCCTACAAGGAAGATACCGACCGCGCCGGTCAGATTCTCAAGGACATCGTTGACGAGATGCGGCGCGAGCCGGAGTTCCGTGCGCTGATCCGTGGCGATCTCGAGCTCTGGGGCATCGACAAGGTCGATGGCGCAATGGTGTCGATCGTCGGCCAGATCCGCTGCACCGAGGCCGGCCGCTGGCCCGTCCAGCGTGAATTCAACCGCCGCATGAAGCTGCGCTTCCAGCAGAGCGGCATCGAGGTCGCCTCGGCGACCCAGACCATCTTGATGCAGATCGCGCCGCCGGCCGACAGCGCCGCCAATCTGACGCCCAGACGGGCGGCCGGATAGCGGCTCTATCATCTTCCGGCTTGCCTCCGCTCGCCCGGCAGCGTTCACTCCGGCATCAGCCCGCTGACGACAAGCGGGCGACAAAAGGGTGGGACGCCGCGGCGCTCGCGGCCGTCCAGAGGGCCGAGACCGAGAAACGGTGGCCGATCGTAAGGTCCGCCGACATCAAGGTTGAGTAGTGCTGCCGCCTCATAACACTTCCTCATCGTGACAGATCGTGAGGTATTCTCGTCATTCCGGGGCGCGACGAAGTCGCGAGCCCGGAATCCATTGGGCCGCAGAGACGGCCGCGGAATGGATTCCGGGTTCGCGCCGACGCGCGCCCGGGAATGACGAGGGGAGAGAGCAGGCTCTCAATTCGCATCATGAGGAGCAAGAGCTTGCGGCGTTAACCTTTGCGTCGCGCGCGACCTGCGATCTCGCGCGACGATCTCGCTGCGGTGCGAGATCACAATAGATGCCTCAGTCCCAACGTCCTTGATCTCGGGGGAGCGCTGGCCGACAATGTCCGCGGTTCAATAAGAAACTCCTTGGGGGAATTCGTGAATAGACCTGCCCGGGTCGCTGCCCAACCGACATCGTCCGATCAATCACACGGCATGACGCTGCTGCGCGATCCCCTGCTCAACAAGGGCACCGCCTTCACCGAATCCGAGCGCGACGCGCTGGGCCTGCGCGGCCTGCTGCCGCCTTGCGTGCTGACAATGGAGACGCAAGCTCAGCGCGTGCTGACCAATCTGCGCACGCTGCCGACCGATCTGGAGAAATACGTCGCTCTGAACGCGCTGCATGACCGCAATGAGGCGCTGTTCTTCCGCGTCGTCGTCGACAACATCGACGAGATCCAGCCGATCATCTATACCCCGACCGTCGGGCTCGCCTGCCAGAAATACGGCCTGATCTTCCAGCGGCCGCGCGGCATGTTCATCTCCTCGCGCGATCGCGGCCAGATCGCCGAGATCCTGAAGAACTGGCCCTATCCGGCCAGGCTGATCGTCGTCACTGACGGCGAGCGCATCCTGGGCCTCGGCGATCTCGGCGCCAACGGCATGGGGATTCCGGTCGGCAAGCTCTCGCTCTATTCGGCCTGCGCCGGTGTGCATCCCGAGCTGTGCCTGCCGATCGTGCTCGACGTCGGCACCAACAACGAAGAGCTCTTGAACGATCCCTATTATCTCGGCCTGCGCGAGCGGCGGCTGACGGGCGAGGCCTATGACAGCTTCGTCGACGAATTCATGCAGGCCGCGCGCAAGACATTCCCGGGCGTGCTGATCCAGTTCGAGGATTTCGCCAACCATTCGGCGTTCAAGCTGCTGCACAAATACCGGGATGAGGCCTGCGTCTTCAACGACGACATCCAGGGCACCGCGGCGGTGGCGCTCGCTGGTCTGTTCTCGGCTCTCCGCGTCTCCGCCGGCAAGCTCAGGGATCAGCGCATCCTGTTCCTCGGCGCTGGCGAGGCGGCGACCGGCATCGCCGATCTCGTGGTTTCCGCCATGATGGCGGAAGGGCTGGCGGAGGCCGAAGCGCTCCGGCGCAACTGGCTGGTGGATTCCCGCGGCCTCGTCGTCAGCGGCCGCGATGGCCTGTCCGGCCACAAGCTGCGCTATGCCCATGCCGGCCAGGCGCCGATCGCCGATTTCCTGACTGCGATCAAGACGCTGAAGCCGACGGCGATCATCGGTGTCGCCGCTGTCGGCGGTGCCTTCACCCCCGAGGTGCTAAAGGCGATGGCCGAACTCAACGAGCAGCCGATCGTGTTTGCGCTCTCCAATCCGACCTCGAAGGCCGAGTGCGCGGCGGAGGATGCCTACCGCTACACCGGGGGCCGCGCGCTGTTCGCCTGCGGCAGCCCGTACGATCCGGTGACGCTCAACGGCCGCACCTTCGTGCCGCGCCAGGGCAACAATTCCTACATCTTCCCCGGCGTCGGCCTCGGTGTCGTCGCCAGCCGCTCGCGCCTCGTCACCGACGAAATGTTCATGGCGGCCGCCCACACGCTCGCCGATTGCGTCGGCAAGGACGACCTCGCGCAAGGCAGCCTTTATCCGGCGCTGCCACGCATCCGCGAGGTCTCGGTCCGCATCGCCGCCGCCGTCGCAGACGTCGCCTTTCAGCGCGGCCTCGCTGACGGACCTGCGCCCAACGACGTGAAGGCCCTGGTGCAGTCGCAGATGTACGAGCCGCGTTACTAAGGTCGGCGGCATATCCGCGCGCGGACCCAAAACACTGGGTGCCTGCCACATTTAGCGTAGCGCCGGAGGTTTACGCACCGGCGTGCCGCTAACCCGCGCCTGTTCAGGACAAGGCCAGTGTGGTGGAATCGTCACAGCTGGCGCGAAACGGAGGCGGCCTCAGGCCTGCTTTTGTTCCGACAAGGTTCTGCCCTCATTGCCCACCGAAAATCGGGGCCGTTCGGAGGGCGTACCATGTCTCGCATTGCACGTGCCGAAGCTGCCCGGATTTCCTTCGCAACCTCGTGCCGGCTGCTGCTCGCGATCGGCGGCGCCGCCTCGCTCGCCGCCTGCGCGCAATCGCCGGTCAGCCGCCAGAAGGCCGATCTCGCCGGCACCAGCCGGCAGGCCGCGGTGGAGCGCCCGCACAGGGTGGCGGCGCTGCATCCAAGGCCGATCATGAGGTCGCGCGGCTCCGACGGTGACGCAAAGCAGACCGCCTCGCATGGCGTTGCCAGCTTCTATTCGGATACGGAGACCGCGAGCGGCGAGAAGTTCGACAAGAACGAATTGACCGCGGCGCATCCGAGCCTGCCGTTCGGCACCAAGCTGCGGGTGACCGATACCTCCTCCGGCCGCTTCGTGACCGTCAGGGTCAACGATCGCGGGCCCTATGTTCGCGGACGCGTGGTCGATATCTCCCCTTCCGCGGCCGAGGCGCTCGGCATGGTCGACAAAGGCATCACCAATGTCCGCCTCGACGTCGTGCAATGAGCCTCAAGCCGCTCGCAGTGCTTAACCGGCTGTTAGTTGCTCTGTCGCACCATACCTGTCCAGCAATCCGGGGCTTTGGGGGAGGCGGCGCTTGAACACGATCCAGTATCTCGAAGATCAGGCCGCGCGCGCTGAGCGGCTGGCCAAACGGATCACGGATGCGCTGACGATCGAAAAACTCCTGACCTTCGCGGGCGAGCGCCGCCGCGAGATCGAGGTGATCGGCGGCAAGCACCGGCGCGTTTAGCATCCGCCGTTCCATGCTCTGATTGCATCCGCCCTCGCCGCGAGGCGCGGAACTTCTGCTTTTTCCCGACGTCATCTCGGTGATGCAAGAGGAGGAGGAGATCATGGGTTTTGGACGAGGTGCTTTGCTTTGGTTGCTTGGCGTACCGCTGCCGATCGTTCTGCTGCTGGCATTGTTCTGGCACCACTAAGCGTGTCACGCCGATAAGCGTGTCACACGAAAAGCGCCGCGCAAGCGGCGCTTTTTTTGCCCGCGCAATCGGAGAAGCGGGCTCAGGAATGGCTTTCGACGAAGTCGCTGAGATAATCCGGCAGCTCTACACCGTCGATGTCGCAGCGCGCGCGGATCTCGCCGGCGACATCGGTCGAAATGTCCTTCATCCAATGCTCGAGCGTGTTGAATGAAATCACCTTGATCGGGTCGTTGAAGCATCCGGCGACAAGCTCGCCGATGGTGGCTTCGAGATCGCTGCGCTCGATGCGGATTTCAGTCGCCTCGTCGCGGCGATCGATCACCACGAACAGGGTCTGGTCTGCGCCGTAGGGCACGACGGGGGATGACACGCCGGCGTCAAGCATCTTGAGGCGCTCATGTCTTTGCTTCCGATCCCTGACAACGGGAAAAACCGGAAGAAGGTTCCTGCTCGCGTGCTTGTGAAGGCCTCAGAGAAATTCCCTTAAGCGCGAGAGCTCGATGACGTGCTCGGGCGAAAGGATTTCAGTGACGAGCGGTGGTTGCGCCACGGTGCGAATCTCATAGAGGTGCCGAGTCGTCGCCGGCTTCTGCATGAAGGCCGAGATGCACTCGTCGAGCGTGCCTTCACTCACCTGGTAGGATTCTCTGTCCAGCCTTCGCTGGTTTGCAAGCGACGGCCATTTATGCAGCACCGCAAGCGCGCCGAAATCGACCTTTGAATCCCCGACCACGTCCCCCATCGTCCTGCCTCACGCAAAAGACGACCCCA
Source organism: Bradyrhizobium sp. 159 (assembly GCF_023073795.1). Classification (NCBI taxonomy): domain Bacteria; kingdom Pseudomonadati; phylum Pseudomonadota; class Alphaproteobacteria; order Hyphomicrobiales; family Nitrobacteraceae; genus Bradyrhizobium; species Bradyrhizobium sp. 159. The sequence goes on along the minus strand of NZ_JADPKE010000089.1, from coordinate 17,578 downwards.
GCACACGGGGTCGCGTGCCGGGGCCTACACACTTGTCGCTGCATCTCAATGCCACGAACAACCAACGCGGCAACCGGGAAAAGGTTCCCGGCGGCCTGTCCCTATTCAGCTCGCGGCGGCCGCGATTTTGTGCCCCGGGCTGTCCTGGCCCCGGCTGCTCTCGTCGCCGCGGCTGACCTCCGGCGGAAGTCCCGCGAAGCGCCGCAGGGCTCCGGCCATTTGCAGCCGGCCGGGCACGCCGGTGATCACCACATCGACCATCGCGAACGACGAGTGGAAATGGCCGCGCGCCCGAAGCTGCTCGACCGGGACGCCCGCGGCGGCCATCGCCTCGGCATAGGCGACGCCCTCGTCGCGCAACGGGTCGAACTCGCAGGTGACGACGAAGGCCGGCGGTAATCCCTCGAGCTTGCCGCGGAGCGGCGAGACGCGCGGGTCGGTGCGGTCGGCCGGCGAGCAATAGAGGTCCCAGAACCAGTACATCAGCGAGCGCGTCAGGAAGTAGCCGGTCGCATTGTCGTTGTAAGAGGGCCGATCGAAGGTGCAGTCGGTGACCGGGCAGACCAGGAGCTGGCCGGCGATCTCGGGTCCGCCACGGTCGCGTGCGAGCTGGCAGGTGACGGCGGCGATGTTGCCGCCGGCGCTCCAGCCTGCAACCAGCACCGGCCCCGGCATGCCGCCGAACTCGGCGGCATGCTCGGCGATCCAGCGCGTCGCCGCATAGCCGTCCTCGGCCGCGGTGGGGAAGCGGTGCTCCGGCGCATGGCGATAGCCGACGCTGACGAAGATCATGCCGGTCCGCCGCACCATGTCGCGGCAGAACGGCTCGTCCGACTGCTCGTCGCCGAGCACCCAGCCGCCGCCGTGGAAGTAGACCACGACCGGATGCGGGCCCGGGGTTGCCGGCTTGTAGACACGGTAAGCCAGCGCGCCGTCGGTAACTGGGAGGGTGCCGTCGACGATGTCGCCGATCGGCCGCCCCGCAGGCCGGCCCTCGTTGAACTCGTTGACGAAGGCGCGGGCGCCGAGCGCGCCCATCGACTCGATCGGCGGCAGGTTCAGCGACGTCAGCAGGTTCAGCACCAGCCGCACGTCCGGCTGCAGGCGCACCACCTCGCCGTCATTGCACTGCGTCGCGACGTTGGGGCCGGTGAGCCTGAAGCCGAGCATGCCGCGGCTGACCACCTCGTCGCAGATACTGCGATAGGGGCCGACGCCGCCGGTATAGGGCATCAGGCCCTGGACCTTGCCGGGTACGTTGGCGCCCGTGTACCAGGTGTTGGCGAGGCGATGCAGCGTCAGCATCGAACAATCGGCCATGTGCCGGCCCCAGGCGGCCTGCGCCGTTTCGGTCGGCTCGATCGTGGTGAAGCCGGCATCGCGCAGCTCCGCAAGGCGATCGACGACCCAGTCGACATGCTGCTCGATCGACACCGCCATGTTCGACAGCACCGACGGGCTGCCGGGGCCGGTGATCATGAAGAAGTTCGGGAAGCCCTCGACCGTGAGGCCGAGATAGGTCTGCGGTCCCTGCGCCCAGACGTCCGAGAGCGATCGGCCGCCCCGTCCCGTGATCGGATGCACGGCACGGATCGCGCCGGTCATGGCGTCGAAACCGGTCGCGAACACGATGACGTCGAGGTCGACGCTGCGCTTGGCAGTCGTGATGCCGGTTGCGGTGATCGCCTTGATCGGCTCCTGGCGCAGATTGATCAGCGTGACGTTCGGCCGGTTGAAGGTCGCGTAGTAATTGGTATCGAGGCAGGGACGCTTGGCGCCGAACGGATGATCGTGCGGCATCAGGGCCGCCGCGGTCTCGGGGTCCTTGACCGCGGCGCTGATCTTTTCACGGATCAGGTCCTGGACGATCTTGTTGCCGTCGACATCGACGGCCTGGTCGGCCCAGAGCTGGGTCAGGATATAGACGAGGTCGCCCTTGCCCCATGCCTCTTCAAAGCGCGCGCGACGCTCGGCGTCGCTGAGCTGCCAGCTCACCGCGGTCTGCTGAGGATAAGGCACACCGGCCATCGATTGGCGTGCCTGCTCGCGATAGGCCGCGCGGTCGCTTTGCAGCAGGCTCATGCGGTCCGAGAGCGCCGGGCCGTTATGCGCGGGCAGCGCGAAATTTGGCGTGCGCTGGAACACGGTCAGATGCGCGGCCTGTTCGGCGATCAGCGGGATCGATTGGATGGCGGACGAGCCCGTGCCGATCACGGCAACGCGCTTGCCGGCGAGATCGACCCCGTCATGCGGCCACCGTCCGGTGAAATAGACTTCGCCCTCAAAATCCTTGACGCCGTCGATCTCGGGCGGCTTTGGCGCCGAAAGGCAGCCGGTGGCCATGATGTAGTGGCGGCAGGAGACCGGCGCGCCGTTATCGGTGGTGAGCTGCCAGCGCCCTGTCGCTTCATCCCATGTGGCTGCGCTGACCTTGGTGTTGAAGCGGATGTCGCGCCTAAGGTCATAGCGGTCGGCGACGAAGCCGAGATAGCGCAGGATCTCGGGCTGGGTCGCGTATTTCTCGGACCAGGTCCAGGCCGTCTCGAGCTCCGGATCGAAGGTGTAGCTGTAATCGATGGTTTGGATGTCGCAGCGGGCGCCCGGGTAGCGGTTCCAGTACCAGGTGCCGCCGACGTCGCCGGCCTCATCAAGGGCGATCGCCTTGAAGCCGGCCTTGCGCAGGCGATGAAGGAGATAGAGGCCGGCAAACCCGGCGCCGACCACGGCGACATCGACCTGTTGGGCTGCTCCACTCGCCGCCCTGGATTCACGTGCGGCGACCCTTGCGTCAGGCATGGCATTCCTCCCGTGTATTTTGTTTTGCCGGCAGGCTATCGCTGCAGGTTCGGCTTGTCATCAGGACAAGTGCAATCTTCGGTAGTCGTTTGCGGCGTCATCGTGGCCGCGCGAGGCTTGTGGCGATACACGCATCGCGATGCACAATCGCCGGGATTGTCCGGGCTAATCAGACTACATCCTTCTGTGTATGCTTGCGCTTACTAGCCACGCATACTGACCGGGCGTCATGATAGAGTTGAGTGATCGAACCAAAGCGAACATGGACGTCGTCCTGGAGGAGACGTGCCGCCAACTGCCGCATGGCGGCGATCACGACAGCCGCAGGTTCATCGCCGAGCGCCTGATCGAGGCGGCGCAGTCGGGACATTCCACGCTTGGCGAGCTCGGCATCGTCGCCCGCCGCGCGCTGGCGGAGCTCCTGGCCAAGGGGAGTTAGACGCGGCGAGAGACTTGCCTCGCTGACGGTCAGGGACATAACCTGCCGGGAACCCTTTCTCGCATCGAGATATCTAGAAGATGCGGTCCTTGCTCGCGCTTGTTGCGGCTTCCGCAGTTCTGGGCTGCGCCGGCCTGGCCTTGGCCCAGCCGGTCGGACAGTTTCCGTTCGCGCTGACGCGCGAAGGACAGATGCTTGGCGCCGTGGAAGGTGAGGTGGCCTCCTTCAAGGGGCTTGCTTACGCGGCGCCGCCGGTCGGTCCGCTGCGCTGGCGCCCACCGCAGCCGACGGCCGAGAGCTCGGAGATGCGCACCGCTTACGACTACGGCGCGCCTTGTCTTCAACCGTCGCTGCCTGGCGCGAGCGAGGATTGCCTCACGCTGAACGTGTTTCGTCCCTTCGGAGTCGATGGTCCGTTACCGGTGATGATGTTCATCCATGGCGGCGCCTTCGTCACGGGGACCGCGAACGATCCGCTGTTCGACGGCGCCAGGCTGGTGCAGGCCGGCCTCATCGTCGTCACCGTGAATTATCGCCTCGGTGTGCTCGGCTGGCTTGCGCATCCCGCGCTGTCGGAAAGCGGCTCCGGCAATTACGGTCTGATGGACCAGATCGCGGCGCTGCATTGGGTGCACGACAATATCGCGGCGTTCGGCGGCGATCCAAACAACGTCACCCTGTTCGGTAATGGCGCAGGCGCGACGTCGATCGCGCTGCTGATGCTGTGCCGGCAGACGCGCGGGTTATTCCACAAAGCCATTCTGCAATCGCTACCCGGTCGTGCGCGCCTTCGCTTGGCGCAAGAGGCGGAGGCTGTCGGTCGTCAGCTCGTCGCGGCGCTAGGAGAGCGGACGGACTTGCGCGACGTTGCGCCGAGCCGCCTGCTTGGCGCCGGAAAACAGCTGCTGGACAAATCACCGCGCAGCTTTGCGCCGATGCTGGATGGAAGCCTGGTGACTGAGGACGTCGCCGCGGGCTTTGCAGCGGGACATCAAAGCCGCATTCCCCTGATCATCGGCTCGAACGACGATGAGACCGGTTTCGACAGCGAACTCAGTGTTGAGGAGGAGCTGGCGTCGGCAGGCGTCACAAGCGATGACCTGCGCAGTCTTTATCCGGATCTTGCGAGGTCATCGGGCGCGGCAAGATTCTTCACCGACAAGGACTTCTCCGAGCCGGTGAGGCTGCTTGCGCGCCTGCATGCCGCAAGCGGCGCGCCGACCTTCCGCTATCGTTTTAGCTATGTGCCTGAAGCGCAGCGCGCAAATCCTGATCATGGGCACGGACGCGAGTTGCAGTTCATCTTCGGTGTCGAAGGCGTGCCCGGTGCAGGAATCTTCTCGCGAGCAGACCGCGAGGTCGCGAGCCGCATCCGCGGCTATTGGATCAATTTTGCGAAAGACGGCGATCCCAATGGCCTCGGTTTGCCCCATTGGGACGCGGCCGCCGACCGTGATCGCCTGCTGCTGATCGCGGACGATCGCATCGCGAGCGGAGACGACCCCTTCGCGGAGCGTCTCGATCGGCTCGCAGGTGAGGGCAGGAAATGAGTGGGATTTATGCCGCGAGCTCGACGCGCGGCGCCGGGCTCAGTCGGTCTTCCTCCAGATAGTCCATCGCGCCATCCTTCTCGACGGCATAGAACTGCTGGCCGTCCCGTGACTTGTAGGCGGCGCGAACGACGCCGCGGCGGCCCTTGTCACTGTTGACGACGTCCCCCAGCGCAAACTTCCTCATCTCACGTCTCACTTGTCTTCAGGCCGACTGCTTCGGCCACGGCGGGATTTTGGAAGGCAAATCGTTAACGGCTTGCTAACCATCCCGGTTTGCCTATGCTCGCCGCGAACTGCGCGGGCAGCTCGCACGCGCCTGTTGCTAGCGAGACGACCTGATGACGCGATTTCCGACCCTGTTCCTGTCGCATGGTGGTGGCCCCTGGCCGTTCATGGAGGACAGACGGGTGCAATATGCGAAGACCGCCGCGGAGTTCGGCCGATTACCGCAAGTGTTGCCGAAAAGGCCGAAGGCCGTGCTCGTCATCACTGGCCATTGGGAGGCCGACGCCTTCACCGTGTCGACCTCGGCGCATCCGCCGATGGTGTACGACTATTACGGTTTCCCCGAGCATACCTATCACCTCAAATATCCGGCGCCGGGCCAGCCCGAGCTCGCAGCCGAAGTGAAGGCGTTGGTGACGCGCGCCGGGCTCGATTGCCGCGAGGATCCCGATCAGGGCTTTGACCACGGCACTTTCGTGCCGCTCGGCCTGATGTATCCGAACGCCGACATGCCGATCGTATTGCTGTCGCTGAAGTCGAGCTACGATCCGGCCGAGCATATCAGGGTCGGGCAGGCGATCTCCTCGCTGCGCGACGACGGTGTCCTGATCGTCGGCAGCGGACTGACCTATCACAACATGCGCGGCTTCAATCAACCGGAGTCCAAGCCGGTCTCGTACGCCTTCGAGGCCTATCTGAACGAGGCCATCAGCAATCCGGACGCGACACGGCGCAACGCCATGCTCGTCGACTGGGAGAACGCGCCCAGCGCGCGCCTCGCGCATCCGCGCGAGGACCATCTGTTGCCGCTGATGGTCGCGGCGGGCGCCGCCGGCAGCGACATTGGCCGCCGCGTCTTCGTCGACGAGGTCGCGGGCGTAGCGATGGCGTCGTATGTGTTTGGTGGGTGATCTTCCTTCTCCGACAAGGGAGAGGGGGCATCCTCACCCGTATTTCAGCTTCATGAACAGGATGCCGCCGGCGAGCACCACGGTAATCGCGTTGGCGGCGACTAGCGGGGCATCGCCGGAGAGCAGGCCGTAGACGAGCCAGAGCACAAGGCCCAGCACCATGACCAGGAACATGCCGAGCGAGATGTCGCGCGCCGAGCGCGTCTTCCAGACCTTGATGAACTGCGGCGCATAGGCGACGGTGGTGCAGGTGGCGGCGGCAAAGCCGAGCAGCTTGATCGCGAAGGGGTCCATGCCGGCTCTATAGCATGGATTCGGCAATGCTCACGCGCGGGCCGCCATGAGGTCGCGGTAGAGCGCGGCATAGTCGCCGGCGCGGTTGCGCCAGGAGACGTCGGTCGCAAGGCCGCTCAATTGCAGCCGGCGCCAGGTCAGCTTGTCGTGGAAGACGGTGTTGGCCTTGCGCAGCGTGCCGGCGAGGGCGTCCGCCGTGACGGGGCCGAACTTGAAACCGGTGGCATCATGGCCGGATGCGTCGGCCTCGCCGATGTCGACGATGGTATCCTCGAGGCCGCCGACGCGCGACACAATCGGGACGGCGCCATAGCGCAGCGCGCAGAGTTGGGTCAAGCCGCACGGCTCGAAGCGCGACGGCACGATCAGCGCGTCCGAGCCGGCCTGGATCAGATGCGCCAGGATCTCGTCGTAGCCGATCACGACTCCGATCCGGCCGGGATTGGCGCGAGCGGCGGCCTGGTAGCGGTCCTGCAGATCGCGATCGCCGCTGCCGAGCAGCGCGAGCTGCATGCCTTCACCCAATATGATTGGAATGGCCTCGAGCAGGAGATCGAGCCCCTTCTGCCAGGACAGCCGGCTGATGACGCCGAGCAACGGCGCCTCGTCGGAGGAATCGAGATTGAACTGCTGCTGAAGCGCCGCCTTGTTTGCAGCCCGGAACGTGAGGTCTTCCGCGCCGAAGCGGTAGGCAATGTGCGGATCGGTTTGCGGATTCCACACCGAGATGTCGATGCCGTTGAGAATGCCGCTGAGCACGCTCGCGCGTGCGCGAAGCAGGCCGCCGAACCCCATGCCGCCTTCGTCGCTCTGGATCTCCCGCGCGTAGGTCGGCGACACCGTGGTGATGCGATCGGCAAATTGCAGGCCCGCCTTCAAAAAGCTGATGCCGCCGAAATATTCGATTTCGTTGACGTTCAAGGAGTGCCAGGGCAGGCCGATCGCGCCAATCAGCTCGGGAGCAAACTTGCCCTGATAGGCCATGTTGTGAATGGTCATCACGGTGCCGGGCCGCGGCCGGTTGTCATAATGCAGATAGGCCGGCGCGAGCCCCGCCTGCCAGTCATGGGCGTGCATGATGTCGGGCACGAAAGCCGGAACCAGGCCGTGGCCGATATCGGCGGCGACGCGCGAGAGCGCGGCGAAGCGCACGCCGTTGTCCGGCCAGTCGACGCCTTCGCTGGTGACGTAAGGATTTCCCGGCCGCGCATAGAGATGCGGCACGTCGAGCACGAACAGATCGAGGCCGTCGTGCGAGGCTGCGAGCAGGCGTCCAGGCCCGCCGAAATAATCCGGCCAGCGCCGGATTTCCTCCGCTCCGGCGAGCAGCCGCGTCACGTCGGGATAGCCGGGCATCAGGGTGCGCATCTCGACGCCATGCGCCTTCAGCGCAACCGGCAGCGCGCCAGCGACGTCCGCGAGGCCGCCGGTCTTGACGATGGGATAGACTTCAGAAGCGACCGCGAGGACGCGAACAGGCGTCATTTATTGAGCCCATCGATCATCGGCTGGGTGATCAGCGAGATGCCCTGCTCGGTGGTGCGGAAGCGCTTGGCGTCGAACTCGGGATCTTCACCGACGACGAGGCCCTCGGGGATTTCGACGCCACGGTCGATCACGACGTTCTTCAAGCGAGCGCCGCGCCCAACATTCACGTAGGGCATGATCACGGCATTCTCGACATTGGCGTAGGAGTTGATCCGGACACCGGTGAACAGCAGCGAGCGGCGCAGCGAGGCGCCGGAGATGATGCAGCCGCCCGAGACGAGCGAGCTCACGGCCTGGCCGCGCCGGCTCTCCTCGTCGTGGACGAACTTGGCCGGCGGTGTGATCTCGGCATAGGACCAGATCGGCCAGGCGCGGTCGAACAGGTCGAGTTCCGGTACGACATCGGTGAGATCGATATTGGCGGACCAATAGGCGTCGACGGTACCGACGTCACGCCAATAGGCGCCGTTGTGGCTGCTGGAGCGCACGCAGGAGGTCGAGAACTGGTGCGCGAATGCGCGGCCGTTCTTGACGAGGTATGGAATGATGTCCTTGCCGAAATCGTGGTTCGAGTCCGGGTCCTCGGCGTCGCGCCTGAGCTGGTCGAACAGGAATTTCGCATTGAACACGTAGATGCCCATGCTGGCGAGCGAGACGTCCGGCTTGCCTGGCATCGGCGGCGGGTCTTTCGGCTTCTCCAGGAAGGACTGGATCCAGCCCTTCTCGTCGATATGCATGATGCCGAAGCCCGATGATTCCGCGCGCGGCATCTCGAGGCAGCCCACCGTGACGTCGGCGCCGCTCTCGACGTGCTCGCGCAGCATCACCTCGTAGTCCATCTTGTAGATGTGGTCGCCGGCCAGCACGACGATGAAGCGGCAGGCGTGAGATTCGATGATGTCGATGTTCTGGTAGACCGCGTCCGCCGTTCCGACATACCACATGTTCTCGGAAACGCGCTGGCTCGCCGGGAGAATGTCAAAACTCTCATTGCGCTCGGGGCGGAAGAAGTTCCAGCCCATCTGAAGGTGCCGGATCAGGCTGTGCGCCTTGTATTGGGTGGCGACCGCAATACGGCGGATGCCGGAGTTCACCGCGTTCGACAGCGCGAAGTCGATGATGCGGGACTTGCCGCCAAAATAGACCGCCGGCTTGGCGCGCCGGTCGGTCAGCTCCAAAAGCCGGCTGCCGCGTCCACCAGCGAGGACGAACGCCAGCGCCTGGCGGGCAAGCGGTTCACTACCGACGGCACTCATGTCATCCTCCCGCGCTCTGGCGCTTGCCGAGGCCTTTTGTCGCGAGAAGCCCCGCGGTCCCGCGCCCATTGGAACCGATAGTAACGGCACGAATAGTAAATCGGGAAGTAGGTTGTTAGTTGCGAGCGCGGCAAGCTTAATGCTTTGGCTTGATGCCGTTCTTGGCCACCGAACTCCGGCGTCGCGCCGGTGTCACATGGCGACCGAGCAGGCGCGCTGGCCCGCCAGCGGCCGTCTCGCAGCGAGACGTGAAGGGCACTTGTGCGCCGCACGCAAATTCGAGGCTTTGACTAGGCGCAAGGATGTTCGATCATGGCGATGCGATCCATTTCCAAGCGAAACGTCAGATAGGGAGTAAGACGATGAGGATCTGGAAAACGGCAATTGCCTGTTCGCTGGCCGGCGTGGTCATGGCCGGCCAAATCGAGCAGGCCGCGGCGGGTCCGATGCCGACCAACGTCGCGAGCATGAAGGCTGCCGTCGGCGATGATGTCACGCAGGTACATTGGCGCGGCGGTGGCTGGGGATGGGGTCTCGGCGGCCTCGCGGCCGGTGCGATCATCGGCGGCGCCATCGCCGCCAGCACCGCGCCTTACGGCTATGGCTACTATGGCGGCCCGTATTACGGCGGTTATGGCTATCCGGGGTACGGCTATGGTTATGCCCCGGCTTATTACGGCTATGGGCCGGCCTACGCTTATCCGCGATACTATCGGCCGTATCGTCCGTACTACGGCTATCGTTACGGCTACTACCGGCCATATCGGGTCTTTCACCGGCCTTACTATCGCGGATATTGGTAAGGTTTTGCGCGGCTAGAGCGCGAGCCACACGATCATGCTCATACAGGCGAATTGCATGAGCACGATCGCGGCGAGATGCAGCGGGCCGGCCTCGAGGCGAAGCCTGCGCATCCCGCCGGGTGCGTTTAGTTCGATCCTGCGGCCGCAGCCGTGAAGCTGCGGTCGACGGCTTTGCCGACGTCGAGCTTTTTCGGCAGGATGCCATAGCGCGTCGAGCGGTCGGAGGCATCCTGCACCTCCTTCACGACGTTCTCGTCGATCACGATCGGGCTGGTGCGCTGCGCGGTGTAGGCCGAGAGCAGCACGTCTTCCGGCAGCTTGGTCAGCTCGGCCGTGTTCCTGGCATACTCGGAAAGGTGATCAAGCGACCATAGCCGCGCCTTGTTCAGCCGCTGCACAAGATCCTGCACCGCCGCGCGCTTGGTGGCGATGGCGTTGTCGGAAGCGACGATGAAGGTGATGGTTGGGGTCAGGCCTTCGCCGTCGGCGATCACGCGGGCTTTGTCCTTCAGCGTCGCGAAGGAGACGTAGGGCTCCCACACCGCCCATGCATCGATCGAGCCGGCGAGCAGCGCGATCTTGGCGTCGACCGGTCCGAGCGGCGCGAAGGTCGCATCCTCCAGCTTGATCTGCGCCTTCTCCAGCGTCGCGTCGATCAGGAACTGACCCCAACCGCCGCGCGTGCCGGCGAGCCGTTTGCCCCTGAGGTCGGCGGCCGACTTGATTGGAGAATCCTGGCGCACCAGGATGGCCTGCGTCTTGGCGTCTGACCTCGTCCCGCCGATCGCTTTGATCGGCGCGCCGGCCGCATAGACCGACAGGAACGAGAGATCGCCGGTATAGCCGACGTCGAGCGCACCGGCGTTGAGCGCTTCCAGGATCGGCGCGGCCGCGGGGAATTCCGACCACTCGATTCTATAGGGCAGGTCTTTCGTGTAACCGGAGATTTCGAGCAGCGACCGGTTGCCGCCTTTCTGGTCGCCGACGCGCAGCACGACGGTGTCGGCCGCGAACGATGCGGCGGCCGTCGACAAGGTGAGGGCGGCGGCAAGCAGCGATGCCGCGAGACGGCGGGTGATGGGGTGATGATGGGAGTTGATGCGCATGTGGCCTGTCTTGTTGCTTTGCTCACGACGCGTGAGCGAGCGATGCAGCGAGGTCATGAAGTCTAGGGCCGCGCGGAGCGCAGTCAATGAAATGGCTATCCGTATTGCAAAGGCGACAGGCAAGGACGTTTTAGCAAAGTGATGCTTTCGAGAAAGTGCGGTGTGCGCGGCCGAAATTGCGTAGGAAAGAAGCAGGGAGCGGGAAGCCCGGCGCTCTGCCAAAGGATGCAGCGGCGAAAATCCTTTCATCGTTCGCGAGGGTGGCGATGGAGAGAATGACTTCGCTTCGTCGAACATTCGAAATTCCATTTCATTGACGATGCGGCGACTGCGCCGCATGATTTGCGCATCGCATCAACGCGGCGCGTGAAGCGCCCGCGAAAAGATTTTCTCTCAAACGCAGCTCCGCACGGAACATGCGCAACGCGAGCCGTTGCGCATGTAGCGGAGCCGTGCCAGCGCAGGAGTGGGACCGATGAGCAATGACGACAAGCGCGGTGGATCGAGTCTCGACCGGCGCCATCTGCTCCAGGCGGGGCTTGCGGCAGCCTTTGCTGCGCCGTTCGGCGCTCTTGGTGCGGCACACGCCTTTGCGCCGCGCGGGTTCGCGCCCGGCGTCGACTTCTCGGAATTTCCATTGTGCCAGACAGCATCGAATGCACCTGCGCTTACTGGCGCTCCGCGCAAGCTGAAACTGTCGTGGAATGCCGGCGCCGTCTGCCTCGCGCCCGTGCCGGTCGCCATCGAGCACGGTTTCTTCCAGAAGCACAATCTCGACGTCGAGCTCGTCAACTATTCCGGCTCGACCGACCAGTTGCTCGAGGCGATCGCGACCGGAAAGAGCGACGCCGGCCTCGGCATGGCGCTGCGCTGGCTGAAGCCGCTGGAGCAGGGGTTTGACGTCAAGATCGCCGCCGGCACCCATGGCGGCTGCATGCGGGTGCTGTCGCGCCGCGATTCCGGCGTCGCGAAGCTCGCCGATCTCAAGGGCAAGATCGTCGCGGTCGGCGACCTCGCCGGCCCCGACAAGAATTTCTTCTCGATCCAGCTCGCCAAGCTCGGCATCGATCCGATCAAGGACGTCGATTGGCGCGCCTATCCCGGCAATTTGCTCAATGTCGCTGTGGAGAAGGGCGAGGTGCAGGCCTTCCTGTCCTCCGATCCGCTCGCCTATCTCTGGCTCAAGGATACTCAGTACAAGGAAGTCGCTTCCAATCTCGACGGCGAGTATCGCGAAAAGAGCTGCTGCATCCTCGGCCTGCGCGGCAGCCTGGTGCGCGAGGAGCCGCAGATCGCCCGGGCCATCACGCAAGCGCTGCTCGATGCCGCGATGTTCACCGCGCAGAATGCGACGATTGCCGCACAATCATTCCAGCCCTACGCACCGAAGGCGGCCACCCTCGCCGACATCGAGGGCATGGTGCGCTACCACACCCACCATCATCATCCGGTCGGCGACGTGCTCAAGCGCGAGCTCAAGGCCTATGCCGATGATCTGAAGAGCGTGCAGGTCTTCAAGCCGAGCACCGACACGGCCAAATTCGCGGAGCGCATCTATGTCGACGTATTCGCTGTCTGACGGCCTCGCCTCCGGCGCGCCGCGCCTCTCTCGCGCGCCACTGCTTGCGAATTGGCTCCGGGAGACCGGCGTCGGCGTGCTCGCAAGCATCGCCTGGATCGGCTTTGGCCTGTCCTGTCTGTGGTGGCAGGATGTCGGCGACTGGTCACGCACGCATTCGGTCGGCATTGCAGCCTTCATCGTCGCTGCGGTTGCCTTGTTCGGAACGCTGGGTGCCGATTATCTCGGCTCCGCAGGCCGCGGCTTGCGCAAACGCGCGCCCTGGCTGGTGGCGCTCGGCGCGTTCCTGACCTTGTGGGAGGTCGCAACGGCAAAATTTGCTTGGCTGCCGCTGCCGTTCTTTCCGCCGCCGCAATCGATCGTCGAGGTCTATACCGATGATCTGCCAAAGCTGCTCGACAGTGTCTTTGCCTCCGTAAAACTGCAGCTCGGCGGTTATCTGGTCGGCGCCACGATCGGTTTCCTGACCGGCGTCTCGATCGGCTGGTCGCACGCAGTTGGTTATTGGGTGCATCCGGTGCTGCGCTTCATCGGTCCGTTGCCGGCGACCGCGTGGCTGCCGATTGCCTTCTTCACGTTCCCGTCGAGCTGGAGCGCCTCGACCTTCCTGATCGCGCTGGCGACCGGCTTTCCGGTCACCGTCTTGACCTGGTCCGGCGTCGCCAGCGTCAGCAACGCCTATTACGACGTCGCGCGGACCTTGGGGGCCAAGCCGTCCTTCCTGGTGCTGAAGGTCGCGATTCCGGCGGCACTCCCGCACGTGTTCGTCGGGCTGTTCATGGGGCTCGGCGCGTCCTTCGCGGTGCTCGTCGTCGCCGAGATGATCGGTGTCAAGGCCGGGCTAGGCTGGTACCTGCAATGGGCGCAGGGCTGGGCCGCCTATGCCAACATGTATGCGGCACTGATCGTGATGTCGCTGCTCTGCTCCGGCGCGATTACGCTGCTGTTCTCGATCCGCGACCGCCTGCTAGTTTGGCAGAAGGGGACCGTAAAATGGTAGCTCTGGCTCAAGCGATCGCGCGTCCGGCTGCCGGCGCTGCGCTCGACATCGAGCAGGTCAGCCACGCCTTCGACATCGACGGCGCCGAGCTGCCCGTTCTCAGCGACGTCAGCATCTCTGTCGAGCCCGGCGAGTTTGTCGCGCTGCTCGGTCCCTCCGGTTGCGGCAAGTCGACCTTGCTGCGGCTTGTCGCCGGCCTCGATAAGCCGAGGTCCGGAACGCTGCGCGAGGACGAGAGCCGCATCAACAGTCCACATCCCTCGCGCGTGGTCGTGTTCCAGGATCCGACCCTGTTTCCCTGGCGGTCGGTCTGGGACAACGTCGCCCTGGGCCTCGAGGCCCAGGGCATTTTGAAGAGCCAGCGTCACCGCGTCGACGATGCTCTCGATCTCGTCGGGCTGTCGTCTTTCCGCAGCGCTTATCCGCACCAGCTCTCCGGCGGCATGGCGCAGCGCGTCGCGCTGGCGCGGGCGCTGGTCAACGATCCCAAGATCCTGGTTCTCGACGAGCCATTGGGAAAACTCGACTCGCTGACCCGCATCACCATGCAGGCCGAGCTTGTCTCGCTGTGGCAGCGCAAGGGCTTTACCACGCTGCTGGTGACGCACGATGCCGAGGAAGCCTTGGTGCTCGCCAACCGCGTCATCGTCTTCAGTGACCGCCCGGCACGGGTCAAGGCCGACATCCGTGTCGACCGGCCCTATCCGCGCCACCGCGGCGATCCCTATCTGGCCGATCTGCGCCGCCAGATTCTCGGTCTGCTGGGGTTGGACGCGACATGGTGACTCCCGTAGCCAAAGGGCGCATAGTCCCCACCGAGCCCGATTACATCGCGCGTGCTGAAGACCTGGCAGCAGGCTTTGCCGCACGCGCCGCCGAGCATGACCGCAATGGCAGCTTCCCTTTCGAGAATTTTCGCGAGCTCTCCGCAGCGGGCCTGTTGTCGCTCACGGTTCCTGCGGCTCATGGTGGGGCCGGCGCCGGCGCACGATACGCCGCGCGCGTGATCGGCATCATCGGCAAGGCCGATCCGTCGACGGCGCTGGTGCTGTCAATGCATTACATCAATCATCTCGTCATGTCGCGGAGCCCGACCTGGCCGGCGCGGCTGTCACGCAAGCTTGCGCGCGAAAGCGTCGAGGGCCTGGCGCTGATCAACGCGCTGCGCGTCGAGCCGGAGCTCGGCTCGCCCGCGCGCGGCGGTCTGCCGGCGACGATCGCGCGGCGCACCGGAACCGGCTGGCGCCTCTCCGGCCACAAGATCTATTCGACGGGATCGCCGATCCTGAAGTGGTACCTGGTCTGGGCCCGGACCGACGAGGCGGAGCCGCGGGTCGGGCAGTTCCTGGTGCCGGCGGGCCTGCCGGGCACGTGCATCGTCGAGACCTGGGACCACCACGGCCTTCGTGCCAGCGGCAGCCATGACGTCATCTTCGACGATGTCGTGATCCCGCTCGATGCCGAGGTCGATCTCCGCAAGCCGGCGGATTGGCGCACGCCCGACGTGACGCAGGCGACCATCCATACGGTGTTCGTTGCCGCGATCTATGACGGCGTCGCCCGCGCCGCGCGCGACTGGCTGATCACGTTCCTGAAGCAGCGCGTTCCCGCCGGCCTCGGCGCGCCGCTCGCGAGCTTGCCGCGGGCGCAGGAGATTGTCGGCGCCATCGAGGCGCGGCTCGCGGTCAATGCACGGCTGATCGAGTCTTTTGCGCGCGATTTCGATGACGGCGTCCAGCTCTCTGCGAGCGAGTCCAACGTCATCAAGCTCACCGTCACCAACAATGCCGTCGCGGCGGTCGAGGACGCGCTGTCGATCTCCGGCAATCACGGCCTCAGTCGCACCAATCCGCTGGAGCGTCACTATCGCGACGTGCTGTGCGGGCGCGTGCACACACCGCAGGACGATTCCACGCGCACCGGTCTCGGCCGCGCCGCATTGGGCCTCTAGCTTTCGGGAAAAATCAGGGAGACGGTCATGTCGATCGAGTTCATCGGCTTCATCAGCAACAACCATTCGTCCGAGACCATCGTCCGCGAAGGGCCGGTGCTCAATCCGACCCACATCGAGACGGTGGCGAAAGCGCATGAGAATGCCGGCTTCGATCGTGCGCTGCTGGCGTTTCATTCGACCTCGCCCGATGCGCTCCAGGTCGCGCAGCACGTCCTCGGGGTCACCGATCGCCTGAACGTGTTGATCGCGCAGCGGCCCGGCTTCACCGCCCCGACGCTGCTGGCGCGGCAGTTCGCGGCGCTCGACCAATTCTCGCGCGGCCGCGTCGCGATCCATGTCATCACCGGGGGCAATGCCACCGAGCTGCGGCAGGACGGCAACACGCTCGACGACAAGGACGAGCGTTACGCTCGTACTTCCGAATTCCTCGACGTCCTCAAGCTGGAATGGACCAGCGACAAGCCGTTCACCTACAGGGGCAAGTACTACCAGGTCGAGAACGCCTTTTCGCAAGTGAAGCCGTATCGCCCGGAAGGCATCCGCGTCTATTTCGGCGGTGCTTCCGATGCGGCGATCGACGTTGCCGGCAAGCACGCCGACACATTCGCGCTGTGGGGTGAATCCTATGCGCAGGTACGCGACGTCACTTCCCGCGTCCACAACGCGGCGGTCCGGCACGGGCGGCCGACGCCGCGTTTCAGCCTGTCAGTGCGGCCCATCATTGCGTCGACCGAGCAACAGGCCTGGGAGAAGGCGGAAGACATTCTGGCGCGCGCGACCGCGCTTCAGGACAAGACCGGCTACCGCAAGCCCGCCGACGGCCACGCCACGGCCGGCGCGCGGCGCCTGCTCGCACTCGCCGACCAGGGCAGCCGCATCGACAAGCGGCTCTGGACCGAGATCGCGAAGCTCACCGGCGCCAACAGCAACACCACCGCGCTGGTCGGTACGCCCGAGCAGGTCGCGGAAGTCTTTGGCGACTATTACGACCTCGGTATCAGCCATTTCCTGATTCGCGGCTTCGATCCGCTGATCGACGCCATTGAATATGGCCGCGAGCTGATCCCGCTGACGCGTGAACTGATTACGAAGCGTCAGGCTGTTCGCGGCGAGGCCGCGGAATGATCCGGCTCGTGTTAGCCGGTGCGCTGCTGTTGCAAGATCTTGTGTTTCGGACACGGCGGCGTACGAGGCACGAGATCTCACGCATTGCTCATGCGTCCGTGAGATGAGAATGCGCCCTTCTACGCGAAAGCCGCTCTCGAAACGTTCCTTCTGCATTTCGCGTCCCCGACAACATCCCCATTGCTATTTGCGCCCGCTCCCTTGCGCCACGCCGGTTCCCGCCAAGATGCTTTAGACGACCACATCGGGAGACCGGCCATGGGCCTACAAGAAACAAAAATCGAATCGCTTCCCTTCGTCACAGCCGAACTCAACTATCTCGCGCCGGTCTTAGGCAAGCCGCGTACCTACGCCTTCGATCCGCCGCCGGGCGAGCCGAAGAGCACGGCGCTTGCCGAGCCGCATCAGGTCCCGATCTTTGATGCGCGGCTGATTGCGCAGAATTTCTCGCTTGATCGCGAAGGCTTCGCGCTGGTGCGTCATCCGACCCGCGTGAAGGATTTCTACAACGAGGAGGAGGTCAGGGCGGTCTATTATCCCGCCGTGGAGGCATTCCTGCGCGCGACGCTGAAGGCCGATCGTGTCTTCATCTTCGACCACACCGTGCGCAAGCGCATCGAGGGCGCCGCCGACATTCGTGGCGGTGGCCCGCGCCAGCCAGCGACACGCGTGCATGTCGACCAGACCGCCGTCTCCGGCGCCAACCGCGTGCGCGAGCATCTGCCTGACGAAGCCGAAGAGTTGCTGAAGGGTCGCGTGCAGGTGATCAATCTGTGGCGGCCGATCCGCGGCCCCTTGCGCGATTCACCGCTGGCAATGGCCGACGGCACGACGGTTGCGCCCGACGATCTCGTCGCTTCCGATTTAATCTATCCCAACCGTCGCGGCGAGACCTATTCGGTAAGGTACAATCCGAACCACCGCTGGTTCTATTTCCCCGAGATGACCTCAGAGCCTGACCGAAAAAGGGTGAGCGGTTTTGGCCGGCTTGTGATTCCTTCGGATTTGCAAAGATTCGAGGGAGGACACCA
The DNA here is from genome assembly GCF_023073795.1 of Bradyrhizobium sp. 159. Classification (NCBI taxonomy): domain Bacteria; kingdom Pseudomonadati; phylum Pseudomonadota; class Alphaproteobacteria; order Hyphomicrobiales; family Nitrobacteraceae; genus Bradyrhizobium; species Bradyrhizobium sp. 159. The sequence goes on along the minus strand of NZ_JADPKE010000089.1, from coordinate 18 downwards.
TGCCGTGGACCAAAACCG
>NZ_JADPKE010000073.1:0-9905 GCF_023073795.1 Bradyrhizobium sp. 159 | reverse complement strand
CGATATCGGCCTCGCGCAGCGCCTTGACCCACTCTCGCTCATAGCCGCCGGACGCTTCCATCGCTGCTTTAGTGACCTTGTACTTGCGAAGCCAACGGATCAGCATTCGCCGTCCCTCTGCCGTGCTCGCGAACGTCCGCCGTTGCGACAATGATCGAATACACACATCCACCTTGTCCTTGGCCACGTCGATACCGGCGACAACAAGATCGTTTTGTGCCATCATCCAATCCCTTCCTTGCTCGGTCCGGGCTCGAAGCCCATGCAACTGTTCGGGTTGAGGAAGACCACCGGATCTGTCCCTCGCTCCCCGACAGGCTCACGGCCTTTGAGCGCGACCGGGCTCAGATCCAGCAACGGGCGGTTTTGCGAGAACCGCCCGTTTGCACATTCTGGCAGATTTCCCAGACACAAGAGCGCGCCATAAGCCGTAAAACCATTGCGCAGGGAAGGCCGGGATGTCCCGGCGTCACCTGTGGTCACCCCGCGTGCGTTTCTCGCGTGCGGACCCTGGGTGCCAGCCGGCGCCCGGCCTTCCCTGCGCCCTCTCTTCTCGATGAGGGTGAAGACGGATAGCAAACCTCGGGCGCCTGCGCCGCGAGACCGAGAACGTGTGCGCGCCGCTCTGCAAGACCCATCCTGCCACGGTCAGCCATGTTGCCGCGCCGCCACCAAGTTCATCTTGCACTGCGGCAGAAAAATATCGCACACTCGCTCGTGCCGGGCATCCAAGCGAGCTCGAACCGAGGAGCGAGCCATGTCCCTCCAGACCATACCATCCGACGCCACCGAGCATCGCCCCAACCGTCCCGAGGATGTCCAGGCGATGGAAGCGGAGGCGCGCCTGCGGGACGACATCCGCCTGCTCGGGCGCATCCTGGGCGATACCGTGCGCGACCAGGAGGGCGCCGAATTGTTCGAACTGGTCGAGCGCATCCGCCAGACCTCGATCCGATTCCACCGCGACGAGGACCGGCTCGCCCGCCGCGAGCTCGAGCAGATCCTCGATGGCATGTCGATCTCCGAGACCGTGCGGATCGTCCGCGCTTTCAGCTATTTCTCCCATCTCGCCAACATCGCCGAGGACCAGAACAACATCCGGCAGATGCGCGCCCGCACCGCGGGCAAGAACGGCGGCTCCGGCGTGCTGGCGGAAACGCTCGTCCATGCCAAGGCGGCGGGCATCGGCCCCGACGCGCTGCGCAATTTCTTCAAGACCGCACTGGTCAGTCCGGTGCTGACCGCGCACCCGACCGAGGTCCGCCGCAAGAGCACCATGGACCGCGAGATGGAGATCGCAGCCCTGCTCGATCGCCGCGAGCGCGTCGCCCTGACCGCCGAGGAGGCCGCCGCCAGCGACGAGCAGCTCCGCCGCGAGGTGCTGACGCTGTGGCAGACCAACCTTTTGCGGCGGACCAAGCTCACGGTGCTCGACGAGGTCGCCAACGGCCTGGCGTTCTACGACTACACCTTCCTGCGCGAGGTGCCGCGCCTGATCAACGCGCTCGAAGATCGGCTGGAGGAGGGCGGCGAGCAGGCGGCGGGCGAGCTCGCCTCGTTTCTGCGCATGGGCAGCTGGATCGGCGGCGACCGCGACGGCAATCCCTTCGTCACCGCCGACGTCATGCGCGGCACGCTGCGGCTGCAGTCCAGCCGGGTGTTGCAGTTCTATCTCAACGAGCTGCACGTGCTCGGCTCCGAGCTGTCGATCGCCGCGCATCTCGCCGATGTCTCCGAGGAATTGCGCACGCTGGCGGAACGCTCGCCGGATACTTCGCCACACCGAAGCGGCGAGCCTTATCGCCTCGCGGTGTCCGGCATCTATGCGCGCCTTACCGCGACCGCCGAAAAGCTGGAAGTCGAGATCACGCGGCGGCCGGTCGGCAAGGGCAAGCCTTACGAGAGCGTCAGGGAGCTGCAAGCCGATCTCGACGTGCTGCACCGCTCGCTGATCTCGAACAATGCCCGCGTCATCGCCCGCGGCCGGCTGCGGCTGCTCCGGCGCGCGGTGGATTGCTTCGGTTTCCATCTGGCGCGGCTCGACATCCGCCAGAACTCTGCCGTGCATGAGCGCACCATTGCCGAGCTGATGGATGCTGCCAACCCCGGCATGTCCTATCTCGCGCTCGGCGAGGACGCCCGCATTTCGCTGCTCACCAACGAGTTACGCTCGACGCGCGCGCTGGTCTCGCCATTCGTCAAGTACAGCGACGAGACCATGGGCGAGCTCAACGTGTTCCATGCTGCCGCGGAAGCGCATGCGAAGTTCGGTTCGGACGCGATTCCCCAATGCATCATCTCGATGTGCAAGGGCATGTCGGACATGCTCGAGGTCGCGGTGCTGCTCAAGGAGGTCGGCCTCGTCCATCCCTCCGGCCGCAGCGCCATCAATATCGTCCCCCTGTTCGAGACCATCGAGGATTTGCAGGCCTCCTCCGGAATCATGGACCGCATGCTGTCGTTGCACGATTACCGCCGCCTCGTCGACAGCCGCGGCTGCGTGCAGGAGGTCATGCTCGGCTATTCCGACAGCAACAAGGATGGCGGCTTCGTCACCTCGGGCTGGGAGCTCTACAAGGCTGAGATCGGCCTCGTCGACGTGTTCGAGCGCCACGGCGTGCGCCTTCGCCTGTTCCACGGCCGCGGCGGCTCGGTCGGTCGCGGTGGCGGTCCGAGCTATGATGCCATCATCGCGCAGCCCGGCGGTGCCGTGAACGGCCAGATCCGCATCACCGAGCAGGGCGAGATCATCTCGTCGAAATATTCCAACGCCGAGGTCGGCCGCTACAATCTGGAGATCCTCGCCGCAGCGACGCTGGAGGCGAGTCTGCTGAATCCGCGCCAGAGCGCGCCGCGCCGCGAATATCTGACCGCGATGGACGAATTGTCGAACCTTGCCTTCAGGGCTTATCGCGGCCTCGTCTACGAGACCGATGGATTCGTCGACTACTTCTGGTCATCGACCGTGATCAACGAGATCGCGACGCTCAATATCGGCAGCCGCCCGGCCTCGCGCAAGAAGACGCGCGCGATTGAGGACCTTCGTGCCATTCCCTGGGTGTTCTCCTGGGCGCAATGCCGTCTGATGCTGCCGGGCTGGTACGGTTTTGGCAGCGCGGTCGAGCAGTGGATCGCCGAGCATCCCGACAAGGGCATGCCGTTCCTGAAGGAGCTCTACCAGGAATGGCCGTTCTTCCGCATGCTGCTCTCGAACATGGACATGGTGCTGGCGAAAAGCTCGATCGCCATCGCCTCGCGCTATGCCGAGCTCGTGCCGGACGAAGCCCTGCGGGAAAAAATCTTCGGCCGCATCCGCCGCGAATGGCATTCCTGCATCGAAACGCTGCTCGACATCATGGGCCAGGACCGGTTGCTTCAAAGCAATCCGCTGCTGGAGCGCTCGGTGCGCCACCGCTTCCCCTATCTCGATCCGCTCAACCACGTCCAGGTCGAGCTCTTGAAGGAGCATCGCGCGCAGAACCCGGACGAGCAGGTGCTGCGCGGGATCCAGCTCACCATCAACGGCATCTCGGCTGGCTTGAGGAATACGGGTTGACGTCGTCGTTCCGGGGCGATGCGAAGCATCGAACCCGGAACCTCGAGATTCCGGGTTCGGCTCTTCGAGCCGCCCCGGAATGACGGCACTATCTCACGGCTTCATGGCGCCCTGCACGCTGGTGTAGACGGCATAGAGCGATGTCGAGCCGCAAATATACAGCCTGTTTCGCTGCTGGCCGCCGAAGCACAGATTGGCGACTGTTTCCGGAATATGGATCTTGCCGAGCAATTCGCCCGATGGGGTATAGCAGCGCACGCCGTCTTCGTTCGGGTCGCCCCAGCCCACCGAACACCAGACCCGTCCTTCGGTGTCGCAGCGGACGCCGTCGGTGATGCTCGGTTTTGGCATTTCAGCGAAGACCTTGCTGTTCGACACCTTCCCCCCGGTCACGTCGAGATCGAACACGCGGATATGGGACGGGTTGTCCGGCCCATCGGTGAACCCGGTGTCGCAGATATAGAGCTTCTTCTCATCCGGCGAGATAGCGAGCCCGTTGGGCTCCACAAAATCGTCGACGACGACTTTGACCTCTCCGGACTTCGGATCGACCCGGTAGACGTTCTTCTTGTCCTGCTCGGGCTCGGCCTTGATCCCCTCATAGAAGCCGCCGATCCCGTAGGCAGGATCGGTGAACCAGATCGCGCCATCGGCCGTCACCACCGCATCGTTGGGCGAGTTCAACCGCTTGCCGTTGAACTTGTCGGCGATGATGGTGATCGAGCCGTCGAGTTCGGTCCGCGTCACGCGCCGACCGCTATGCTCGCATGTGATCAGGCGTCCCTCGCGATCGATGGTGTTGCCGTTCGAGTTCATGGAGGGCTGACGGTAGACGCTGAGGTGACCGTCATCCTCGGAGAAGCGCATGATGCGGTTGTTCGGAATGTCGCTGAACAACAGGTAGCGCCCCGCGGCGAAATACACCGGACCTTCGGCCCAGCGGAAGCCGGTGGCGACCCGCTCGACGGCCATGGTGCCGGCGAAGGCGGGAAAGCCGGAGGGCCCGAAGGATGGCGGCCCCTTCTTGGCGGATTCCAAGTGGGAGTCCGGATAGCGGCTGCCCGGCAGTGGTCCCAAGGGCAACGGCGCCGTCGATCTCGTCGGCGCGCCTGTCTGGCCCAAGGGCGCGACGGAGGCTGCCAAGGCCGCGTTCATGGTAACGCCCGTCGCCGCGACTGCGCCCGCCGCGCCCTTCAACAGGGTGCGGCGCGCGAGAGAGGGTTCGCTGGATTCGGCAGAAATGGTCAGTGGTTTCGTCATAGTCGCCTCCCATTTTTTTGTTGGGAGGAAAACCATCCGCCTGCAATCGGGCGTAAAGCGGGCGATCCCGGCCGAACAACCGGAGACCGCGATGCAGCAATAGCTTGGAATCCAGCTAGACGGGATCCCAGGTGAAGATGTCGGCCGAGCGGTCCAGCTTGTAGAACGACCCCTTCAGTGCCGGCATGCCGTGTTCCGCGATCGACTGCGGCGTCCAGCCCTCGCTTCGCTGCACCGAGCGGATCGGACGGTTCTGGCTGAACAGGAAGATCTCGTTCATGCGCACGCCAAAGATCTGCCCGGTGACGTCCCTGGCGGAATCGCCCAGCAGATAGCCGCAGAGCGGGGCGATCTTCTCCGGTCCCATCTGCTTGATCTTCTCGACCCGCGCTTTCTCGGCTTCGGTCTCGGTCGGGATGGTGCCGATCATGCGGGTCCAGGCGAACGGCGAGACGCAGTTGGAGCGGACGTTGAAACGGCCCATGTCGAGCGCGATCGACTTGGACAAGCCAACGATGCCGAGCTTGGCGGCGGCATAGTTGGCTTGGCCGAAATTGCCGATCAGGCCGGAGGTCGAGGTGAAATGGACGAAGGAGCCCGACTCCTGCTCGCGGAAGATCCGCGCCGCGGCGTGGGAGACATAGAACGAGCCCATCAAATGCACCTTGATGACCGCTTCGAAGGCCTCCACGCTCATCTTGTGGAAGATCATGTCGCGCAGGATGCCGGCATTGTTGACGACGCCGTCGAGCCGGCCGAAATGATCGGTCGCGGTCTTCACGATCTTGCTCGCGGGAATGGCTTCGGCCACCGACTCGAAATTGGCAACGGCAGTGCCGCCGCGCTTCTTGATTTCCTCGACCACTTCTTCGGCGGGCGCCGTGTTCGAGCCGGCGCCGTCGGCGGCGGCGCCGGGATCGTTGACGACGACCTTAGCGCCTTCCGCGGCGCAAAGCAGCGCGATCTCCCGCCCGATGCCGCGGCCTGCGCCGGTGACGATGATGACCTTGTCTTGCAGTGATTTGCTCATGCGTGTGTTCTCCTGTTGTCTGCGTCATTCCGGGGCGTGCGAAGCACGAACCCGGAATCTCGAGGTTCCGGGTCTGGTCCTTCGGACCATCCCGGAACGACGAGGGCTTACCTCTCGTTCGTAAACACGATCGTGCCACTCGCCGCGAACATGCCGCCGACGCCGTGGCACACCGAGACCTTCGCGTTCGGCACCTGTGCCGGCGCGGTGCCACGCATCTGCCGCACGCTCTCCTGGAGCGCGTACATGCCGTACATGCCCGAATGCATATAGCTCAAACCACCGCCATTGGTGTTGAGCGGCAGCTTAGCCCCAGGCCGCGTGTTGCCGTCCGCAATGAACTTGCCCGTTTCCTCATAGGGCATGAAGCCGAGGTCGCCGAGCCCGAACAGCGGCAGATGTGCAAACGCGTCGTAGATCATGAGATGGTCGACGTCCTTGTGCGCGATGCCGGCCTCCTTGAAGGCGAGGGGCCCTGCGGTCTTGAACGCGCGCGAGGAATTGAACGTCTCCATCTGGCTGACCATCGGTGTTTCCACGCTCTCGCCAGTGCCCATGATGTAGACCGGCTTCCTCGGAAAATCCTTGGCTCGGTCGGCCGAGGTCAGGATCAGCGCGCCGCCGCCGTCGGTGACAAGGCAGCACTGGAGCAGGCGGAACGGATAGGCGATCATGCGCGAGTTGAGCACGTCCGCGACCGTGATCGGCTCCTTCATCATCGCGCGCGGATTTTTGGCCGCCCATTCCCGCTGCACCACCGCGACCGAAGCGAGCTGCTCGTGCGTGATGCCGTAGGTCTTCATGAAGCGCAGCACGGGGATCGGGAACATGCTGGGCGGGCCGTAGACCCCATAGGGCGCCTCGAACTGGCCGTTGAGGCTGTCCGGTGGCGTCGAGCGCGGCAATTTGCCGATCATCGACTTGCCGCTCTCGGCATGGGTGATCAGCACGGTCTTGCACAGACCGGCCTCGATCGCCGCGGCCGCGTGGCGCACGTGCAGCATGAAGGAGCAGCCGCCGACGGAGGTGCCGTCCACCCAGGTCGGCTTGATGCCTAGATAATGGCAGACCTGCTGTGGCGTTTCGACCGCAGTCGCAAAGCCGTCGATGTCGGAGAGCTTCAGCCCGGCATCGGCGATAGCATTGAGCGCCGCGTCGGCGTGGAGCTGGAGCTGCGAGGCGTTGGGGATGACACCGAGCTCGGTGGTCTCGGCCGCGCCCACAACGGCAACCTGGTTCTTGCGCATGGCCTAGCCCTTCGCCGGACGGAAGACGGGAAGGGTGATGTTGTCGTCGAGCTTCTCAAAGGCGACCTCGAGCTTCATGTCGAGCTCGAGCGCTTCGGGCGTCTGCGGACAGTCGATGATGTTGCTCATCATTCGCGGCCCCTCATCGAGCTCGACCACGGCGATGGCGTAAGGCGGCGTGAAGCCGGGCGCAGCGGGACGGTGGTTGATCACGTAGCTGTAGAGAAAACCATTGCCGCTCGCCTTGAACACCGAGACCTTGCGCGAGGCGCAGGACGGACAGAACGGGCGCGGCGGGAAGTAGATATGCGCGCAAGCGTCGCAGCGCTGGAGGCGCAATTCGCCCGCCTTCGTGCCGTCCCAGAAATGCTGGGTCTCTGGCGTCGGTTTCGGTCGCGCGCGCTGCGGTTCGGCCATATCGGCAGCTCCTCCCAAGAGACAGGCTTCGCGCCCGCCTGTTTCGATCTTGATGCGACAATCGACTATAGTGCGTCAACGGTCCAGCAATGCGCATGCATGCCATCATGCGCACAATGCTTGTGTCGACCTCGGCCGGCGCTATAGATTGCGCGCGCCAATATTCCGTGAGACAGACATGCCCGATTTTCCGACACTGGCGAAGCTCGCCGGAGACCTCGAAGGCGGCCGCACGACCTCCCGCAAGCTGGTCGAGGCGTGCATCGCCAGGATCGCCGATCCGGCCGGCGAAGGCCAGCGCGCCTTCATCCATGTTGACAAGGATGCTGCGCTCGCGGCCGCTGACGCGATGGACGGCTTGCGCAAGGCCAAGGCCGCGCCGTCGCGCTATGCCGGCATCCCGATCTCGATCAAGGATCTCTTCGACATCAGGGGCCAGGTGACGCGCGCCGGCTCCCGCGCGCTCGACGATTCCTCACCGGCCGAGCAGGATGCGGTCGCAGTGGCCCGGCTGCGCAAAGCCGGTTTCGTCGTGATCGGGCGCACCAACATGACCGAGTTCGCCTATTCCGGCATCGGCATCAATCCGCACTATGGGACGCCGAAGGGCGCATGGAACCGGGCGGAGGGCCATGTGCCCGGCGGCTCGTCCTCGGGCGCGGCAGTGTCCGTGCTCGATGGCATGGCGCATGGCGCCCTCGGCACCGACACCGGCGGCTCCTGCCGGATTCCGGCCGCCTTCAACGGCATCGTCGGCTACAAGCCGACGCAGCGCCGTGTGCCGCTCGACGGCGCGGTGCCGCTGTCGTTCTCGCTCGATAGCATCGGGCCGCTGGCGCGATCGGTCAGTTGCTGTGCCATACTCGACGCGGTGCTGGCCAACGAGCCGATCGTTCCGCTCAAGCCGCGGCCGATCCAGGGCTTGCGGCTGGCGGTGCCGACCACGATCGCGCTCGACGACCTCGATGCACAGGTCTCCGAGACCTTCGAGCGCGCGCTGAAGGCGCTCGCCGATCACGGCGCCATGGTCGAGCGCATCGAAATGGCTGAATTCCACGACATCGGCCCGATGAACGCCAAAGGCGGCTTTGCAGCTTCCGAAAGCTATGCCTGGCATCGCTATCTCATCACCGCGAAGGGCGACGTCTATGATCCCAGGGTCGCCGTGCGCATCATGCGCGGCGAGGTGCAGAGCGCGGCCGATTACATCGATCTGCTCAACGAGCGGCGCTCGCTGATCGCCCGCGTCAATGCACGGATTGCGCCTTATGACGCCCTGGTGCTGCCGACGACGCCCAACACACCGCCGAAAATCGCCGATCTCGCCGACGACCAGGCATTCGCCCGCGAAAATATCCGCGCCTTGCGTAATTGCAGCCTGATCAACCTGATCGACGGCTGCGCCATCTCGCTGCCTGCGCATCGCGAGGGCCACGTTCCTGTCGGCTTGATGCTGGCGGGGGCGGGCGGGACCGACCGCCGCATCTTCGAACTTGCTGCCGGCATGGAGGCCGTAATCCGTGTTTGACCTGACCTTCACCGTCGACGCCCAGGACACCACAACGCCGCTGACGCTGGCGATCGACCAGGCCTTCATCGCCGGCTGGACCGGCCGCGATCCGGTCGCGCGCGACAAGCACATCGCCGAGCTCGAGGCCGTCGGCATCGCCCGGCCGGCCTCAACGCCGATCTACTATCGCGTCTCGGCGCGGCGGCTGACGATGGAAGACCGCATCGAATGCACCGGCGGCGACTCGTCCGGCGAGGTCGAGTTCGTGCTGCTCGGGTGGCAGGGCCGCATCTTCGTCGGCTGCGGCTCCGATCACACCGACCGCAAGGTCGAGGCCTATAACGTCACAGTGTCCAAGCAGATGTGCGACAAGCCGATCGCGTCGACGCTGTGGGAGCTCGAGGACGTCGTCGGCCATTGGGACAAGATGATCCTGCGCTCCTACGCCACGATCGACGGCGAGCGCATGCTCTATCAGGAGGGCACCCTCGATGCCATGCTCCCGGTCACTGAGCTCATCGCACGCGGCTTTCCGGGCGGGAAGCTGCCCGACGGCTGCGCAATGTTCGGCGGCACCTTCGCCGCTAAGGGCGGCATCCGCCCTGCCGACCGGTTCGAATTCGAGCTGGAAGATCCCGTGCTGAAGCGAACGATCAGGCATGGGTATGACGTGGTGACGCTGCCGGTGAGGGGCTAACTCTCTCCTCACCGTCAGCAAAGCGAAGCAATCCAGAATTGTTCTGCGGTGGCAGTCTGGATTGCTTCGTCGCAAGGGCTCCTCGCAATTGTGCATGTTCACTAATTCGCTGATTGGATCGCTCCAGCGGAGGACGATCCGATGCGCGACAACAGCTATGACCGGACGATTGAGCGCAACTATCTGCA
>NZ_JADPKE010000052.1:0-10958 GCF_023073795.1 Bradyrhizobium sp. 159 | reverse complement strand
CGCCACCGGCGGAAACAACCTTCAACCGAGATCATAATCGCGATGGTGGGGGCAGTTCTTCATGACGCAAAGGGGGCAGTTCCGGATGGCGTTTGACAGTACCACCTGATTGTCCGATTCGGCTGTGAAGTTCGGGCGATTTCGAGGCGCGTGAAGGCGCTGATGGCAGGGGGCGAACGAAACACAGAAGCGGTCCGCCTCCCCCGATGCCGGACCGTAACCCTGCCCGTGGCCGATGACGCTTCGCTATCCCAAGATGGCCAAGCTGAATCCCGATGCCCAAGCCGAGGCTCGCATAGAGGCGGTTGAGCAGTTCGGCCAAGCCGCGACGGAGCTATTACAACTAAATACTGCCGGCCTTTTTCAACAGAATCGGTCAAACTGCGAAGACCTCAGTTTGAGCAAATTTGGTCCGGTGCTCAAAAATGAGCGGACCACGTCTAGCGCCGCAGCTTCACAGATGAGGCAGATGCGGAATTTTTTTAGGCGTGCCTTGGCAAACGCTGGAGCTGAATTCTTGGTTCAGAACTGCCGATGCAGCCTCCTCTGCATCGTACGGAAATATCCATTCCGCCGCTGACATCCAGGCCTGAAATCTTTCCGCCTGACCGCGATCGCCGACAGATCGGTAGAACCGGCCGGCCAGGCGTGAGGCGGCCTGAACGCGACTGGTCCGCGCCAGCCTCATGTCTTGGTAAGCCTTGAGGCGTGCGGGGATCTCGTCGCGTTTCGCGTGTTCCAGCAGGACGGCAAGGGCGAAGCCATCCTCAATGGCTTGCCCGGCGCCTTGCCCGAAATGGGGCACCATCGGGTGGGCGGCGTCGCCGAGAAGCGTCACATGTCCGCGCGACCAATACGGCAAGGGCGCACGATCGTAGATGCCCCAACGAAACGTCTGGTCGAGCGCCGCAATCAAGTCTCGAACGGGCGCATCCCAGCCGTCGTATTCGGCTGCGAGCGATCTGACGTTGCCCGGCGCGGACCAGGTCTCCTCCATGTCGCGCATGCTCGGAACGAAGGCGACGATATTGATCAGCCGCCCCTGCGACACCGGGAAGCAGATGAAGCTGCGGCCATCGCCAATCCACATATTCAGGCCACGCAGCTCCGCGCCCCATGCGAGTTTTTCCGATTGCACCAGGCCGCGATAGGCGACGATGCCTTCGCTGGCAGGGTGCGCCGTCAGGCCGATCTGGCGTTGGACCACCGAATGGATGCCATCCGCACCGATGACGGCGTCTGCATCGCAGATGGCACCATTGGCAAAGACCAATCGCGCTCCGGCTGGCGCTTCTTCGACGGCGATACAACGATGCCCAAACCGGACTGGCGCTTTCACGACACCAAGGAGCATCTCGAGGAACTCGGCGCGGTGAACCTGATAGCTTGGCCCCGTGGACGTCCCGGCAGGGACGGGCTCTCCCTTTGACGTCCGTCGCGTCAGGCCGTGGCTCCTTGTGGTGATCTTCTCGAGTTCATCGCAAAGCGCGGTGCGTTTGAGCAAGATCAGCGCATTTGGAGGGATGGACAATCCGGCCCCGGCCTCCCGCGGCGACCCGGCGCCTTCGAAAACCGTGACGTTCATGCCCCGCGCGCTCAGCGCCAGCGCCGCAGATAAGCCGCCGATCCCGGCCCCGACGATGGCGATCTTCAGTCTGTCCGACATTGATTCGTTCCACACACCAATATCTTCGAAAACGAAAATCTTCAATTGTCGGCGACATCATCGAGCAATACCCATCTAGTTCCGTCGAAGCGGGCCATCCTGGCCTTTCTCCATCCGATCCGGCTCATTGGAGTAACATTGATCGTGATGCCGGGCAGGAAGGTCGGCAATTGAAGTCCTTCGATGCTGGTGGCCTGCTTGATGAGATTTTCCCGCGACAGGTCGTCGCCACATCTCTTCAGGACTTCGACGATGATCTGAGCAGTCGCATAGGGGAAAATGGATTCCTCCAGATCGTCGTTCGGTGCCCACTCCTTCATGAAGGCCCGATACTCGCGCATGCCGGGATCGTCATCCCACATCGGATCCTCTGATGTCTTCAGCCAGAACGCGCTGACCGCCCCTTTCGCGGCTGCAAGTCCGGCAGGACGCAGGACAGCTGAAATGCTGCTGACGCCCGACAGAAGCACATGCTGGACCCTCCAGTTCAGTTCATGCGCCTTGCGGATGGCCTGCGCGGCAAAGCGTGCATTGGAAGCGTGAAACAGCGTATCGGCACCGGAGGCCTTCAGTGCCACGATCTGTGAATCGACCGTGGGCTCCATGATGTCGTAGCCGGCCTCGGCGACTACCATCGTCGAAGCGCGCGATCCGAGGGCCGCCTTGAAGCCGGCCAAATTGCCCTTGCCGAGATCGTCGTTCTGATAGATCACGGCGATCTTCGCGTCAGGCTTGGTCTTCAGCAGATACTCGGCGTAGATCCTGGTCTCGGCCGGCTGCGGCATCATGAACGTGGTCGTCCAGGGCAGGTTCTCGGGGTCGTCGAGCTTCGGCGTGCTGGCAAGCAGAAGGATGTGCGGGACCTGCTTGCTGTTCAGATATTTCGCCACGGCAAGGTTGGTCGGCGTGCCGACCGACCCGACGATCGCAAGCACCTCGTCGTCTTCGACGAGCTTGCGAGTTTGCTGCACCGTCTTCGCCGGCGTGAAGGCGTCGTCGAGCGACACGAGCGTCACCTTGCGGCCGTTGATGCCGCCCGCGGCGTTGATCATCCTGAGATAGGCCGCTTCGATCCGGCCGAAGCGGCTCAGCGACGAGATCGGCCCGCTATAGGGAACTGTCTGGCCGATCCTGATCTCGGTCGCGCTGACGCCGGGGCCATATTTCTTATCCGCCCCGGCAACGGGTGCAGGGCCGGCGATCGCGAAAGTGAGGGTCGCAAGAATCAGGGGCCGGATCATGGAGACGTACCTCGGCTTGGCGGCTTCGATCGGACGCGTTTTGCTATCCCGGACCGTAAGATGATGCTGTACAATCCCTCCTGCGTCCCGAAACTTCGCCGAAATTTTCCGAAAGCAGCATTCCGAGGCGCCCTTGTTGAAATCGTCTCAGCATTCCATTGTCATCGGCGACCGGGTCGTGGACTTGGTCCGTGATACCTTGCGCGACCGGGCCGGCGACATCGTCCCCTTGCGTCCGCGCGCCTGGGCGGTACTGCGGCTGCTTGCGATACGGGCTGGGCACCTGGTCGGCAAGGACGAGATTATGGACGAGGTCTGGTCGGACTGTGAGGTCACGGAGGACTCCCTCGTCCAGGCGATCGGCGACATCAGACGTGCCCTGGGAGACGCCGGCCGGCCGGCTCTGAAGACCCTGCCGCGCCGCGGCTACATGTTGGTGGTCGATGACAAGCCGATCGACGCGCCGGTCGTCTCCGGCAGCACGGTGGAGATCTCTGAGATCGAAGCGCGGCCGGCGTCTTCGCCGATGCCGCATTTGTCGATCATCGTACTGCCATTCGCGAACCTCGGCGGCGACCCCGCGCAGGACTATTTCGTCGATGGCGTAACGGAATGTCTGACGACGGATTTGTCGCGCATTGCCGGATCGTTCGTGGTCGGCCGCAACACTGCATTCACGTTCAAAGGAAGAGCCGTCGATGCCAGGCAGATTGGCCGTGACTTGAACGTGCGCTACGTGCTGGAGGGCTCGGTGCAGCGCGGCGCCAACCGTTTTCGCCTGAATGCGCAGCTGACCGATACTGAGACCGGAGGTCATGTGTGGGCCGAGCGATTTGACAAGGCCGCCGCGGACCTGCTGGACATGCAGGACGAGATCGTGGCGCGCCTCGCCAACACCTTGAACGCCGAACTCATCAAAGCCGAAGCGAGACGCGCAGAACGCTCGCCCCGTCCTGATGCGATGGATTTGTACTTTCAAGGCAGGGCTTGCATCAACAAGGGCGTGACGCCGGTGTTCTTGGCACAGGCGCGGGACTTCTTCGCGCGCGCGCTCGCGCTTGATCCTGGCAACGTTGAAGCGGCGGTCGCCGCCGCCCAGATCGACGTCTCCGTAGCATCAGCCTTCCTGACCGACGACCCATCCGTGCAGTTTGAAGCTGCAGAGACTGCCTTGAATAGGGTGCTTCTTCACGCGCCCTCTCATCCGAGAGCTCACATGCTGCTCGGCGCCGTTCAAATGCAGACCAGGCGCGTACTGAGTGGCATCGCCGAATGCCGACAGGCACTCCTGCTGGATCCGAATTTGGCGGATGCACATGGATTCATCGGACTTGGCAAGTTTCTGCTTGGTCGCGGGGAAGAGGTCGAGGAACACGTCCGGGAAGCACTCCGGTTGTCACCGCACGATACGCGCATTTATCTCTGGTACATGTTCGTGGGGCTCGGCAAATTGAGCATCGCCGCAGACAGCGAGGCCGTCGATTGGTTTCGCCGGAGCATCGAATGCAACCGAAATCACGCGCTCGCCCATTTTCACTTCGCAACCGCGCTGGCGCTGGTGGGAGACGTGCAGGAGGCACGCGCCGCCACCTTAGCCGGCCTTGCACTCGATCCCGGCTTCACCATCCGCCGCTACCGCACCAAGCCTAGAGTCGATAGTCCAGCTCATCTCCGCTTTTATGAGGGGATGCGCCTGGCCGGCGTGCCTGAAGGATAGTTTGAAGGCCAGACAAAACTCGGACCCAGCTTAGTGTCCGGTCGATTGCTCCGGCCTACCAAGAGAATTCCACTCAGGTCAAATCGGCGGTCTAGCTCGCCGCAAGTCGCTTCCGGTCTACCCTCGACAGCCGACACTAGGACGAACTTCGAGAGAGGCAGCATCGGGCCAACAGCAGACAACCAGGCGGGTCCGGTCGACAATTAGCTCTCGCAAAGACCAGCCTTGCGTAGACCTTCAGCAATACGAGTTCTTTGCGCCAGACAAGTCGGATGGTCCGATGGCGAACTGGCGTGAAACTGGTCGATGCTGAAGGCCGGAATGAGAGTAAGCCCCGCCTGCAGATGAGTACGTGCTTCATCGAGCTCCCCGAGATGGGCCAACGCGGCGGCGAGATAGAAATGGACAAACGGCGCAATATTCCGGTTGGTCTGGATGGAGCGCTTAAACCAGTGAACAGCCGCCTCATCGACTCCGAGATACGACTGCGCCACCCCCGCTGTATTCATCCAGGAAAAGGCCCTGTTGTCGCGCGGAGAGAGCCGGAAGGATTCCATGACGTAGGCTTCAGTCTCTTCGGCATGACCCAGATTGCATTTGCCAAGTCCGATCCATGCGTGAGCCGCAGCCAAATTCCGGTCGAGCGCCAGAGACCGTTCACATTCGGCAATGCCTTGAGCGGCTCGTTTGGTGAAGATCTGCACGACGCCCATAAGGCAATGGGCCATCGCGTGGTTAGGAACTTGACCAAGTATCCTCGCCAAGGAAGTTTCGACTACGCGCAGGGGCGCCATCCGGTCGATCAGCATCGACGTAGCCCGCGTGGTATCGACGAACGCCATCCCCACCATAGCATCAAGATTGGTTGGATCGCGGTTGAGAGCCTGTTCGAAGAAGTGTCGTGCCTGCGCCAGGTTGTCAGGGGCAGATCCGCGATTTACGCTTGCCATGCCCTGGAAATAGAAGTCCATAGAATCCACGTCCGGCGCCCGCGCGGCGCGGCGCGCCTCCGCGCTGACGAGTTCAGTTCCCAACTCATTGGCAAGACGGGCACCGATCTCGTCCTGCATATCGAACAGGTCCGCGATTGGTTTGTCGAAACGTTCGGCCCAGACGTGGTTGCCAGTCTCGGTATCAATAAGCTGACAGTTGATGCGCATCCGGCCTCTACCTAACTGCACGGCTCCCTCGAGGGCGTAGCGAACGCCGAGATCGCGTCCGATCTGCTTCAGGTCGACATGCTTTCCCTTGAAAGCAAAAGCCGTATTGCGGCCGATCACGAAGATGCCGGCCACCCGCGAAAGGTCGGCTGTCAGACTCTCCGTGACGCCGTCAACGAAGTAGTCCTGCTTAGGATCGGGACTGAGATTGACAAACGGCAGAACGACGAGCGAAGGCTTGTCATGGGCAGGTCTCAGTAGATCGCTTGTGATAGTTGGCGCCTTCCGATCGGGCGCCTCGTGCACAGTGGCAATGAAGCGGACGCCCTTGTGACGGAAAGTCTTTATGAGGCGCTGCTCGTCTCCGGAATCGCCTATTGCCTTCCGTACCGCGTTCAGGCGCGTGGTCAACGCCACGTCCGAGACGGCGCGACCTTGCCAGATTGCGTTAATCAGATCATCTTTGCTGACGACGCGTTGCCGATTGCAGATTAGATATTCGAGCAGGTCGAATACCTGCGGCGCAACCGCGATTACGTCCGGCCCGCGGCGCAACTCGCGCTGGTCAGTATCAAAAGAACAGCTTTCAAAGAAATAGCGCAAACCACTTCCCCGCAACTGTGATTTATTGGCATGATACCTTCAGACGCAAGGATAAGCTGCCGGTAAGGAAAAAGTAAGCCGACGACCAAGTTCGTCCATTCCTGACCTGATACATCCCAGAGCCCGCGCCGGCGCATTGCCGGCACGGTGCGTGGATCAGGGGTACGAGTGATGATGACGCGTCGTGACGTACTTACGGCGTGGACGGCTGCAGTCGCGGTCTCCGCCGCCGGCCTCGTGCCGCGGGTGCACGCGCAGCCGTTCGCAAAAACCGTGCACATTTTGACAGGCTTCACACCGGGCCTGCAGGACGCGCTCGCGCGGCTCGTTGCCGGCCAAATGAGCGACTATGCTAAAACGATCGTGGTGGAGAACCGCCCTGGCGCAGCCGGTCGCATTGCCGCGGAGGCAGTGAAAGCCGCCGACCCCGACGGATCGACGATGCTGTTCGCTCCACTCGGCTTCATGATGCTCTTTCCACACGTTTATAAAAGGCTGGGGTATGAGCCGCAGGATTTCGCGCCTGTGTCGACCGTGGCCTCGACCCCGACGCTGCTGACCGTCGGCCCGAAAGCGCCTGGGAACGTAACCACGCTCGCGGAGTTCGTCGCCTGGTGTCAGGCCAACCCGAACTTCGCCACCTACGGGACCGCAGGCGCCGGAACGACACTGCATTTCATCGGTGCGATGCTCGGGCGCATCGCGGGATTTGATTTTCTTCACGTGCCTTACCAAGGCAATGGCGCCATCCAGGATCTGGTCAAGGGCGAGATCGCGTCGGCCATCATGCCCGTCGGCAGCTCGCTTGGACTCATCAGATCCGGAGATCTACGTGCGCTGGTGACTACCGGGCCGCGCCGCTGCCCGTTTGTTCCCGCGGTGCCCACGGTGCGGGAGGCCGGATATCCGTCGCTCGAAGATCTGACGTGGTATGGGTTCTTCGTCCCGGCGAAGACGCCTGCCCCAATCGTCCAGAAGCTAAATATGACGATTCAGGCAGCTCTCCTCACCGAGGAGGTGAAATCCGGCATGGCAAAGCTCGCCGTCGAGCCCGATTCGATTGCCATGGACGACTTCGCGCGGTTGATCGCATCTGAGTCAGCGCGGTGGAAGGACATCGTCCGGTCGACCGGCTTTGTCCCAACCGACTGAAATAGGCTTGAGCTTGGGTATCTAGGGAGGGAGCGCATGTGCCAGTTAGCATCTGTGTATGAGCTCGTGCAGTCGCACCGCATCACCGCGGTAATCTATACGGCGGCAATGCTCAATCTTGCCGAGGCAATCGGCGGTGAGACGAAGTCGGTGGCCGAGCTCGCGAGCCTCGTGTCCGCCGAGGAGAGTGCGTTGCGGAGACTGCTCATTACCCTGACGACACTTGGCCTCTGCAGGCAAGCCGAGCAGGGCCGGTTTGCCATGACCGATCTCGGGCGGCAGCTCGACCGGGCTGGCGATCCCTCTTTCAAGGACTGGGTTATCTTCGAGGGTGAAATGCTCATGCAGTCCTGGAGCGGTTTGCTCGCTTCGGTCCGTACCGGCAAAACCGCGGCGCAGCTGCGGGGCGATGGCGACGATCGCTATGCTGCAGCTGGCAATCCGCCGGAGTGGACCCGTCGGTTCAACGCCGCCATGGTCAGCCTCACGCGGTCAATTGTTCCAAAGATCATCGCGGCTCACGATTTCTCGGCCGCGCGCATAGTGATGGATGTCGGCGGCGGCACCGGCGAATTGATCGGCGGGGTGCTTCAGCACACCCCGCATCTTGAGGGTGTTGTGTTCGACCTGGCTCGCTGCGAAGCAGAGGCTTGTGCGCATTTCGAACGGCTCGGTATCGCCGATCGCGGCCGATTCGTGGCCGGCAATTTCTTCGAAGAAATTCCGAGAGGCGCCGACACGATCCTGATGAAGAGCATCCTCCACAATTGGAAAGACGATCGTTGCGAGGTCATCCTGCGCAATTGTAGGGATGCATTGCCTGCGGGCGGAACCTTGATCGCAATCGAACGGATCATGCCCGATGCGATAGCTGGACCGGAGAGCCTTTCTTGCGCCATGAGTGACCTCAACATGCTGCGGGGACCTGGTGGCCGCGAGCGCACGGAAGCCGAGTATCGCAAGCTGGCCGCATCGGCCGGCTTCAGGTTAATCGGGACGGCAGATGTTGGCGTGTTCAGTCTAATCCAGTTCAGAAGCGGCGAGAACTAGGGAAACTGCCCCATTGCTCCGACCCACGACCGTTAGGGGGGACACGTGAGCCCGCATCCGCCAATTCTGAGTCCGTTTCGGGTCAATCGCTTCGGCTTGCCCCTCGGCGGGTCACTTCCGGCGTACGCCGCAATCCGGACATCTCGTTGCGCTGTGCCAAGGGACGTGATGGGCCACAAGCCGCCTCTCTCCCACTATAGTAGAGACTGCTGAAACGGAGAGAACATGAACGTGTCAGAAATCATTCGACGAGCCATCGAAATCGGCCGACCTGACGGTAAGATTACCTTCGATGAGCTGAATGAGCTGTGTGACAGCCGAGTATTGGACCCCAAAGACATTGACCGGTTTCTGAACGCCCTTAGCGAAGCAGGAATTTGGATTGAAGGAGACTGAAGGTCTGCAACGGGTCAAAATGCGAAGAACTCGACGTGAGCAAATCTGGTCCGCCATGCCTTGCCAAGCAGACCTCAATGACCTGGACCGCAACTTCGCTGATGGGCCGGTGGCGGATCTCAGAGAGCCTCGCCAACGGCAGCTGGGCAGATGGCCATCTCAGCCAAGTACCGGTCCCGGTTGGGTCCTCAACGGAAAGCGCGAGGTCTGCTGTATTCATTCACCCCTTTTGTTTCTCTTTTGCGCTTCTTCCATCGGAGCTTTTAGAGCGTTCTTCGAAGCGATCAGCGCCCTTGGCCAGGTCGTGTCCCGTCTTGCTCTCGTTTTTCGCTTCTTCCTTAGCAGTCGCGTCGCGCAAGCCTTCAGCGGCCCGTTCCCCCGCTTTTGATGATTTCCGTTCGTCATCCATTGCTGGCTCCTTCCTGAAAAAGACGCCTCCCCGGAAGCTATCCTGGTTTGGACGTACGACGTTCCAATCAGATCGCCTGGACATTGTTCCTGGTTCCGTTGAGGCTCTCAGTGGAGCCGCGGCAAGTACTAGCCGAACAGCAGAAGCCGACATCTGCGCTCAGCACGCTTCGACGCTCGCAACAGCGCTCGGAATGTCCGCCTTGGGTTTCGGGCCTCCCATCGCTCGAATTGCACGCAAGTACGTTTCCAATCGTCTGAAGGCGGACGCAGGATCGGAAGGGTTCCAGGCGGAAAATGACCAGCCTCACGATTGAGGAGGTCACCATGACCGATGCTCTGAGCGCTACCCCTGCCGCTTCGAAACGCACCCCGTGGAATAAAGGAAAGATCGTCGGCGCGAAGCCACCCCTCCGTCCCAAGCATGTCTGGTCGATCCGAACCAAGCTCCAGGTCGAAGGCCGGATGCGAGATCTGGCGCTGTTCAACGTTGCCATAGATAGTAAGCTTCGCGGCTGCGACGTGGTAGCGTTGAAAGTGGATGACGTTGCGCCAGGCGGATATGCAGCCGACCGCGCGAGCGTCCGACAGAAAAAGACCGGCCGACCTGTCAAATTTGAACTGACGGAATCGACCCGTCAGGCGATCGACGACTACTTGCGGGTGACCGGCAGAAAGTCAGGCGAATACCTGTTCATTGGTCGGCGGCGGACTGGGCACATGACTACCCGCCAGTATGCCCGGCTCCTATCACACTGGATCGCTGACATTGGACTAGACCCGCACCTGTTCGGGACGCATTCCCTCCGTCGGACCAAGGCGACCTTGATCTATCGTCGAACCGGTAACCTGCGAGCCGTGCAGCTGCTCTTAGGGCACACCAAGATCGAGAGTACGGTTCGATATCTCGGCATCGAGGTCGACGACGCCCTCGCGATAGCAGAACAAGTTGACGTCTGAATTCGAGAGCAGAGCAGACGCGCTCTGCTCTGCTCTCGCAGACCGCTCCGGGCCGATTTTGTTGAAAAAGGCGGCAGTTGCGACTCAGAGATATCAGTGATTCAGTCTGTCTAATTGGCAGGACTGAAGATCATGATGGGGCATCGAAGTCGAACAGGCTGCTTTGTTCTATGAGTTCTCGCTCGAGAAGCATATTCCCGCCGACCATCTCTTGAGATCGGTCGACAGGTTTGTCGATCTGCAAGAGATCAGGCAGGACCTGGCACCCTTCTACAGTAGCATCGGCCGACCTTCGATCGATCCTGAACTGATGATCCGGATGCTCCTGATCGGTTACTGCTTCGGCATCCGACCGGAACGGCGCCTGTGCGATGAGGTTCACCTCAAGCTGGCCTACCGGTGGTTCTGCCGGCTCGGTCTGGATGGGACGGTGCCCGATCATTCGACATTCTCCAAGAACAGGCATGGCCGCTTCCGGCAGAGCGATCTCTTCCGTCGCGTGTTCAAGAGCGTGCTGCGGCGCTGCATCGAGGAACGACTGGTCGGCGGTGAAGGATTTGCAGTCGATGCGAGCCTAATCAAGGCCGATGCCAATCGGCAGAAGG
>NZ_JADPKE010000107.1:0-11784 GCF_023073795.1 Bradyrhizobium sp. 159 | reverse complement strand
TGCTGGCGACCGAAACCTCCAACGACGTGGGTTCCCCGTGACCACCCTTCCTACCCCTGTCGCAGAGACCGCAATCGGCCCCGCGCTCGACTTGGAAGCGGTCGCCGCCCGCGCCGCCGGACTCGCTCGGCAGGCGCGCGCCGCTAACACGCTCCGCGCCTACGAGGCCGACTGGCGGGAATTCGCGGGGTGGTGCGCCGCCCGCGGCCTCGAACCGCTGCCCGCCGCCCCGGCCGTGGTCGGGCTCTACCTCGCCGACTGCGCCGACCGGCTGTCGCTCGCGACCCTCGCCCGGCGGGTGAGCAGCCTCGCCGCCCGGCACCGCCGGGCCGGGCTCGGCCTCGACGTGCGCCACCCGGCCGTGGCCGACGTGCTGGCGGGCCTCCGGCGCGAGCGCGGCTCCGCCCAGCGCCGCGCCGAGGCCCTGACCGTGCCGCGCCTGAAGCAGGTGCTCGCCGGGCTCGGCGACGGCCTCGCCGACCGGCGCGACCGCGCCCTGCTCCTGGTCGGCACCGCCGCCGCGTTGCGGCGCTCCGAGCTGGCCGCCCTCGACGTGGCCGACATCGCCGTCCTGCCCGAGGGCCTGCGGGTCACGATCCGGCGCAGCAAGACCGACGCCGAGGGTCGCGGCGCGGTGCTCGCGGTCGGGCGCACGGGACAGGCGACGTGTCCGGCCGCCGCCTACACGGCGTGGCTTGCCGCGACCGGGATCGCCGAGGGGGCGGCGTTCCGCGCCGTCGACCGTCACGGCCGCCTCGGCGGGCGGCTGTCCGGCAACGCCGTCGCGCTGATCGTCCAGCGCCGCGCTGGCGCCGCCGGGCTCGACGCGGCGGCCTATGCGGGCCACTCCATGCGGGCGGGGTTCGCGACCTCGGCCGCCCATGCCGGGGTTGGCGAGATCCGGATCGCTCACCAGACCCGTCACGCCTCGCTCAGCACCCTGCGCCGGTACGTCCGTGAGGGGGCCCTGTTCGCCGACAATCTCGCTGTCGAGATCGGATTGTAGCGCTTCCAGGGCTCTCGTCTGGGACGCCCAGGAGTCCAAAGCGTAAGGCCCGACAAGGAGTTGCGGCTCGGTTATTGAAACGGTTATATTTTCCGCCATATCCTTCCAAGGGCGCGACGTGCTGCCGGATGGAGAGGGCCTTATGGACGTGGAAGAAGACCAGTCGCGCCAGATGGCGATCATCGAGCCCCTGCTGCTCGGCATCCACGACGCCTTGTACGAGGCGGTCGCCACCTACAACGGTGACGGGTACTCGGATGCGGTTCGTGCGCAGCACAGTGATCGCGCTGCCGCGTGCTGCATCTACGACCACGCCGAACGAGCGCTGATGGACCGCTTCGACGGCACGCCTGGGGTGAACTTCCTGGATCGCCGGGGGCTTCACCTGCTCAACTACCGGGATCAGGCGCTGATCCGGGTCAAGAAGGTGAACGGGTTAGGCCAACACGCTAACTACCAGACCCTGCAACAGCAGGATTATGACGACGAGATGCCCCTCCTCGATCTGCCCGAGGCGGCCGTGCGTCTGTATGCGGGCTACCAAATGGATGCCGCCGGGGCCGCGATCGAGCGGGTGATGATTGTCAGGCAGATCGGCAAGGACGTGATCTGGACGGCGCAGGTCACCGCTACGGAAGCCCAGGCTGCGTGGGTGGACATCACGCCGGAGCGGATCCCTGACACTGGTCGGACCGACTTTGAGGCGGCGCGTGCGAGACGAGGACGCTAAGTGACCGACGCGGTCTTCAACGCTGACATGCTGAGACTCGCGCGTGAGGCGCGCGAGATGACCCAGGCTGATCTGGCGAGAGAGGCGTCTGTCACGCAGGCGCTCATCTCGAAGCTCGAACACGGCCTGATCGGCCAACCCTCCGACGAGGTGCTGGGCAACCTCGCGAAGGCACTCCGCTTCCCTACAGCCTTCTTCCATCAGCGCGAGCGCGCGATCGGGTTCCCCGCCTTTCACTACCGCAAGCGCACGAAGCTCGGCGCGAAGCCACTCGCGCGGATCGGTGCGGTCATCAACATCCGGCGTCAGCACGTGGCGAGGCTCTTGCGCTCCTACGACCTGGAAGTCGCCAAGCCGATCCCTCAGATCGACCTGGACGAGAGCGGCCTCACGCCAGAGAAGGTCGCCGAGCGGCTGCGCGCGTACTGGATGCTGCCGCGTGGGCCGGTCGCCTGCGTGGTTGATACGATTGAGCAGGCGGGCGGCATCGTCATCATGACGAGCTTCCACACCAAGCTTCTGGACGGCATCAGCTTCCGTTCGGAGGGCATGCCACCGCTCTTCTTCATGAACAAGGATGTTGCCGGGGACCGCTTCCGTTTCTCGCTCGCGCACGAGCTTGGACACATCGTTATGCACACCGTGCCTGACGACGATCAGAAGATGGAAGAGGAGGCGCACCGCTTCGCTGCGGCTTTCCTCATGCCTGCCTCGGATATCAAATCATATTTGATATCTCCTAAGATTACTGCTCTCGGTAGAGTGAAAGCGTACTGGAAGGTCTCTATAAAAAGCTTGATTAAAAGAACTTACGACCTAAAATTAATTACTGATTCTCAGTACAAAAACATGAATGTTCAGTATAATAAATCTTTCAACGAGGGTGAGCCATACGAAATACAGGTAGAAGAACCTTGGCGCCTTAGAGATATCATCAAGTATCACTGCAACGAGCTTGGATACAGCTTGTCTGACTTGGCGCGCCTTCTGGCTGCGAACGAAGCCGACGTTGAGCGCGCGTATCTCCCGCGCCAGGGCCTACGCCTCGTGGTTTCGAACTGAGTTTTGGGTCCCCTTCTACGTGACGAGGACGCGTGTCCAGTAGGCGTTGTCTCCGCCGCCCTCGACTACGAGAACCCCATGGGTGAGGATATTCACGACGCTGCCACAGCGCTTGCCACGGCATATGCGAACGGCGATGTCTACCGTGCATCGGGCATGGTCCAGCGGGAACATAATGTCTCTGTACAAAAAACTACAAGATGTCCGCAGCGAGGAAGACGTCAAAGATGTTTACATTCAGGCGTTAGGCTTGAAGAAATATACCAAAGGGCTAATTGATATTCGTACGAAGGAAATGTGGTTCGAGGCTAAACATCACGGCAAGGACTCAAGTTATAAGATGTTCACCCAGCTTCTGCATTATGTGCAGGATGGGTTGAATAAAGGGGACGAGTTACCACCGTTCCTGGCAGTAATGGATACTGAGAAGGCGGCTCTGATGAAGACCGCTGATGTTATTCCATTTTTGAAAAAGAAGACGATAAAATGGGGCAAGTCGGCTACTAAATTCCCGAAGGAGGCGCTCGACCAAGTATCCGCGTTCATTGGAACAAGGATGGTCTCGTTCAGGATAGCGACGCACGAAGATGAATTCATCAGTACTGTAAAAGCCGCTCTGACAAAGGGCGATATTATCCGCATTTCGATCACGCCAGATAATTTGAAGCAAGTTTTCGATAAATGGGTCGAGATGATCGGTCGGGAAATCGGCGGTGCTCCGGTAGATAAATATGCCCTTCTCTTTTTCGCCGACATCATGCATGACGGAACCAAGGCGACTCATGAAAACTTGCCGGCCGAACTTCTCCATCAAGGAGAAGCGCCCGTATTTTCCCTCGACGGTAAACTTTATAAACTAGGTAATCGTGAGGGTTACCGTCAGTTCTGGTCAATTTATCACCGCCCACCAGATGAGGAGTATCGCAATTACTTATTAGAGCGTCGCGACTCCCTAATCCCGCTAGACGAGCGTAGCTTCAAGGGCGCTTTCTATACTCCACTCCACGTGGTTGATAAAGCCTACGATAAGTTAGCCGACGTTCTTGGGAAGAACTGGCAGAAGAACTACATAGTTTGGGACATGTGCTGCGGCGTTGGGAACTTGGAAACCAAGCATTCCAACCCGCGAAACGTTTTTATGAGTACATTAGATCAAGCTGACGTCGATGTTATGAAAGCTACTAGAACCTGCGTTTCCGCCACTCGGTTTCAATATGATTATCTCAATGATGACATTACGGCTGATGGCAGAATTGACTATAGCCTCACCAACAAAGTGCCGCCCGCTCTGCGGCAGGCAATCGCCGAAGGTCGAAAGATCCTGATACTTATCAATCCGCCATATGCAGAAGCTGCAAACATAGATAACATCACAAGTTCTCGTGGGAAAAATTCAGAGAGCAAAAAAAGCGTTTCAAAGACGCAGATTGCTAAAACGATCAGTGATTTTGGATACGCTTCGCGCGAACTATTCGTGCAATTTCTAGTGCGGATCGCCAAAGAGATACCAAACGCTACCTTGGCTATGTTCAGTACCTTGAAATATGTAAATGCTCCAAATTTTGAGCCATTCAGGTCGTTTTGGAATGCATCTTATCTCGGCGGTTTCTTGGTGCCTAGCAAAGCATTCGATGGTCTAAATGGGAATTTCCCTATTGGCTTCCTTATTTGGGAAACCGATAATTCCGCAAAAAAGAAGACACCAATTACAAACATAGTTGCGGAGGTTCTTAATAAAAAAGGCGAAGCAATTGGCGAAAAGCAATTCTATAATCTACCAAGTGAGCGATTTCTGAGCAATTGGATTAAGCGGGCAAGGTCTAATAAGGATGACGCCCTGCCCTTGAAAGGCGCGCTCGTGCCAACGACTAGTATTAAAGATGTGCGTGGCACTAAATGGGCAGACGGAGCGATCGGCGGAATGATTGCGCCCGGTGGTGATGTTCAACACGCAAATCTTACCGCCTTGCTATCATCAGGGTACTGTAGCGCAGGCGGTTTTTTCGTCACCAAGGAAAATCTCTGGAAATCGGCAGTTGTGTTTGCGGTACGGCGTCTAGTTAAGCCGTCGTGGCTCAATGATCGGGATCAGTTCTTACAGCCTGATGAGCCTCTTACTGAAGAATTTAAGATGGACTGCTTAGTCTGGATGTTGTTCAGCACACAAAATCTGACGGCTGGCGCGAACGGATTGGAGTGGAATGGTCGCCAATGGAGTCTGGTCAATCACTTTATTCCGTTCACCGAGGCTGAAGTTAATGCACCTGACCGATTTGAATCAGATTTTATGGTTCAATACCTACATAAAAAGAAGTTTTCGGTTGAGGCTTCCGCAGTCTTACGAGCAGGTAAAATCCTTTGGCAAACGTATTTCTCCATCACCGATGTATATAGCGTTCGTCAAAGCCTCAAACTCAATCGCCCCGATGTTGGATGGTATCAGATCCGATCCGCTCTTGGTCGACGCGAGGAACAGAAAGACAAAATCGAAACCGAATTTGCTGTCTTTGACTCAACCTACGAGACGCTGACATCGAAGCTAGCACCGATGATTTATGATCTTGGCTTCCTAAAAACTTAGCGTGCAGCAGCGGCTCATGCTGGTAAGCAAGCAGGCGAGATCTCGGGACACGAGGCGGAGAGAGAACGTTCGTCTCCGCGCTGTCAATCTGCATAGGTATGGGCGCTTAGCGTACGTTTTCGAACATCCTCTGCGATGACCCCGAGTTGGCGTAGACGAAATACCAAAGGTCCAAACCGGGTGAACGACGACGCCTTCACAGATGAGCTGAGATCGGCCCTGGAGGCCCTGATCTCGGAAGCCCGTGCAGCAGGCCCAGGGCGGGTTGTGACCGCGGCCGAGCGCGCTGCGATAATCTGGGTCACGGACCGCCAGGAAGCCCCCGAGGCCGCCCGCCGCGATCTGCCGGTACCAGAGACCGCACGCCGCTTGCAGTAGGATCCCGGCCGCCCTGGCTCCTGTGGTGGGCGACGCGATCTCTCGTTCATGACGGACACCCGTACCCACGACGATCTACGAACTTACAGCCTCCCAGATCCGGACTGGTGCACAACTGCGGTTCAGCCGGCGAGCCGACGCCACCATGGGCGTGCTTTCCAGGCTTCCAGCTCGGCGCGGGCCTGGGCGGTCTCCGCTTCGGCTCTCTTCTCCAAAGCACTCAACTCTACCCGTGATTGAGCCGCTGCGGCATCGGCCAATGCTAATCGCGCTTGCAGCTCGCGCTCGCGACCCCCGGCCTCCTCAACGACCTGGGCGAGTTGCCGAGCGAGAGCGGCGACCTCCCCGACTAAGTGATCGGATTTCTCAGTCTCGGCGCTCCTGTCAGCTACCGCCTGCGACAGAGCTTGCTGCGCCTCTGTGAGAGCCCGCTCGAGCCGTTCGATATGGGCGGTTAGGAAGGCAACGAAGGTCCTTTCGAGAGGGCCTTCGACAGGAGGCTCAGCATCGATTTCGCTTTCATCGAGAGGGGTTTCGACACCTCTCTTGAGAGCCCGCTCAAACTCTTCGATAGGGATCTCTATCCGGGTCCTACCGTCGTTACCGGGGAGCCTACGCCAGCCCTGTCGGCGCACGAGCTGCCGAGCTGAAGCCGGTTTCAGAGAGAATGCTTCCTCGATCTCCGCATACGTCATGATGCGGGACGAAACCCCCTTCGACACCTCGCTCATGACAGCCCCTCGGTCACTCGGAATGAGACGGACGAGAGGGTGTGTCCATAACTCTTTCGAAAGGGTATCTGACCGCCCTTTCGAGACCCCCGTCGAGGGAGGGCTTACCGTAGCCGTGTTGACTGCCTGTGTCGGTACGGGGATGGTGGGCGAATGCCGGACTCGTGCCGGTTCGAGGAGATAACCGCCACGACGGCAACGTAGAAAAAGCAACGGCCCCTCAGGCGCCAACCTGAGAGGCCGTGGACCGATCTCATAGAGACCGGCGGGGGATCAAACACCTCCCGACAGTCTCACGAGCACCCTTAGGGGTCAAGACGGGACGCCAATCCCGTCAACGGTCTTGCTCGTTCTGTGGAAGGGTGTCGCCCGCTAAGGCGATGCTCGCTGCTGTGCCGTGGCCCGCAAGGGCTGGGACATGTTCGCTGAAGAACTTAGGCGCGCCGTCGAGGTTGCGCCCCGGGGCGCGCTGCCCGAGGTGGCGGCGCTGCTGTGGCGCGCCTTCGGGGCGGGCCAGGTGAGTGAGGCCGAGGCCGAGGCGCTGTCGGCGCTGATCGAGGGGCGGACGGTCATCCCGGCCGCGCCCGTGCCGCCGCGAAGGCCTGCTAGCTCCCGGCCGCGGAGCGACGCCCCGCCGGGCCGACCGTCCATCTTCCCCCCGAAACGCCATCAGCGCTCGCCGGATCGCGCTCGGTCACTAGAGCGACGGCGGACCTTGGCTGCCTCTGGTCCAATGCCCCCGGCGCTCGCGGCCCGGCACACGACTGGCGAACTCGCCGCGTTACGGATCATCGCCGACGAGGTGCGGGCGCGCGGCGCATGTGAACTGTGCGTGTCGGCCATCGCGGCGCGAGCCGGGGTGTCGGCCTCGACGGCACGCAACGCGATCCGGACGGCTGCCCGTTCCGGGCTTCTCCACGTCGAGGAGCGCCGCCTTCTCGGCCGGCGCAATGATCCCAACCGCATCACCATCGTGGATGCCGCTTGGCGGGCTTGGATCGCGAAGGGCGGCCGAACCGGGGGGGGTGCCTTCAAAAAACTCGAGCCCACGGACAGAGGATCTCAGAAAGCGCAATCTTGGAGCGGTCAGCGGCCAGCGGAAACGTCGCAAAGAGCTGCCGGGAGGCAGGGTCGGGCGAGGGCAAGGCCACCTTCCGATTCCGGACCGGGTCCGTCACGGCGAGTGCCATCCATGCGGTAGGCTCATGCACCCGATCGTCATTCCGAACGGCCCGCTGCGCACTCAGTAGCCGTCGAGCACGGCGTACTCGCCACGCGGGCCGAACCGCGGCGCGCTCAGGTCGATGCGGACGCACAGGCGCGTGCGCCTGTCATCGGACTGGCAGTTCGTCAGCACCACGCGGCCTGCGCGGCGTTGCCAGTCCTCGGCCCGCGCCTGGAGCGTCGGCAATGCGACGCGCAGGCGCTCGACTTCGGCGGCGAGGCGGGCGCGTTCCGCCTGACCCCAGAAGGTAGACGCGGCGACGCCGGCAAACTGTGCGCCGGTGGCGCCCAGCACGACGAGGCTCAGAACTGCGGTGAGGCGAAGTGTCAGCCGAGCCGTTGCCTGTCGAACCCCGTGCGTCGCTGCGTCGATCTCACCGCGCGCGTCGTGCAGCGCGGCCACGACCTCGCTGCGCAGTCGGTCGGCCCCGAGCGCGGAGACCGTCGTGTCCAACGACGCGACGCGGTCGGACAGCGTTCCGAAGGCCGGCCCGAGGGCCGACACGTCGAGGGTGAGGGTACGAGGTTTTGCAGCCGCCATCTCGGCCGCCTGTGCGGCCTTGAGCGTCCCCTGCATGTCCTGCCCGAGTCGGTCCACGTCGCGGCGGACTGCCTTGAGCGTGTCGAGCAACTCAATGACGGGGTCGGTTGAGTTCGCGCCGTCCATTGTCGGCAGGGTCCTACGAGTGCTCCGTCTCGGTGGGCGGAACAGGATCCTGTCTCATGGAGAAGATGTGCAGGCGGCCGAGAAGGTCGGTGACCCTTCGGAGGTCCACATCCGGAAGACCGTCGTTGTCGATGATCGAGACCAGCTGCTTGGCATTGGCAGGGCTGTCGTAGGCCCATCGGATCACAACAGCGCCGACGACCTTCGCCTCCCGTTCATCCCTGGCTTGGATTTCTGCCTCCACACGTGCGGTCTCAGCGGCAAGCGCCGTCAGCCTCTGTTCCGGGGTGCGCTTGATGCGCTTCGGCTTGGTCTCGGTCGTGTCCATGTTCGAAGCTCGCTTTTTGAGAGTTGCATTCGAGGGGCGGGCAAAGCTAGGGTTGAGTCCCGAAGGGCGCGGTTACGTCTCGGACTGCGTCCGACACCCGCGGTCCTCAGGGGCTGCGCCCCGCCGGACGGCTTCCCCCCAGTCCGGCGCTTAGGCGCCGGACGTCAGGGTTCCTCACCCTGAAACCGAGCCAGCGTCGGGCCGCTGGACCACGTATGTGCGCACAGGGCGCGGTGACGGGATGGCGCTGTACCGCTTCGAGCTGAAGGTGATCGGCCGCTCCGGCGGGCGTTCGGCCGTCGCCGCAGCCGCCTATCGCTCCGGCACCCGGATGGTCTGCGCCCGCCGCGGCCAAGTCTTCGACTACAGGCGGCGCAAGGGCGTCTCGTCGCGCGAACTCCTCGCTCCCCCAAGCGCACCGGCATGGGCTCGCACGGATCGCCAGAAGCTCTGGCAGATGGTGGAGGCGAGCGAACGCCGGGTCGACAGTAGGCTCGCGAAAGAGGCCGTACTCTCGTTGCCGCGCGAGCTGAGCGTCGAGGATCGCGTCCGGCTGGTCCGCGCGTTCGTCGAGCGGGAGATTGTCGCGCTCGGTCTTGTCGCGGACATCGCGCACCACGACGGACGGACGGGAAAAGACGATCCGGACGGCGGCAATCCGCACGCTCACGTGCTGATCTCGACTCGTCGCGTCGGTCCCGATGGGTTCGAAGGCAAGGAAAAAGCTCTCGACGCTCGAGACACCCTGTTGCATCTCCGTGAAGCGTGGGCTTCGCATCTGAACGAAGCGCTCGAGCGTGCCGGAGCGCCGACGCGGGTCAGCCACCTCTCGCTCGCGGCACAATGCGAGGACGCCAAGGCTGAGGCTGCCGATGCGCGCGCCAGCGGTGACACGGAGAAGGCGGACGAAGCCGACGCAGCGGTTTTCGTGCTTGATCGGAAGCCGGAGCCGAAGCTCGGGCGGGGACACCACCTCCGAACCCGCGCTGGCATTCAGACCGACCAAGGCGAGGCCGTAGACGCGCTCCGGATTGAGCGTGCCCGCCGACAAACGCTGACCGCGACCCTGCGCACGCTGCTCCGAAAGGCCGCGCAGTTTCGGTTGCAACTCGGCGACCGCCTGCGTCAAAGCTTGAGCGAAGGTGCCATGGCCTCGCTGCGGGATACCAACCTCGCGGTGTCGGTGGGTCGCTTGGCACGCGGCGAAGGGGAGCGCCTGACTCCCGATGAGCGCATCAAGGCACAGGAACGACAGCGCGCGTTGAGGCACGAACAAGCTGAGCGGCGCTTGGCTTTGGGAGATGGTGAGCAGGCCTCGGCACGTGAGCGCGACCTGCGTCGAGAGGAGATTGAGCGCCATCGTATCGAACAGGAGTTACTGAGGGTCCGCGCCGTGATGCGGCGAGATCGTGGACGTGGGATCGGCCGCTGAGCGGCCGATCCACGGGCCGGCGCGCTAGTCCCTGCCCCACCCATCGTTCCGAACCGGCTTGCGGGACTTGGGCTTGCGCTTCTGTTCGGCCTTCGGGGTGAGGTTCGGCGGCACCGGAGCCGGAGCCGGCTGAGGAACGACGGGAGCGGGCTTGGCCTCCGCGTCTTTCTTGGCGCGCGCGTCGATGATGAGATCGCCGATGGTACGGTCGAAATTCGGCCCGTCATCGACGTTCGGTGGGACCTTGCACCGACAGGTCAGACACCGGTCAACGCGCACCCGGATCCGCTCAAACGCGCGTTCGTCCTCGGGCGTGATTTCCTTGTTGTCACGCTTGAGGAGCCGCACGCGGTCCCAGGTATCGATCTCGAAATCCTCGATCTCGCATTCCCAGAGTTCGATCCGCACGTCTTCCGGAACGGGGACGCCCGCAACGTACGTCGCGGTACTCAGAAGAAGGGCATTCTCCTTGCGGCACTCCCATGAAAGGTGACCGGCTCTCCTGACCTGTACGAGATATCGACAATCATGAGGGCGCAGCGGGTTTGAAGCTTCCGGCGCAGCGGAGGCATTCTGATCTTTGCGGTCTTCGTTCTGATTGGAGTTGGACATGTGAGGCCCCGGCATTTCCAGTTGCGAGGCCGTCTATGAATATCGCTCTTTGCCGAAAGTACAGAGCGGAGACCATTGGATAAGTGGGCCGGACCGGCAGACAGTATCTTGAAAAAGCTGAGAAATACTGCTACAAGGAGCAAGAACGACATCATAAAGACGGGAGAGACCCGTCACATGTGGAGGGGCATTCGCCACCCCAGTGAAGTCGATGGACTTCACTGGCCACATGTGAATACATTCTTAAAAGTAACCTAATGGAATTTGGCGGCTCGCCAAAGCCCGAATTGGCGGCAATTCACAGTTTCGTGAAGGAGCTGCCTAGGGTGTGGGCAGCCGCGGGGTGGCGTCTTCTGGGCTGTGATAATGACGCTTATCGGAGGTCAAGACGGAGTCGGTCATGGTGGCGCTGTTGGAGCAGATGCTCCGGGACGTGCGCCGGGAGATCGCCGCGATCGAGATGCGCTCGGCCGCGCGGACTGCTGGGCTCCTCGCCCTAATCCGGGATGGGGCCGACACCGCCGAGCAGGACCGGCTGATGTCGGAGGACATGCGCACCCTGGACGGCCTGCGTCAGGAACAGCGGGTGCTGAAGGAGGCCCTGGAACGCCCCGACCTCCCGGCGAGCGCCCAGGATCTGCTCGATCTCGCCGACGCGAAACTACGCCTTGTCCTTGAGGCCCGACTCCAGCTCCAGGACCTGAGGGGTCAGGGATGACCGTCGCGCCCGTCCCGGCCTCATCGCTCCTCGATGACGCGCTCGCGGACGCAGATCGGGAGATCGCCGAGACTGAGCGGCGGCGCGAACGGCAAGTTCACCTCCTCCACGGCCTCGACCCCGGCACGAAGGCGCGGACCTGCGCCGAGCGCCTCCTGTGCGAGATCGACTGGACCCTCTCAATCAACCACACGCACCGAACGCTCATCCAGAACCTGCTGGCGACCGAAACCTCCAACGACGTGGGTTCCCCGTGACCACCCTTCCTACCCCTGTCGCAGAGACCGCAATCGGCCCCGCGCTCGACTTGGAAGC
>NZ_JADPKE010000094.1:0-12098 GCF_023073795.1 Bradyrhizobium sp. 159 | reverse complement strand
GGCAACAATCGCCTCGGCGCCAGGACGAGACCAGTCTTGCGGGTCGACTGACCAGTGCAGGGCTGCCAGTTCCGCCTTCGCCGACGCGGCGAGGGCCTCCTTGGTCCAAGTCCCATACGGCGCACGCATGTGCCGCACAGAGGCTCGGGGGCAGGCCATTCCGATCATCTTGTTCGTCGTGAGGATCTCGTATTTCACCTCATCCGGCATGCATTTGGATAAATCCGGGTGCGTCATTGTGTGGTTTGCGATTTCGTGCCCTTCTGCAATGATGCGCTGGATCAGCTCCGGCTGACCCGCTGCATATGCACCGATCACGCAGAAGGTGGCGGGGGCCCGATGCTGCGCCAGCACATCCAGGATGGCCGGCGTGCAATGCGGGTTGGGCCCATCATCAAATGTCAGATAGACGCAGTGCTCTCCGTCGGAGTAGTCGCTCCGCGCTTCAGTCTCGTCGTCTGCGGACGTCACAGTTCCGGCCCGTTTCGTTCAATCATCTCACCGGCCGGCCATTCGCTCATTGGCCTCGCAATCGGCAGAACGAGGACGACCACGTCCTCCACGCGCGTCGGAGGCACAGTGAGATAGATATCCGAACGAGTGGACCGGACACTGAGCCCTGGCAAAACAGTCGCCAATCCCTGTCGCCCGAGCAGCCGGGTAATATGTTTCTGCAGGGCGGATCGGACCGTGCCAAAGCCGAATGGCACCCCAAGATCTCGCAATACCGGATACATCACGCGGATAGAGTGGCTGATGCCGAGCCCCTCGAGATCCGGGCGTACCCCGTACAATCCGAGTTCAGCCACAAGCAGATCGACCTCACCAACTTTTATGAAGCGGCGCAGTGCGCCGATGTGAATCGCGACGCCACGATCGTCATAGCCGATTGCCCGAATCTCAGGCCTTGCGCCGGCCCAGCTTCGATGATCTTCAAAGGGCTTTGCATTGAATGCCCCGGTCGGACCATAGGTCTTCCGGAAGAAGTCGGACAATTCAATATGGTCAGCAAGTTGAAGCTCATTCTCCCAGCACAGCCTCCAACGAACTGGAGGGCGCGCCGAAACACCTCGTCTGGATTCGGGCGCGATCATTTTCATAGAGAGAAATTCCTATTCATTATCTGACTCCTGACGCAGGCCAGCAGTTCGCTACGCTGGAAAGGCTTGCTCAAGAACTGGAGTCCAGCTTGCAGAACTCGCCTCATATCCTCTTCGGAGTTGTCTGTGAGCAGAACGGTGGGAAGCGCGCCTCCGGATGCAGCAAGATGATGGAAAAGCTCAAAGCCACTCATCCCGCTCGACTGCATGTCCGCGATCAAGCACGACGTGATCAAACGGCGGCCCGATTTTAAGAACTCGTCTGCGCTCTCGAAGGGTTCGGGTACGTAACCCGCGGAAAACACCATATCTGTCAGAGCTTCACGCACTGACCGATCTGCATTCACAATGGATACGACGTCGAGCGTGTGCGCAACTCGCATCAGATTCGCCAGGGACGCCTTCGCTTGCATGTTCCGCACGATTTCTCCGCAGCAAGGACGCAATCGGATGCGACCAAAACACATTTGGCACCCGCAACCGAAGGGGTCCAACTGGAGGGAAATCTACGGCCAGGTTGAGCGTTCGCTCAATTCTACGGCGGTACACGGCCGGTATAGAATGGGTTGGCGAAGCCATACGATGGTTTGCTCGTCCTATACGCCCACGCACATCTGCGGATCCCCACCGTGCTAGCTCGCCGAGATATGACTTGCGCAACACGCGCGAAACTGCGACCGCACGGTCCAGATGTCTTGATCGATCCCTGGCGCTGGGCTGAGACGCGCTACGATTTGTAACCATTCTGATAGATCTGACATCTCGCTAAACTATCCTTTGCTATCCTCATTCGGTACAAATGGTAAAATCGATTGTATCGATAGAACACATTCATACGGTGGATCACTCAAGATTATGCGTTTCAAGGGACTCGATCTGAATCTCCTCGTCGCGTTCGACGCCCTGGTGACGCAAGGCAATCTCACTGCGGCGGCAAGAAGCATCAACCTCAGTCAACCTGCCATGAGTGCTGCCGTCGCGCGGCTTCGCACTTACTTTCGCGATGAGCTATTCACGATGAGGGGCCGGAAGCTTGTCCCAACGCCGCGGGCTCAAGCGCTCGCAGTCCCGATTCGCGAGGCTCTCGCTCACATTCAGCTCTCCATCATTTCTCCGGACGGCTTCACTCCGTCTCAATCGAATCGGCGATTCAGGATCATCCTGTCCGACTTCATGACTGTCGTGTTTCTTCGACGAATCGTGGACCGCGTCGCGCGGGAAGCTCCGACAATCAATTTCGAGTTGCTGCCGCCCGTAGAGGAACCCGATGAACTTCTCCGGCGCGGTGAAGTCGATTTCCTCATGTACCCGGAGATGTTCATGTCGAGTGCGCATCCCAAGGCGGCACTGTTCGAGGACACTTTCGTTTGCGTGGGCTGCCCGATGAACAAGCAGCTGGCGCCGCGACTTACGTTCGAGAAGTACATGTCGATCGGGCACGTGGAAGCCCAGTTCGGGCGCTCCCTGAGGCCCTCCTTCCACGAATGGCTCTTGCTCGAGCATGGTTTCAAGATACGCACTGAGGTCGCTGTGCAGGGTTTTGGTATGATTCCGCCTATGTTATTGGGCACCAACCGTATAGCGAGCATGCCCTCAAGATTGGTCAGCCATTTCGCAAACACGATGCCCCTGCGGGTCATCGAACCTCCGCTGCGACTTCTCACATTCACCGAGGCCGTCCAATGGCCGGCCATTCATAATACTGATCCCGCAAGCATTTGGATGCGCAACATGTTCTTGCAAGAGGCATCCATGATGGTCTCTCCGTCCGAGACCAACCAATGTCACGGCCCGTTCTAGGATTGTTCGGCCGTTTGCGACCTACTCCTCGTTAACCAGATCTACGCCAGGCTCGAAGCACCGGTCCTCGCTGGTGTTCGGATTGGCGCGCTTGAGCGTAGTTTGATCGGGTCGGCGGCGCTATTGATCTCGCGCTGGCGTGACGATCTTGCGCGTCATACAGCTCGTTCGGCGGCGCTCCGCAATGACTTTCCGCTGATCCGACGGGCTGCGTCGCGCTGTTCTACATGAGCTGAGCTCAGAGCTCGCGAAATGATCCGGCCAGTCAGGTGAACGAGATCCGGCCTCGGCACTAAAATCCCTTGAATCGTACACCGCGTCAGGTTGTAGACCAAGACCTGCGATCGAGGCTGCAAACGTGGACACTGCTAGCGCACCCGCACCGCTCTTCGCCTGCCGTTGGGCATTCTCCTTGCCGCACTGTCCCGGCGATCGCAGCAGTAATGCCGAAGCTCGTCAGTAGCTAAACGCCTCTTTGGCGGGCCGCCCCACATGGTCGATGCCGGCTCGTTCGCGTCGAACCAACTTGTTCTGCCGAACGCCAACGCTGTCCACAGTCGCGTCCGGAAGGCGCAACGCGAGCTGGCGTAACTCGGGAGAGCGGAACCTGCAAGTGAGAGGTCTGCGCAAGGTTGGCATGGAGGTTGAGACACGTCATCTCAACGGCTTGTCTTACTCTTATACTCGATCCCGCATGACGGAGCGCAACCGCAAACTCGCTGGCCGCAGGATCAACCTGGATCCACCCGCCGTGAGCTCGCGGCATTGTCCCGCTGCGCGCGTGCTTGGGGGATGAGTGTTTATGATGAGAGGACGGCAACTGTGCCAATGTCCGGCGCACGGAAGGGCTCGTCGCTCCCATTCGCCAAGCCCTGCTCCACCTACAGCTTTTGCTCGTTTCGGGCGACATGGTCAATCCAGCCACATCGGATCGTGGGTGCAGGGTCATCCTTTCGGATCTCGCGACAGTCGTGTTCTTTTCGAAAGTGTCGTGGCGCGTGGCGCGCGGGATGCCGCCGCCGTTAGCCCCGAGTTGCGGCCCCTCACCGCTGTCCCCGAAGAGCTACTTCGGTGCGGTAACATGATTTGCCTATCTTACCCAAAGCATCTATGTCCAGCGCTCGCAGACCAAAGCGATACTGTTCGAGGATGAAAGTGAGTGAGCTTCTGGACGAGCAAGCCATTACCCGCGACAGCTGGACTGTGCTGCCCAACACTGATCCGGCTCACGTCTGGATATGCGAGTTATTGCTGTAGGAGCTATGGCACGTCATTGTTTTCCCGGCGCGGCCGCGCGGCGCCCGGGGCCTGTTGACCTGTTTTGAGCGCCTCCAGGTCCAACGGATACGGAGCGATCCTTCAAGGCTCGGTCCTCAATCGCGAGTAACGTTTCGCCAGCCGCGCGAGGTGCGCTTGCGTTGAGATACATGCCGGGAATGGTTTTGCGGCCCGCCTTCTCTCATTCTACCGACGCTTTGGGTCGCGGACTTGCGCCGTTGAAGAGCAGCCATCATTTTGTGGCATTCCAAAACCCGATGTTGCCATGCGCGAACAACGCCTTCGCGCCGGCAAAGCCATCTCAACAGGACTAGCATCGTGTCGAAAATGCTGTTAGGCGCCGAGCGGGCGGCCGCGTCACGATGTGGTGGTAAGACTGATCTGCGATGATTGACCAATCAACGCCGGCTCGACGATAGACATCAAAGCAAGGATTCGACCGAAAGAGGCCCATCTGATCAGATCAGTACTGTGTCTGGGCCGCCGTTCGTGAAGCCGTGTCTCAAGAGCAAGCGGGGCTGCATGTATCTGCTTTCGCTTCGCCTGGCGATCAGACAGCAGATGGCCCACTGCTGCGGCAGCATCCAGCAGAAATTGCACAGTTTCGGTTAGGGCAGTGTTGGACAAAAGGGAAGCAAACGCCGTGTTGCACAACGGCACCACACGAACGTCCTGTCACATTCTTTCGCGCACGTCGCCGCTCCGTCTCCTTTTTGCCCCACCACAGCCAAACGGCTTCGTCACGTGCGGCGCCGGTGCGACAATCAAAGGAGCTTACTCTTGGATAAGCCGAGCGGAGTCTACGATCCGGAGGATCTCGCGAGCTTGGGAAACCTTTTTGATCGAGCAATCGCGTCTTTACCGACATGCATGCGAACCAGCGAGAATCGCGTGGCGATCGCCAGACTTGTGATGCAACGCGCAGCGAGGGACGAATTGGCGTCGCTGGCGAACTTGATGCTTGCACTTGTCTCGGCCGCTTGATCAACAGCATGCGCTCAGTCCTCCCGGGGGTTCGCAGCAAGAGACCATCATCTAGATCATTGAAATAACTTGATTCTCACGTGACGTCAGGTTGTAGGCTTGCAAATTGAGGACCATGACAAACGCCACACCACGACGGCGCCGATGGCGCATTGGAGAACTTGCAGAGGCGACCGGCGTAACGGTACGCACTCTGCATCACTACGAACATACCGGGTTGTTGACGGTCTCGGAACGTACCGATGGCGGTCACCGCATGTACGATCGAGAAAGCCTACAACGCGTCTCTCAGATTCGCGCGCTACGTGAGCTCGGCTTCTCGCTTCCTGAGATCCGCAAAGCCATCGAGGGGCGGACATCTCTCACGGACCTATTGCGCAACCATCTGGAGCGAATCGAAGTTCAAGTCGCGCGGGCGACACTATTACGGGATCGATTGCGCAATATGACGACGCAAGGTGAGACAGAAGTCAGTGTCGACGAGCTGCCGGCCACGTTAGATGCAATGTCGCGGATTGAGGAGCGTACCCCCTCGGCCATCTGCACGTGCGCCTCTAACGCTAGCCGCGAAGATCGGTGGCGGAAGATTCGGGACGAGCTACGTAGCTGCATGGATCGGGGCGAGCCTCCATGCAGTGAGCGGGCAAATGCGGTCGCGCGTCAGGCCCGTTCGCTGCTGACTGAGATCGCAGGAGTTGACTCGACTGTC
Source organism: Bradyrhizobium sp. 159 (assembly GCF_023073795.1). Classification (NCBI taxonomy): domain Bacteria; kingdom Pseudomonadati; phylum Pseudomonadota; class Alphaproteobacteria; order Hyphomicrobiales; family Nitrobacteraceae; genus Bradyrhizobium; species Bradyrhizobium sp. 159. The sequence continues at coordinate 6,227 of NZ_JADPKE010000094.1, read as the reverse complement.
TCGATGATACTTAAGGTGCTGACGCGATTGACCGAACCACACAATCTCGCCGGCTGGGATGCGAGCCTCATGCGATACCTGGATCTCGCCCTCGCCGCGCTGGAGGACCAGCTGGGAAAGAGTTGACGCACGCGGTTGCCCGCGACTCGGTTATTGCAATGTCTCTAAACCCAATGAAGTGATGCTGATCCTTGTCTGACTGAGGATCGTTGGCCCGTAGCAATTCGCCTGCGAATCTGCGTTGTCGGCACTCTTTGGGGTTCTTCGCACTGTGGATTTTGGCAATCAACCTCGACGAGCACCCTTCGAAGTACTTGATTCGCACGTAGCGTCACATTGTACCTTCTAAAAGCATCGACGCAGCGGCGGGGCGACCGAGAGCGCCGGCTAGGCCGACGGAGACTCCAATGATCGGCATCACTTTCGGAAATTCCCGGTGAGAGCGCTGGGCGAGAACAAGTCGGTAGATGATCGTCTTTGGCCATTGCTGGCGACTGCGCAAACGGCACGCTCTTTACCTTTATGCCGGCCTCGACGACGAATGCTGCAGGGGCAGCCGCTGTCGCCAAGCTCAAGGGTACGAGCCTATCTAACGCAGGTTGCACGCTCTAGATGCCGCAGTTCAAGCATGGGCAGGCTCGGTCAAACGGACGGGCACTTCGATGCCGCGCGGGTCGCTGCGGTCCTACTTCGGGCTCAATCGACACGGCCATTGCCACGGTTCGATTCGACTCGAAGGGAGACAATGCCGCTTCTGGGTTCATCGTTTACCGCTGGCGCGACAATACCATCGAAGCGGTCGCGCAGACCTGACCGCCCGCACCAACACCGCACGGAGCGTTCGAATGATGAACCATCCTCGACATAGCGATTACGCGCTGCTCACGTGCGTCGCAGTCGCCGCAGTCGCAGCATTTCTCGCCCTCGCGGCAATGCTATCAAAGCTGTCGTGCACGCCCGAACGGCCGCCCGAAGAGTACGTTCCCATTCGCCTGGTGCCACTAGAGTGAGCATCACTTCCACATTCGTAAGGCCGACAAACATCGGTGACTTCTTCCAGCTAGTGAAACTGATGCGCACCTCGCTCTCGGGAGTGAGCTGCCAGGACCTCTTTAGAAGGAACGTAGCTTGTGGCAAGATGTCAGTCGTGCGCAGTCTGTCTGCGGATTATGCGAGTTCAAGCCAAGCGTTAGCAGCGCTGTTCGGCCGAGTGGACGTGGCGTTGCCTCCCCTCGTGAAACAGGTATTCGCTGGAATAACGCCGCGCGCCGCCTGATCCGTGCTGATCGCTGCCGGACTTTGAGACGGGCTCTGATCCAGTGCGGCGCTTAGATCTGAGCCCGCCTATGGCACCCCACCCCTCACATTCATGCACGCCTTGCGCTTCCCGGCTCCGAACACAGCGCGCGCATCACGTAGGCTCGATGAAGGCCGTCAACTGCTCTCGCCGACAAAAGGGAGAACACCAAATTGGATGCAAAACTGCAAACTATGCTTTCCTCGCTCTCGCCGGTGGCTCGCGAATTGGATGCTCTGCCGTCCGGGCGACCCACCCTGGATAATACTTGCGTGAAACTGAACACGAATGAGAACCCATTTCCTTTGCCAGCCATCGTGATGCGAAGCGCAATTGCAGCTCTTGAGGTGCAATACCGCTATCCAGAAGACGACAATGTCAGCTTGAGACAAGCGGCGGCAGCGGCCTATGGGATTGCCACTGATCGCGTGATGGCTGGCAATGGATCGTCTGAACTCCTCAGTCTCATTTACAGAGCCTTTCTTGCCCCGGGCGACGGCATCGCAATGATGTCGCCCGGCTTCTCATTCAATCGCAAGCTTGCCATGTTGCAAGGGGCCCGGTTCATTGAAATTCCCTGGTCTGAACCCGACTGCTTGCCGATGGACGAGCTGCTTTTCGGTCCGGCTAAACATGCCAAGTTCATTCTGCTGGCCAATCCGAACAATCCGACCGGAAGCTTTGTTCCGCTCGCTGAGATCGAGCGCCTCGTTATACGATCTGACCGATTGATCGTACTGGACGAAGCTTACGTCGATTTCGCACCTGAGGACGGCCTACGCCTCGTTGAGCGCCATTCGAATCTTCTGGTCCTGCGCACGTTTTCCAAGAGTTATTCCGCCGCTGGCATTCGCGTCGGCTTCGGTTTCGGCCATCCCGAGCTGATTGGGCGGCTTCGCAACATCCAGAATGTTTTCAACATGAATGTGGTCGCTCATGCCGTAGGCATGAGCGTCCTTGCGCATCGCGACGCCTACGAGGAGAACCATCGCCACGTAAGGCTTGAGCGTCAGCGCGTAGCGGCCGCGCTCTCGGAATTTGGGTTCTCCGTAACGCCTTCCCACGCGAACTTCCTCCTCGCCCGTGTGCCGGTAGGCCAGGGTGGCAGGTGGTGGCAGGCGGCGTTGCAAGACCAGAGCGTCCTCGTTGCCTTCTTTCCGGATGCCGGCCTGCAAGAGTGCATTCGGGTTAGCATCGGTACAACGCGCCAGATGGATGCGTTTCTTGCGGCTGTCGGCAGCATTCTTAAGAAAGTGGGATGCCGTGGCTAGTGACCCCTTCCACTCAGGTCACAGATCCCCGTTCGTCATCGATCCGGACCCACACATGATGAAGCTTCGCGACGCAGCCGGAGTCAGTTTTTGTCCGATCGGCGCATTGCGAGCTGTTGAGAACGGCTTCGCAGCATATGCACCGCAGTGCCAGCGAGCGCCTCTTCCAAAACCCGGAGGACTTCGGTCCTCTCTATAGGAGATAACTGAGTGAGAAACGTTCTTCCCTCAAACCTGACCTGCGGCATCTTTGATCATCTTGACGAGGACGGCCCCGATATCGCCCGGCAATACGCGGACCGCCTCGCGCTGGCGGAGGCCTACGACCAGCTCGGTTTCTATGCCTATCATCTGGCGGAGCATCATTGCACCCCCCATGGACGCGGTCCATCGCCGAACTTGTTTCTGTCAAGCGTCATACAACGCACACGGCGACTTCGCGTTGGTCCATTGGTCATGCTGCTCAACCTCTACCACCCGTTGCGGGCATTCGAGGAGATCTGCATGTTGGATCACCTGAGCAGCGGCAGGGTCGAGGTCGGTCTTGGTCGCGGCTCCCTACCGATCGAACTGAGTTATTTTGGGGTTGGAGCCGATGTTGCCTCAAGCCGTTACGAGGAAGCTTCCCAAATCTTCGTTAACGCGATGAATGGCGGCCCGCTCTCGTACGAAGGGCAACATTTTGCGCTGAGCGACGTTCCTTTGACGCTTTCACCTCACCAGCGTCCTTGTCCCCCGACATGGATTGCTACAAATCGGCCAGAGTCCGCGCATTGGGCGGCGGCGAATGGCGCTAATCTGGCGTGCATGGGGCCCTCTTCTGCCGTTCGCAAGGTAACAGATCGCTATCGCGCTCATCAAAACGCCAAGCATGACGCCAACGGTTCAGCACCATTTCTCGCATTACTCCGCATGATCGTAATTGCCAGCTCTGAAGCAGCCGCCCGCTCCCTCGCCGCGCCAGCCTACGAAACATGGCTCAAGAGCTTTAAGTTCCTGTACGAGCTCAATGACATCCCGCCTCCATCCAACCTGCCCCTAACCTTGGATGCCGCAATTGACAGTGAACTGTGCGTCGTCGGAACGCGCGCTTCGGTGCGCCAAACTCTTCTCGATCATGTGGAAGAAGCAGGCGCCAACTATCTCCTTTGCCAGCTCGCCTTTGGATCTCTGTCACTGGATGCCTGCCTCAACACAGCAACTGCGATTCACTCCGAGCTCATAGCGGCAGAGCACTGACGGTGAGCCAACAGAGATTCCAATAAGTTCGTCCTTGACCAGGCAATAAATGGCAACACCGAGGCCCATGAGCACCGCAGCCGGATGCATTTGTCAGGCCGTTCTTATGGTTCAAATGGCTCTTACGCGCATGAGACCCCTTTCGACTACATCACCAAACAACGGCAATAAATGCCCTGTCTCCCATTTGCGCGCGTTGACATTGCCCGAGCAGTGGTTTGCTTGGACAGGTGAGTTGGCTCACGCTCATCCCGCTTTGGCGCGCCAGTTCGTCGATCGCATTCCACACGAATCCAAGATGCGGCTTATCGCACGGGCGGGCCTGTCGTGACGCGGTCCCGGCAGCGCTCCGACCAGACGGAGGAGATCGCGCGTAAGCTCGAGATCCTGCTGGCGGAGTTGGCTTCGCTGCGCATTCTGCCGGCTGCGCACGGAATTAGCACCCCTCCACCTCTGCATGAGGACTACCTCACCGTTCAGCGATTCGCAGCGATGAACCACATAAGCCCCGGAGGCGTGCTCTCTCGGATCCGCCGCGGCAAGTTGCGCGCGGAGAAGCGCGGTGGCCGCTGGTGGGTGAAATGCACGGTTTGCACAGCATAGCCGTGCAGTGGCGAGGACAATAAGACAGACGAAATGAACCAATCCGAGATCGGGAATCCAGGACATGGAAATGATCTGCGCGTTCAGTTGCTAGCTTTTCTGAGCTCGGCCGGACAGCCGATGGAGAATCGATCGAGGTCGACGTGGCGCACGACCAACACACCATCGCCAGATCGGGAGGCTCGATCTCGATGCACCCACGCAATCACAAAACGGGTGGGCGCCCCGAGCACCGGGATATCGGATGACCACCTTTGCGTGACCGGGATCACTCACTCAATTCGGCCTCGTCAACAGAGCGATCCCGAGTGAGAAAGCGGAAGAGCACGGATGCGTGGCAGAAGTCCAACTCCGATGCCGCTGCATGTATTGTGGCAAATGGAAGCGGCGCACGCCCTCCATGTCAGTTTTGCACGTGAGCCACCGCACGCTACCGGGTTACGGCCTGGAGCACAGGAAAGATAAATGCCTTGCTCGCAAATCGCACACTTTGTGAGTTCCCGTGAGCATATCTTGAACGTCCGTCTCACGCCCGCTGGGGCGTAGCAGCGGACATGTATCCCAGTCACTCGCCTGTTCAGGGTCGCCTCGCGCGCCGGTGTCAAAGGGGACAGGTCTGATTTCGCTGGGATGGTCGCCAGAATCTGGCTGGAGAAGGAGATAGCCAATGGTGTCACCAAGACTGATGTCAGTCCTCGGGTCGATGGTAGCAGTCGAGCGTATGTTTTGGAAACTTCGAGAATTGATCGATGGCGACAGCTCGATCTCACCTGAAGTTCGAGAGACGCTTCATGTAATACTAGATGCAAAGCTTCTTTCCGCAAAAGATAAGATTATGAGCGACGCGCGCACTGCGATTGACGCAACTCCTGGTTTGCCTCAGGCGGTCCGCGATCGAGCATACAGGTCGCTCGACTTTGCAATGAAAATGTTCATGACCAGAACCGCGCCGCCCTAAGGACCTTTTAAGGAAGTCGGTATCTGCAGCGCTCATCCCAAGATGCATTGATCCATGCCCCGCTCCAGCGAGCGCTTGCCCGGACACTTTGCTGTGCAGCGTTGGTTAGCCGAGCGGCTTCGATTGAGCTCCTGAGCAGCTATGAAGCTGATGGGAATGGAGCAAGCTTGGGTGCGCAGCTGCCGAAATGCTGCAGGCTGTTTTTCTCGAGCATCCCGCACCAGCCTTCTCTGGCCATCTTTAATGGTCCGCTGCTTCAAGCCAATGTGCGAGTCCCCCTCAGCTCTGTAACTTGATCATCGAAAGGACCGGCCAGGTGTCGTCATTAGGCAGCGGCGTAGGCTCGACTCTGCTCGTGGGAAGCAGCGCTTGAGTTGATCCAGCTCAAGCATCATGATTCGCGTTCCCGAAATGGCTTCGATGCCTGGCTAGGACCTTCACCGAATGGACGGTCGCATGCTGAGCCATTCTTCGGCATGCGCCTGATCAATTGACTCAAGAGGATCGGCTCACGCAATCAGTGTTGATGGATCCCTCTTGGCCCATCCACAGCACGGATACTTCGCATCAAAACAATAGATTTTACCAATATTCTCCAAATCCACAAAGCTAACCGCCAGCTATCTGATCCCGGATGGCCGCGCTTGACGCGCATCTGTCCGGTGGCGCGCGGTGAGCCCTTTGCGAGTCAACAGGGAACTGGAGTGTTTTCGATGCGGGCTCGTGGCCGCGGCACATGTGTGCGCCGTATGGGACTTGGACCAAGGAGGCCCTCGCCGCGTCGGCGAAGGCCGAACTGGCAGCCCTGCACTGGTCAGTCGACCCGCAAGACTGGTCTCGTCCTGGCGCCGAGGCGATT
>NZ_JADPKE010000060.1:0-13006 GCF_023073795.1 Bradyrhizobium sp. 159 | reverse complement strand
TCGATCTTGAACTCGCGACTGAACTTCCGTCTCTTCATCGCCCACCTCCGGCTTCATGAAACACCTAATCCTGGTGTCCATCAAACCGGCAGCAGCTCACACGGAGGTCGCTACGCTCGATCTAAATCGACAAGATATGGACCAAGTCTTCGGTCTGAGCTTGGATAGCTCCGTTTCCATAGATGACAATCTCGGCTTCGTCAGCTCTGCGAACTGTCAACTTGGCCGTCGAGGAGCAAAGTGGAAGGCCGTTCGATGTAATCGTGGTCAAGTCATCACGAACCCAGTCCTCTTTGCACAACTCGAGCGCTTCCCGGAAGTTCTCGAGAAAACAGTCATTGACACTCACTTTCATCAGCGCAGCCGCGGTTCGCAATCCGTTCTCGGTCACCGACTTGTTCTCACTCGTTGCCCGGCGCTGGCCTGTTTTAACCCCTAGTGGCCTGATTTGAATTTCGCAGTGGCCTGTTTTGTTCTATGCGACTTTTGACGTGTATCTTCCAGCGGAACATCCGGGGCGGCATGTACATTAATGGATTGGGAAAGGATGGACCAATTCGGGAGGTTGGCCATGGGCATCGAGCGTATGCGACCGCCGAAGTACTGGCGAATGCGAGCGGAGGAGTTTCGTACCAAGGCTGATAACTGCGAGTTTCCAGAGACGAGGGAGAGCCTCCGTAAGGTCGCCAAGACTTACGAAGTCCTCGCTAGCCGCGCCGAGAAAATCCGACCCGTGCAGGACGTAGCAGAGTAGGGCCGCCTCAGTTGGCGGCCTCTTTCTTATCTAAATCAGGTTCCTCAAACGGAAGCTGCAACGTGTCACCCCGACGCGGCAATACCTGATCCACCATGTGCAGGAATCGCTGCCAACCGAAACCGTTCGCAATGGCGAGCCGCTGAAACATCATCAAACTGTGCAGGTGCTGCGCCAGCATGGGGTCGCCAACATCCTCCGTAAGCCATTGATGCATTTTATTCGGGCGATGTCCTTTTTCATTGTTCGGAGTCTTGACGCGCAATTCCCTCAGTAGCCCCGGGGCTAGGCGCTCGAAAAGATTGTTTGTGTAATGTCCAACAACGCTATAGCGGTTTTTAGACATGCCGGGCCACTTCCAGCCCTTTAGTTTGTAAATGTTCTCGTAGAAATCATCCGGGAACTTCTTCACCCATGCGGCAAGCTCTTTTCGGACAATGATTGCCAAGTATTCTTGCAGAGCATTTTGCGGGCGAACTTTCTCGTAGCCAGTTGCCTCATCGATCAGCGCAACGACCGCAGTATGCGCGAGGGCGCGGGTAAGAATTTCCGCCTTTTGAGCTTTAGCGAGTTGCTGCTTTTGCAGGGCTCCCGCCTCTCTCGCACGCAGCCAGGTGTCGCAGACTGCGACCAGGCACCCCCGCCCGCAGCGGCCAAGCGTCGGCTGACGCCTAGGTCGACCAGGCTCGATGGGCACTCAGGCAGTCGGCTTCAGAAGCTGCGAGATCGCCGTAACCAGTTGCGACGGCGCGAACGGCTTTCCGATGAGGATGCTGTTCGGCACGCCTTAGGACTTCCACTGCTCGGCGTGTCCGCCGATCATGTAGATCACCGGAAAATCGGGATCGATCTCGCGGATCCTTCGGGCGAGGAGCCGGCCGTCCAGCCCCGGCGCCGATGCCGACGTCCGTCAGCACTGCACGATATCTGGAGCGGTCGTCGCGAAACCGAGAAAGCGCCTCTTGCCCCGAGTGCGTGACGTCCGCCTTCGAACGCGCCATCCGATAGAGCTCCCTGCACAGGTTGCTGGATCGTGGATTCGTCCTCGACACCAGAATGGAATGGCATCGGTCACGCACGGCTCCGAAAACAACCCGAAATGGACTATTCGCCGGCGGCCTCGGGCGCGTCGTCACTGGTAGCGTCTCGAGGTCGTTCGGCCTGCTCCTTCAGGTCGGCCGCCTTCCCGACCACTCCGGCCGTGACCCCCAGATCAGCGACCGCGTTCGAAAACCTGAGCAGGGTCGTCGAGCCGCGCCTGGAGCCTTTCATCGGCATCACCTATCGCCCGCACAGCGAGCTGCAAAGCCATCACGCGGAAGCGTCATTACCCTAGCAATTCGATGTGTTTCGTGGCTGGACGGAACGCACGCGGTCAGGCCGCTGGGACCGGAGCATCGCCGCGCCGGGGTTCCGGACACCTATCCATTCGGGCTGTGAAGCGGCCGCCCACAGGAGTTCAGGAACGGTGATGCAATGCCATCCGTGCGAAGCAAAAGTGCAGTTCATGTTGCGGCGAGCGACGCGCGAACGATCCTCGCCGGGAACAAGCGGCAATCATGCCGGTTGTGATCCGCGGGCGTCAGCTTACTCCCTGACGCCTTTTTGCATAAGGTGCCGCCGCAGCTGTGGACGGGAAGATTTTTCGATCTCTGGTACAAAAATGCCGTCATCTACAGCCTGAACGTCGCCACCTACAAGGACGGCAACGGCGACGGCATCGGCGACTTCGCAGGGCTGATCGAGCAATTGGATCATATCGCCCAGCTGGGGGTAACTTGCCTGTGGCTGCTTCCGTTCTATCCCAGCCCGGGGCTGGATCACGGCTACGACGTCACTGATTACTACAATGTGGCGCCGGCCCTCGGCACGCTTGGTGACTTCGTCGAGTTCAGCCATCAGGCGAGACTCCGCGGATTGCGGCTGATCGTCGACTTGCCGATCAACCATACGTCGGAGCAGCACCCGTGGTTTCAGCAGGCGCGAGCCGGCCCTGCGTCGCCCTATCGCAAATACTATGTATGGGCGAACACGGAGCCGGAGAACAGCGCAGACGGGATTGTGTTCCCTGGCTTTCAATCCAGTGTCTGGACCTACGACCTGCGCGCCCGAGCCTGGTACTATCATCGCTTCTATCAATATCAGCCCGACCTCGACATCACCTGCCCCGCCGTTCGCGAGGAAATCTTCAAGATTCTCGGCTTCTGGCTGGAGCTCGGTGTATCCGGTTTCCGGATCGATGCGGCCCCGTTCGTCGTCGAAGAGGTCCGTCCGAACCGATCGCCGAAACGTCACTACGAGTTCTTTGGCGAAATGCGCGACTTCCTGTCGTGGCGCAAGGGCGACTCGGTGCTGCTGGCGGAAGCCAACGTGCGCGCCTCCGAACTCCCGAGATATTTCGGCGACGGCTCGCGCATCCACATGCTGTTCGCCTTCCTGGTCAATCAGCACCTGTTTCTGTCGCTTGCGGAAGAGCGAGCCGAGCCGCTGCGGCAATGTCTGACCACACTTCCGAAGCTGCCGCAGTCCGCCCAGTGGGCCCAGTTTCTGCGCAACCATGATGAGTTGGACCTGAGCCGCCTGCCACCCGAGCAGCGCGATCAAGTGTATGCGGCGTTTGCGCCAGAACCGAAAATGCAACTGTACGGACGCGGCATTCGCCGCCGCCTCGCGGGCATGCAGGGCAATGATCGCCGGCGGATCGAGCTGGCATTCAGCCTCCTGTTCAGTCTTCCGGGCACGCCGGTCATCTATTACGGCGATGAATTGGGAATGGGGGACGATCTCAGCCTGCCCGAACGGTGGCCGGTTCGAACGTGCATGCAATGGACCGACGATCCCAACGGCGGATTCTCGACGGCACCGAACGACCGTTTGCTGCACTCGGCGATCACCGATGGCGAGTTCGGTTCGAACAAGTCAACGCCGCCGCGCAGCAGCGCGATCCGAATTCACTGTTCAACTGGCTGCGTCGGCTCACCGAGATGCGGAAAACTTGCCCGGAGATAGGTTGGGGCGATTGCAACTTGCCGCAAGCCGCCTCCTCGTCAGTCCTGGTGCAGCATTATATGCTGGAAGGAAAATCCGTGCTTGTCCTGCGCAACCTTGGGCCGGGCGAATGCACGACGGTACTTCACGAGCTTTCGGGCGGCCACAAGCTGATCGATCTTTTCGGAAATCGAGTCTACCCCGCGAAAGGCACCCCTGCCGGCGAGATCGAACTCGACGGCTATGGCTATCGTTGGTTTCGGATCGACTCTGGCTGATGCGATCGCGTCCTTAATCCATCGTCGGGCTACCGGGCATAAAGATGCGGATCTGAGCCCGGCAGTCGCGGTGAGCCGAGCGCTTCGCCGCGCGTGACTCTGCGCTCACCCTCTTGGGGCCGCGACAACCTTAGCCCTCGCCTCGCATCGCGTCCGCAAGTCCTCCAGTTCGTCGGCGGAGAGATGCTCAATACCGACGAAGGAATTCTGGGCGGTACCGGTCCGGATGAGTTCGTCCAGCTTCACCTGTATGGCTGCGCTGTCCCGGTTCTGCGAGTTTTGGATCAGGAACACCATCAGAAACGTTACGATAGTCGTGCTGGTGTTGATGACGAGCTGCCAGGTGTCGGAGAACCGGAAGAGAGGTCCGGTAACCGCCCAGATGACGATGGCCGCGCAAGCCAGGACAAACGTGGATGCGCGTCCAGCCGCCTGCGAGGCTGTATTGGCAATCGAGGCGAAGAACCGCGGATGTCGCTCGGGTCCGTGCTGGCTTTGCCGCATGCTGTACACCTTTCTGTTTTCCTAGACGCCCCTCGATTCGGGCAGGCGTACCGATAAACGTGCAGTCCCGCCGCGGTTGCAGCCTAAACGCGTCGTTTGGTATCGGAAGGATTCTGCTAGGCGCATGGCCCCGGCGGCGTAGAGTTGACGTACTGAGCGGCATCAGTGCGTGTCCTGGAATGACAAACCCTGCAGCGGCCGATTGCCGCCGGGCCGGTTACGTTGGGAGCCGGATCGGTCAACGACCGAGCCGCCCCTGGACCTTCTTGGGGCTGCTGCCGAACTTCTTCACCGCCTTCTTCACTGCCGCCTTCGAGCGCCCAATTTTTCGCGGCTTCGTAGCGGACTTCGTCGTCCTGTCCGCCCGCCACGCGGGCGCGATCCTGGTTGCGGCCCGGCTCGTCTGCTTCTTCGCTTTTTGGCATCAGTAGAGTCCTCTTGCTTCGCCAGCGCAGGAAGAAATGCCGCGGTTCCGATGTCAGGAGTGTCGATCACGGCCAGCAGTTGGCGTCTGCACTCGCCTGGAGCAGTTTGCGGTAGTGACCTTCGTACGCGCGGGCCATCCGCTCCGCCGTGAAGCGCTCCTCGAAGCGGGCCCGAACCGTGCGGCGGTCAATTCTGTCCAGGTGATTCAGGGCCCGGACCGCCTCCTCCTCGCTCTCCACGATAAAGCCGGTGACCCCGTGCTCGACCACCTCGGGCACCGAACCCGCCCGGTAGGCGATCACGGGCGTGCCGCAGGCCATCGCCTCGATCATCACGAGACCGAACGGCTCCGGCCATTTGATCGGAAACAGCAAGGCCGCCGCTTCGGCCAGAAACGGCTGTTTCCCCCGCTCGTCGACCTCGCCGACGAGATCGACGTTTCCGCCGTCGATCTCCGGCTCGAGATGCTTCTTGAAATAGCCCCTTTCTCCTCTCGGAACCTTCGCCGCGATCCGCAGCGGCATTCCGACCGCACGCGCGATGCGAATGGCATCGTCGGGCCCCTTGTCGGGCGTGAGGCGTCCAAGAAAGGCCAGGTAGGAGCCGGGTTCATACGAGGCGCGAAACAGATCGGCCGGCAAGCCGTGATGCACGGTGCCGCACCAATTCGCGGTGGCGAGCGGAGCCCGCTGGCTGTCGGAGATCGAGACGAAGCATGCGGCCCGAAACTGCCGAACCACCTCGTCTATACAGGGGATGTCGAGCCGCCCGTGTAGGGTGGTCAGAAACGGCGTTCCGGATCGCGCCAGCACGGGCAAGTGAGCCCAGTCGAGATGAGCATGGATGATGTCGAATTCTCGGGCGCGACCGGCGACCGCCTCTAGCAACATCGCGCAGACCGCGTTCGGGTCGGGATGTGGGCGGCCTAGGCGCAGGGCGCGGGGCCAGACCGCATGCAGCTGTCCGCGCGTCCTCGAGTCGCCGCTGGCGAACAGCGTCACGTCATGGCCGAGTTCGACAAGTTCGTCCACCAGCCAGGCGACGACGCGTTCGGTCCCGCCGTAGAGCTTGGGAGGGACACTCTCGGCAAGCGGCGCGAGTTGGGCGATCCGCATCGACCGGGCCGCCATCAGCCTTCGGAGGTGCGTGAGGTGCCGCACACCAGCAGGATGCCCAAGAGAACCGCGAACAAGAACCATCCCGCCGAGATTTCGGCATTCCCGTGCGAATGCTGACGTGGCGCGAACACGGCTGTCATGACTGTCTCGCAGAACAATCGCGACCAACGGCGGCCGTCAAGGTTCGTTCCCTTCGCGTCGGCACTTGCCCCGGCTCTGGAGGGAACGAATTCTCAGGCCGGTGTTGAATCGGCATGTGTGCTGTGGCGTTGCGTCAGTCTCGTTCGGGAGTATCGCGTGTCCATGGCGCCGTCAAAGCTGCTATTCCTGGTTTCGTCGAGCCGTGTGATCCCACGTTGCGCGAGAGGCCGCCGCGCGGCGAAGACTGGGTCTACGAAATCAAGGCCGACGGCTACCGCGCGCAGCTGCACCTGCGAGATGGGGACGCCAAGGTCTATTCACGCACAGGCCTGGACTGGACCGAACAATTCTCCTCGATCGCCGCGAGCGCCGACCTGATCAAGGCAAACAGTGCGATCATCGACGGCGAGGCCGTGGTGTACGGCAGTGGCGGCCTGCCGGACTTCCAGCAGCTCAGGCGGGAGCTCGGCACCAAGCGCAGCGAGCGTGTGCGCTACCACGCGTTCGATCTCCTGTACCTCGGCGGCTATGACTTGCGTGCCGTCGCGTATGAGGATCGCAAGCGCCTGCTGCAGGGCCTTCTGAAGGACGCGCCAAAAACCTTCATCTATGTCGAGGCGCTTGCGGCCGACGGCAACGTGATCTTCGACAAGGGGTGCAAGCTGGGGCTGGAAGGCTTGGTCGCCAAGCGGCTGGGCGAGCCGTACCGCTCGGGCAGGCAGGAGAGCTGGATCAAGCTCAAGTGCAAGAAGAGCGAGACCTTTCCGATCGTCGCCTTCGTGGAGAAGCTTGGGGCGCGCCCGCGCAAAGTCGCGTCTCTCTACATCGGCCGGCAAGATCACGGCAAGCTGCTCTACGCCGGCAAGGTGCGTACCGGTTACACCGAGACGACGGCGCGCGAATTGCGCGAGCGCCTGGATCCGTTGATCCGCAAGACTTCTCCGCTCGATCTGGCGGTCAAAAAGCCGAAGGCGACTTGGGTCGAGCCGACCGTTGAGATCGAGGTCCAATATGGCGCGCTGACAGATGATGGCCTGCTCCGCGAAGCCGTGTTCAAGGGCTTTCGCGATGATCTTGCGGTGCGCAAGGTCAAGGCGCCGCGGCTGGTACCGTCCGTCGCCGGCCGACCAAAACTGGGCGTCCCCCGAGAGAACATCCTGCAGCTTCTGCCCGAAGCAGTTGCTCCGTCGAAAGAAGAACTCGCAGACTATTGGACCAGGGTCTGGAAGAAGGCGCTGCCGCACCTCGGGCATCGTCCGCTGAAGCTCGTGCGTCACGTGCACGGCACGACCTTCTATCACAAGGGGCCGCTGCCGAAGGACATTCCGGCGGCCGTGCATCAGCTTCGTATTCAGAAACGCGAGGGCGGCCAGGGAACGCGCCTGTGGATCGACAGCCTGGATGGTTTCCTTGGGCTCGTCGAGATCGGCGCCGTCGAGTTGCACCCGTGGAATGCGACCGTCGAGGACTTCGAACATGCCGACCGCCTCGTGATCGATCTCGATCCCGGCGAGGGCGTCGACTGGGATGCCGTGGTGGAGACCGCGCTCGATCTGCGCGCGCTGATGAAACGAGAGGGTTTCGAGACCTGGCCAAAGCTCACCGGCGGCAAAGGAATTCATCTGATGGCGCCACTGGATCAGCCGGTGCTGCACGACAAGGCGCATCGGGTCGCGCATCAGCTGGTCTCCGCGCTCGCAGCGCGCCATCCAGATCGCTACCTCCTGTCTGCCCAGGCAAAGCGTCGCGATCGCATCTTCCTGGACTATCTGCGCAATGGCCGCGGCACCACCGCCATCGGCACCTATTCCCCGAGAGCCCGAGAGGGATTTCCGATCGCAGCGCCCGTGACCTGGAAGCGCATCGAGAGCGGGATCGCGCCGGACGCCTTCACCATCGACAGTCCATTCCGCGCCAACTCGAGGAGGTGACCGATATGTCGGACGCATTCGATCAATGGGTGGAATGGCGCTGCAAGCCTCTGGGCGACAGGCGCAGCATTCCTGCCGATCTCTACGGCGCGGTGATGTCACTGCCTGAAACCGATCGATCGGACCGGCAGAGGGTGAACGAGGCGGTTCGCCGCCATGACACGGCTCGCCGCGAGGGCAGGACCATATGGCTCTACCTTGATGACTACGAGAACGGCGAGTCGCGCACGATGGGCGATCCCGAATGGGTGAAGGTATTTGCATCGGGGCGTGCGGCCGACGCCTGGCTCCAGGACAACGATCCCCAAGGCGTTGCCTGGGAATATGAAGTGGAAGGCGGTCCAGTCGAGGGATCGGTGTGGCTCTGCTTGCCCGATCCGGCGTCCAGAGCGATCGGTGAGCCCGATTGGATCAAGCTCTTTGCCTCGAAAGAGCGCGCGCAAAAATGGCTTGAGGAGAACGAGCCAAAGCGCGACATTTGGCAGTACCCGGTCCAGGAGTGACGCGCATGAGTACGTTCGTTGACAGCTCGGTGTGGTTCGCTGCGGCCGCCAAGCGGGACGCCCAGAATGAGCGCGCCAAGTCGATCCTTCAGAGCATCGACCAATACCTCACGACGGACTTGGTGCTGGTCGAGACGTGCCAGCTTTTAAAAGCCCAATTTGGCCGCGGCGCGGCGGAAGTCTTCTGGGAGCGGCTGCGCGGCACCGGGGTTCGGATTGAACCCATCGTCCGCGCCGATCTGGACGCGGCTTCGGAGATAGGGGCGCGCTTCCCGAACGAGAGCTTTTCCTTCATCGACCGAACGAGTTTTGCCCTGATGGAGCGCATGGGGATCACGCGAGCAGCGACCTTCAACCCGGGCTTCCCAGCGTACCGACCCCACCGCGGTCGCAAGCGCCCCTTCCAGATCCTTAGCGACGGCCACAGCGAAGTCTTCGTGGCGCTCAGAGAAGCGCTGCTTGAACGCCGGCCCGTTCAGGTAAGCCGTGACGGCAAGTGCCAGACGGTCTGCCCTTACATTCTGGGCCACGCCACCGGCGAGGAGCGCGCATTCGTCCTCCTGGTGGATGGAAGTTCGCGCACGAAGCGTCCGGTCCAGGCCAAGTGGATCTGCCTTCGGCTGTCGAAGATCGAGGACGTTCGCTTTGCCGATGAGCCCTGGATCGAGCAAGACTACCCCGGTCCGGTGCAGCGATGTGTCGATCAGGTGCACTTGGAGGCGACGCGACTAGGACAGCCTCTGGCATAGCGTGGGCTAAGGTCTGTACTCACAAACGTCGGCTCCACATGCCAAAGCGGAAGTCACCCCGCTTGAGCGTGATCGGCGGCTCGTGACCCAAACCGGGCCACTACAGCAATCCGCCCTTGAAGCGAGTGGACGTGGAGCGCATGGGGAAGTGGATTGACCACCCATTTCTGCTCCGCAGCTTGCACAGCTTTGCGCGTGCGTATCAAATACCCCCTTTGAACAGGCGCCCTCGAGCGCCATTTCAGCGGGAGAATAGGACTCGTCTAGTGACTGCATTGATCTTCGCTCTCACCGTCTCCGCATCCGCACAGTCAAACCGCCAAGAGCTGAAGCGCGCCGATCTGACAGGCACCGATATGGAGATTATCGTCAGCGTGGTCGACGTGCCGCCGGGAAACGAGCTGCCTAGACATACTCACCATGGAGAAGAGGCCGTGTACGTTCTCGACGGCGCCACATTATCGCTTCCTGACGGCAAAGAAGTGTCGTTCCCCGCCGGCAGGGTCTCCATCAACAAACGGGATGTCCCTCACGCCGGGTTCAAGATCGCAGGGGACAAAACCCTCAAAATGCTGACTGTCCACATCGTCGACAAAGGCAAGCCGCTTGTCGAGCCGGCGCATTGACTGGCTCAATTCATGATGAGCAGGACGCCGCGCGGATGCGGTGTCCCGCTGTCCTGAAGGAATGAGTGATTTTGCCGCTTGCGCTGAGGCACATTACCGGTCCAGCTTCTAGTCCATCACCTCGGTCTGGCGCTTGGCGGTCGACCGGCAGCAGGCTTTGCAAAGCGGCTAATGCTGCCGGTGAGCAAAGATACGCTTCTTCGGGTAGTTCGGCGCCCTAGCCATCCCCCAGCTGGCCCGCTAAGGGTTATCGGCATTGATGACTGGGCTTGGCGGCGCAATCACCGATACGCGAGCATCATCTGCAACCTGGAAAGGCGCCGGGTGGTCACCCTGCTGCCGGATCGTGAACCAGCGACCGCTCAAGCCTGGGCTCATCCCACGTCGCAATCGTCGCCCGCGATCGTGGCGGGGGATATGGCGAAGCAGCAGCAAAGGCCCTGCCGCACGGTGCAGGTCGCCGATCGTTGGCATCTGATGGAGAACGCCAGTCGGGCTTTCCTCGATTCCGTGCGCAAGTCGATGCGCCAGATACGCATCGTCATCGGTGCGACCACGATCGGTCCCAAGCTGCTCACGGCCGCTGAGCGCCTCCAGTATGAGGGCTATCTGCGCCGCGAGGAGACCAACGCGGCTACCCTGACTCTGTCGAATAATGGCTACCTATCAAGCAGAGCGTGCGTCAAACCGGCCATAGCAGGAAGCTGGTGCGACAGGTGGTCCGCGGCGAACGTCACGACGACTTCCGAACCCGGAAAAGTTCGTTGGATATGCACTTGCCGTGGTTCGACGATCAATGGGCGTCCGGCTGCCGCAAATGGAGCTGAACTTTGGCGCCGCTTAGCAGCGCGTGGCTTCCGAGGCTCGCTCCGCGTCATCAGCGAATGGGCAACTCGCAGACGACAGGCTGAAAAGGCCGACGCGCGAAATCTTCAGAGGATTCCGTCTGCCAGGACGATCGCGCGGCTAATGACAATCGGCCGGGACTTGCTAACGAAAGCGGAGACCGTCACGGTAGCGGCAATCGAAGCCGGGGTACCAACCCTGGTCGAGGCACGCGAGATCATTGCCGAATTCCACCTGATGATCCGACGCAAGACCGAGGCGGGCCTCATCCCATGGATCGAGCGGGCCCACGCAAGTCTCGTCGCTTCGTTTGCTAATGGCGTCGCCAAGGATGAGCCGGCAGCGGTGACGCCGCTGCGGCGAACCGGTCGAAGACCGCCGCACTGATCCGAGTATCAAATATGCACCTCGTTCTCGGGTGACTCCCAGTTCGCCAGGAACGTCCCAGGAAAATGCGAGGTGCAGGCCATCACGTGAGTGATCGCATCCACGTCGTACTCGTCGCCGGAGCGGAAAGCCTCGAAGTAGGCGTTGACGCGATTCACGCGCTCTGGGTGGCGAAAGGGGCGGTGAGTGTCCCGACCGTCGCTGCCACCGCGAACACGCGACTAAAGCGCGAGGCGATTCGGATTGAATCGTCATCGCGCTTGAGATTGTTGCTTATGCGCGATCTTTCGGTAAACTGCTTCGCGCTTTTGCGGAGCATGCTGTAGCAGCGCGACTGCCCGATGATCCCAACGCAGCCGGCCGACGACAGCTTGCACCCAAGCTTTCTTCCCATCACGCACACCAGCCTACCGGCCTCACGGTGCAGCTCAGGCTGCAGCGAAGCTCTGGTTGTGCTGCTGACTCGGCTGAGCAATTCGTGCCTTCGCAGTCCCAGCGGACCGGCGCGCCAAATCGCCGTCTCGACTCTGTGGCGGTGGTTCCGCCTCGGCCGTCTCGTCTTTCGAGGGAGGGTTGTGGCCTGTTTCCGGGCTCAGTGGCCTAATTTGATTTGGGGGGTGGCCCAATTTGGCGCTTTCCTATAGCCAGGACCGGATTGTAGGCGTACAGGTATTGCATCACCGCGCGATCCCTTAATGGCAGCTATCGGTGACCGAGAGACATCACAGCGCTCCCGCCTTGGTTCGGAGCGAGAGCTATGTCCCTCCAGTCGGCGCGAGACCTGCCTTCTCCCACAGACAGTCAGATCAAGTGTGACCGCTGTGCAGTCAACCCCCCACTGCTGCAAAAACTCCTGAATCCCCGAACTGGCGGCACCGTGCGCATCTATAGATGCCAGTGTGGCCAGCAGATGTGGCGCGAGACCCAAGAGTAAGGCGCCTCAGTTGGCGGCCTCTAGCTCAATCTTCATTTCGACCGGGTCGCTATCCAGATCATAGACCTGAGAGACGTTCATTGCGAACGTTCGAAACCAGCGGACGCGTTGGGCGGCAGGCCAGTCACCGGATGTCGGTATCTTTTTCAACAGCGCGATAAGCAACGGATCGAGCCCAAGCTCGCCAAGCCCATCATCACCGCCGTTGCCGCCGCTACCATTTTTATTTTTGTTCTTTTCGTCCTGATTTTCTACGGGTCATTCGCGTCGAATTGGTCGCCTCATAGCTATATCTCAGATGTCGAGTGTCGGCCGAAATTGGCCGCCTAGGGAAGCATAGGCGGCTATCTCAGCCCCTACATCCTTCCCATTTTGATGTCCGGGGCGCCTCGCAAAACAAATCGCGACTGCGGGATGGTCATTCATGATGCATACCTTGGCGCTGATATTTATATCGCGGGCGCCCGCGCCAGGTTTAACAGTCTCTTGGCAAGAAGGGCCAACGCATGAAGATCAAGGACTTTTAACTGCGGAGCGACATTCAAGGGCAGCGCAGGTGGTGACGCTGCTTGCCGTTGGCATGGGAGCTGGAGCTTCCGAGAAGCGCATTAAAGCAACAACCGGTTCGCTTCGGGCGTCAGCACGTAACGCTCGCCTGTTTGTCATACCGCTTGCCATTCCGGCTCAGCAAAGTGGCTGCTCGCCACGGAAGCGACGGACGTTTCTGTCCGCCGCTCATCGCGTCGTGGCGCGGCTATTTCTGCACAGCGAATACCCAGACCACCCCGCCTTGCGGCACGTTGTTTTCAACCCCGACGTTC
>NZ_JADPKE010000104.1:0-13708 GCF_023073795.1 Bradyrhizobium sp. 159 | reverse complement strand
GTGCCGCGCGCAAAGGCCGGACATATGACCGCACCGTTCCAATGTGTGAGATCGACTGCAAAAGCTCTTGCCACGCGGGCCGTTCCACATATGGGGGCAAGGTCACTCGGGCATCACGAGCGTCCGTGGCATCGCTGAGGAGCTAAACCGGCAAGGCATCCACTCGCCTCGTGGTGGCTCATGGCACCCTACTGCCGTGGCACGTCTCCTCAACCGCCTTCCTCAAGTCGCCTGATCCGTTACAAAGAGAACCATCATGCTCATGCAGATCGCCGCCATGGCCCTTATGCCATCGGTGCCATGAAGACGGCGCTCGCGACACGGCCTTAAGGCCTACCGCCGAAAATGCGCTTTGGCACCCGGACTTACGCTGTGGCGAAGTTCCGGAGCCATGGATTCCGTGGTGTTGTTGCAGCCATTTCTGCTTCGACAAACCGCCCCTTCGCTGACCGACTAATTCACGTCTCAAGCAAACTTCGAACCACTTACTCGAAATCGCCGTCAGCTTCTAATGAACGCCGTCAACCCCGGAGACTTTGCAATTGCCGTTTCGGCATTCGGCACAGATTTTATTACCAATGCCATTCTTATCGATTGATGGCCGCCAATTGTTGATTACCTTTGTGGGGTCGACGGGAACAAAATCCAACGGACCACGCCTCCATATGACTTCAAAATGAAGGCTCTCATCCGTGTGATAAACGCCGCCATATCGACAGTAAGAATTGCAAATGCCGCCTGTACCCCCCGTTTCTCCGCTGCAACCCGTGGTTCCTATCGTGTCACCCCTCGATACAGTGACCCCATCCAGGTCCGACGCTCTTTTCCCCAGATGGGCATAGACGGCAAAATAATCCTTGCCCTCAAAAGAGAAAGGCAGGACTAGCCCATTGCCCCACCCTTGGTTTTCGACGTAGTGCAACGTGCCACTTGCAACAGCTCGAAACGGCGATGCTCCGTCCGCGTGATCATTGCTAAAGATATCGACTCCCGAGTTGCGTTTGCCAGGGCGGCCCTCGAAAACGCTTAGTCCGGGATCCCAGCGGATTGCATTTAGCGCGTCGGTGCCACAAGCACCCGCCTGACGGTAGCAATAAAACCATCCTTTATACTGCGCCGCAAAGACCGGCGGGGCCAACTCCTCGTTAGATGTCGTCTTGTAGCTAGCCGTCGCTACAGCCTTATCAATGACACTGAGTGCGGCGCTCTGCGCCTCCGAAAGGCTAGCGCCACTAGACAGACAATCACCAAAATCTGTTCCTGGGTAGACAAGCCTTATCTTTGATGAGAGAGAAAGAATCTTTCTTCTTACGCATTTCTTCTCACTGGCTGTCAAATTGTAGAACTGAACAATCTCATTGAATGAAGAAAAATTACGCGCCGTAGTCCGATTGCGCATGTATTGAACGACATCTGAGCGCGAAATTTGATCCGCTTCGCTCGCACTAGAAAACGATCGATAGGAATTGATAGTCCGTGCGAGTCCACCCTTTCGAAAAAGCAAATTTCCTTCTTCTTCCATTTTTCGCCAGGGAAGTGTGGCACTAGAAACGGCTGTACGCTTATCGTCTTCCAGTATCTGTCGAAGCTCTTCAACAATATTCTTCTTGGTTATTCCACAAAAGGTCTTCGGGTACAACGGACTACCAATTGAATCGGTGTAGATGCGATCAAGTAGCTTATTGTCGTCAATTGTATATTCTACCCCCGCAAACGTCCCTCCTACATTCGAAAATGTTGATGTTCGAAAATCTGCCGAATTTCCTGCGAAGCTATTTAGAATGGCCGTAAGAGCTAGGCTCTCCCTTTTTCCAGCGCCGCTTGTATGGGGATGTTGGAGATCGCCGGCCTGTTCGCGCAACACGTCTCGTACAAAATGCACCTCCTCCGCATATCCAAGGTCCTTCGCGCTGTCCGCTGCATAGGTCTCGAGGTCGAATTTTCGGAATTGATTATAGTTGATATGCAATATACCGAGGAATTCGAAATCTAGTATCCGGAGCTGCTCTCCGAAGGCCCTCGTTAAAGCTTGAGCAATTTTTACCAGATCGTTCGAAATGTGAAGCTGAAAATCTGCTGATCCCTCCGGTACGTCGATGACGAAACCACTTTCCAAAGATCTAAAAGGAGACACCTTTGAAGGGTTGCTAACTGGAACGTATTTGAAGTCACCGGTCGGCAGGGGTTCACGTTGGAAATTCTTATCAAAGGGATTCGCACTAGAGAATGCGATTCCCAAAGGTTGTAGAGAGGCGGTCCACCCCGCACCAAAACTGTATAATTCCTTTTCGGCTTCACACCATTTCAATTCCCAATCTACGATACAAGGTTTGCGGTACTTCAACACGTTGCGTATCGTGAGATCACCCTCAAGGTTCGCCTGATTGAATCCACCTCTGTTATTGGCAACAGAGAACGAAATGGAATTAATTCTTGGATTCCGAATTTGGTGACCTGCGGCGTTCGAGGGAATCATCGCAAGGAATTTTGAAAAGATTGCATTTGCATCCGTGTAAGTTAGCAGGGTTGGCTTGATCCGGCAGCGCACGTTGCCGCTATCCGTTCGGCGGATTGGCGCGTACGTCAGCACCGCCTCTCTCGGAGCCGGATCGTTCACTTTCAATTTCGTCGGCGAAAATACATCTGCAGTAAGGCACTTTTCAAGAATGCCCTGTTCCTGAAGTTCATCCAAAACTGACTTGCAAGGGTCCGTATCAGCCAGTGAGATGCCGCATCGAAAAAACAGGATCGCCGCGAGAGCAATAACCCTCGCACTCATTGCTTAATCACTTTTGCTAGCGCATCGGAAAACTGCTGCGAAAGGAAGACTTGCGAAAACGCGCAGCGGAGAAGCCGCGCCTTTGCCAAATTGCGCTGCTCGAACACTCTTCCAAGTACAAAAGCTGAATCATAGGCACGAACGAAGTCGGAATTGATTCGACCGTTTGCCGTAATCATTTGATGGCATAATCCAGAATCCATCCATTCGGCCAACGATGCAATATACGCCCCATCAACGGCAACTCCTGGTTTGGCGTTACTAGTGATTTCATTTTTCAAGGAATTCAGATCCCCATCGGTAAGCTTCTGCAGGGTTTCCGCCATGCCCGGATAAGGATCGGTGCTTTTTCCCGCATTATAATAGGGAGCGACGGCTTTGATGTACGAGCGCATCGATTGTTCAAGAGCGTCGACGCTAGCCTTCTTTGTGATGTATTCGTCAGCGCTTGTTACAGACAAAGGAGACCTTGCTCTCACGCACGATTTAAAATTCGCTTTGTTTACCACCTCGGCGATAGCTGCATCATACAGCATTCCGCTGCGCGCTATGTATCCTCCAAAGAGCTTGTTATATGTCTCATCCATATGTTCGATCGAAAACGTTGACGTAGGCGAAGTGTATTCCATCCACCTGACTTTCAAGTCAGATTGCGTAACATTTCCCGACACTAGAGAAGCAATCTTCAGTGTGCTGGTGAGTTCGTTACCCTGGTCATCGAAGCTAACGGCTGATTCGCAACTTTGACCAATATTCAGAACTGATCCGCTCTTCTCTACGACCACGTCTGTTCGGGGACAGCTTTGCAGTTGATCCTTTGGCACACCAAATTGGTTGGCGATCGTACCTATAGGCACCCAAGTTGTGGCATCGGTATAGCTGGAAGGATCAACAGAGGAGTAGAAACTGAAAAGCGATCCAACCACGTCAGCGTTCAATTTGATCGCAGGGCATTGCCCAGGATCCCCGCCTCCGCTGCTATTGTCAAAGTCGTAGTCGCAGGCTTTCCTACAGTCGAGCACATCGCTTACGGGAACCGACTTAATGGTTGGCAGCTTGGCGACGATGCTCACCGCTGAGCTAGTGGTTTTTGTCCATTCAGTTGCGGCGCAACCCGTATTGAACTCCGCCACCCTGCGATATGATGCGTTAGGGACGAAGGGATAACGCCATCCCTCCTTATAATTCTGCAATACTGCGCTCTTGCAGGTGAGCAGCGAATCCACGCACTGATATGAGAGAGGTTCAAACGTGTCTGGTCGGCCGTCAAATTGTTTACCAATTGCGCAGCAATTAGTTTGGCCGTTTAAGTCCGGCGAATGATCGCAAACCTTCGTTAATTCGTAACGGTCTTTGCTGCAACCTACGACGATCAGTGGGATCGCCGCGCACAAAACCAAAATCCGAAATTTTGACACGGCAGATCCTTCTCATCTCTCAAGGGATGACAAAGTCTATCGGCGTCTCAATACGCTCAAACATAGTGCTCGGTTGTATGTCATGTCAACCGCACTTTTGATTCTTCGCTTCTGGTTGTGCGACGAAGTATCAAGAGATGGGCTTCACTGGCGGGGTTTCCACCCAGCAGATGACCGCAGATACGTGGCGCATTCAATCCCGGATAACGGCTACACCAATTCAGCGACTGTGCAGGATTGCGTACTACTCAAAGCAGCTGAGACTGCTCAGGCCACTGGCGGATCGCATTTTCAGATAATTAGCGCGGCTGATGCCAGTCGCTCCTCTACCATCGTTTTCCCCGGGGACGAGCACAACAACTGTGCTGGGGAATCAAGCCTTCACTTCACGATCGCCGGGTAGCGTCGACACGGTAATCAGACCCCGGGCAGGACGTATAAGACCCTCACCGAAGTGCAGCGTTATACCCAGGCCGCCAACAAGAAGCGTTTGGCGGATTCCGGGGCGGCGAAGATGCGGGGAGAGCAAAGCGCGAACAGGCGTTGTTACAAACGCCGCTGCCAAAAAGTTATAAACGGCGGGCAAAGCATTGAAATGATGGAGACGAAATCATGAGTTGTCGCTCTGTTTCAGCCTTGAGAGGGGCTAGCAATTCCGAACGGGCGAATTTCATGAGTAACATCAACGGGTGAACGGAGGGGGAAAGTTCGGCTGCGCGCTTGAAAAACAAGGAGAAATCAGCGGATTTTGATTCCGCCATTCGGAGGTTCGATCCCTCCCGCCCCAGCCAGCAAACGCCTAACCCATTGAGAAGATTCGACCTCCCGGCATTGGCTGGGGAGTTGGTCAGCGACTGTATCACGCGCCTGTAGCACAGGAGATCAGTGTGCGCGTGGTTCAGTATGTCTTCAGGCGCGGGGCCGTCTATTGGTGGCGGCGACGGCTTCTCAAGAAAACCGGGGAGGGAGAACTCACGCCGGTTGCGATCAGCTTGAGAACGCGTGACCTTTCTAAGGCGCGTACCATTGCTGCCCATCTGGCCGTGGCGAGTGATGGCATCTTGCGCCAGGAGGGAAGGGACGTGCTATCGCCTGTACAGGTTCGATCGATCTTGGAGTCCGTTGCGCGCGCTCACCTGGCGAAGCTCGATCGGCTGGCCATATTGGAAACGGCCGACGGCATCGCTGCGGAGGATGGTCGCGCATCCGATCGCGTCATGGGTTGGGCCAGGCGCCTCCAGGCCTCCCAAGGCATCGCGGCAAGGGTCGGCCCGGCTGAACGCGGCTTCCTAACCACCAACGGCTTGACCCAGGAGGAAATCGAAGAGGTCGATTGGACGCTCGATCTCCTGCGGAAGAGTTCGCGCGGCGGTTTTCCGCGCCAGAAACTCATCGCGTTGTTGGAAGGTTGCGGAGCGCCCCAGGGGCAAGGCGATATCCAGCAGGCCGAGCGGATCTATTACCGCGGACAGGCGGCTGCCTTGCTGTCGGTCGACCGGCGATGGTCAGGCGAGTATCGAGAAGACGACAAGCTGGTCGAGCAGCTTCTGTCGGCCAATGAGAACGCTTCGATTGCGATAGTAAACGCCGACCAAGTTCCGCGGGAGCGTCCTACAACATCGGGCGCAAAAGAGACGGTAACGGTACCGACGCCGCGGGGCGATGTTCCTTTAGCTCTGGCCTCCGCTCATCAAGAGGCTTCAATTACCGAACTGGCCGAAAAACTCATCAACGAAAAGGCCAAGCTTGGAGAGTGGAATAGCAAGACCCAGCGACAAGTTCGCTCCCTTGTCGCGACCTTTGTCGAGATGATCGGCGATGATCATGTGCGATCGCTCGCCCAGAGCCGCGTTGCTGAATATCGTTCGCTCTTGCTCGCTCTGCCGCGAACCTACGGCAAGGGCCAGAATGACCGGAAGATTCCGCTTTCGGTCTGGCTCGAACGAGCGAAAACGCTGCCGCAAAATGAGGTCGGGCGCGAGTCGGGCACGCTTAATCGCCACCTTACGCAGCTTCAGGAGGTGCTCGTCTACATCGAAGCGTGCGGTCACAAGATTCCCGAGTTTTCTGGCGTTTCAAAGCTGTTGTCGAAGAAGAAGGGCCGTGCTCGCGACGAACGCAATCCCTTTTCTCCTGAAGATCTCGCTGCAATTTTCCAGCAGCCGCCGTGGACAGGATGCGAAAGTCTCGGCAACCGGCTGATCCCGGGACCAATGATTTATCACGACGCTCTGTCGATCGTGCCTTGGCGCGCCGCTTCATGTAGCTCCTCAATCAATCGTTTGGTTGCGGCGTCCACCGACTTCGGCATTGAGGATGAGCCTGGCACCCGATTTGCCATGTCAAAAACCGGTCTGGTTAGGGCAGCCAAGTTGCGACCGGAGCAAAAGACTCCTCCATAGCGCGCCGCCAGATCGCGATTTGCTGACGCTTCCAGGGCCCGATGATCTGCTCACCTGCCCGGAAGCGGCCTTCTTCAGCTGCGGCGAACGTCAGTCGAGCGCGGTCGACCTCAGCCGCCGGTTCCAGCCGCGGCATCCGCACCACAACGGCGCCGCGCTGAATCGTATTCGTGAGAATGGCGTGGGTCCGCACCGCACTCTCGAAAGCGGCGTGCGCGGTGCGGTGCGCCGGCACCGTTGCTTCATTGAGCACCAGGATCGTGAACGGAGGCGCTAAGATTGACTCGTGCGGCAACACACCGAGCCTATCGAGTGCGCGTTTGCGGCGATCGGTTCTCGCCAGTTGCTCAAAAACTCGGATTTGCTCCGGCGAGGGCCTTGGAATGAGGGCTTCAATCCGCTTGGCGACTTCAGCCATTTGCTGAATGGCCGCCTGGGTTGGGAGCGAGATGCGTTCGAGCTGGCGTTGAAAATCCGCTAGCGGCTGAAGCTGCGCGGCGAAACGTTTCTGGATTTCAGGAAAAACGGCCAGCACGTTTGCCTGGGCCTTCGCAAACGCGGACAGGTCGATGTTGGGAATCGTGATGGGCTTGATATTCGGCACTCTCGCAAGTGCCTTCATCGCTGCCTCAAGCCCCGGCGGTATCTGTATTTCCTTGTGCTCTGCCATGCCTATGCCCACCCCTGTCTGGTACAGCTCGCTTACTTCTTCGTGAGATGCCGCAACCTTGCGTGCAGTAGATTCGCCGGAAGCCGCACCAGCGGGTCGTCCTGCCAAGCGATAAGGCACTGGATCAGTTTATGCGCGGTGGCGAGGCCCCGGCTGTGGATCTCATCAGTGACCCAGAGCACGCCACGAACTTCCCAGCCCTTGGCGACAGCAACAGTGCGCAATTTGCCGTCACCAGTCAGCAGGATCGATTCCTTTAGGTCCTCGGCAAGGACCAAAGAGAAGCAGTCCTCCGCACTGAGCTTGGCGTTGAGGGACTGGATCGCGATGGCTCGGCCAACCTGACCGGGATCGAGATCAATCTGTTCCAGTCCAGCCCCCGTAAGACGCCGCAGTCCTTCTCCGTGAAATCGAGAAGTTCGTTGTGTGCGACGGGCAAGGCGACCACAAAGCGGTAGGGCAGCTGAAGCATGACTTCAACCAGACCCACCTTATTTAGGTCGATCAAGCAGCTCGCATCATTGATGACGATGCGGCGCGGCTCACTGCTGACCTTTGACCGCGCGCTCGACATCTGCAATGGGCCGTCTCAACAAGCCGGCAGCCTTGGTTGAGGGGATAATGCCTTCTGCCAACGCGCGATAGACATGAGTCTCGAACCGCTGAGGCTTTTCCAGCCTCGCCGTTTCGCCGTCCGTACTTAGCTCTTCCGGCTCTGACTTGAGCCACGCCCGGGCCGGGGTTCGGAACAAGTTTTTCAAATTGGCCTCTGAAATGATTCCCACGTCCTTCAGTCGATATAGCAAGGCCCACATGGAGACACCATAAAGGTGTTTAAGCCGAACAAGCTCTTTATAAGCGAATGCGGTCCGGCCGGTGCCGACTTCCTCTTTGAGGTGGTCAGCCGGCACCAAAAAGGCGCCTGCGAACCGGTCCATCGCTTTTTCAGACTTGGCTTTCTTGCATTCCCCGATGAGCGCGTGCGCCAGTTCATGGGCCAGGGTAAACCTGTTGCGTTCAACGTTGACGTTGCGGCGCACCACGACGCGTATGGGTGGCTTCTTTTCTGGTCGCTTCACATGGCAGGTCAGCCCATAGAATCCATCGTGGCCGTCAATCTCGATGACGCGCACGTTCCGTTCCTCCAGCAGCGAGGTCATGCTGGGGATCGGGTCTCCGCCTAGATTCCACTTGTCGCGGAGCCAGGTGGCACGTTCCTCTGCGTCATCGAGATCGTCGATGTCGACCGGTTTAATTTCATCCAAATCGCTCGGCTTCTCCGGCAGATCAAGGATGTCCTCGATCGCGAGATAGCGTTCGACGTGGTCGATCACTTCGGCCTCGACCAGCGCGCGCTCCTTTTCCGACGTGCCGGAGCGCTTGCGAAACTCGACGCCGTCGAGCGCAGTGACCTGATTGCTCATTAGGAAATCCAACGAGACCCCAAGCGCCTGGGCGAGCCCCACGAGGACGCTCGAACTCGGCAGCATTTCACCCAGCTCGTACTTGTTGATCGCCTGCGGCGTCACCTTCGGAGTCGCCTTCTCCGCCAAGGCCGCCAACGACAGTCCAGCCCGCAATCGCGCGAGCCGAAGCCTTTCTCCAAATGCCATGATTCCGTGTCTCCCTTGCGCGGTTGACATCTGTCTTTTTATCCGCCATTTATCAACCAGCGGTTAATATGTAGGGCAAATCTCCTAGCATATCAACCGGAGTGTACCACATCTGGGCTCCGTTGAGGCCGGTTAGCCACAAGAAGTGGTTCCAGCCCTGCCCGCAGGTAACGAAGGAGAATCGGCATGTCCGAGACTGCAGAAAAGGTGAAGACGGTCACGATCATCGTCGACGGCACCCCGCACGAGGTGCCGAAGAAGGAGAAGATCACCTACGCCGAGGTCGTGACGTTGGCGTATCCGGAGTATCCGCAGCACCCCGAGATCACCTACTCGGTGACCTACACCAAGGGTCTACGCCTCGATCAAGCGAGCTCATAACAGGCTTCATCGTAAGGAAGAACGACTGCCGGATCCGGCCCCGCCTCAGGCTTCGGTCATCTGGAGCGACATTTGCATAGCCTCGTCAACTCGGCCACACTTCCCGAAGGGGACCACCGGATAAGGGGCCTGGCCGGAGGCTGCACCAATGGGAGCTTTCGTTGACGACGCTGAAGGTTCTTCACACGACGACCTATCGATTCAACGAACATGTGCGCCTGTTGCCGCACCGCTTGATGCTTCGTCCGCGCGAAAGCCGCGAGCTTCGTTTGATTTCGAGCAACGTCAAGGTGACGCCGGACGCGGACCTGACCTGGGCGCACGATGTGTTCGGCAATACGATCGCGACGGCCACGTTTCAGATGGCGGCCTCCAATCTGGTGATCGTCGGCGTCGCGGAGCTCCAGCTCGACGCGGTTGCATGGCCGGTATTCGACATCGCTGTTTCGGCCATGTCTTACCCATTCCGCTATTCTGGCGACGATTGGATTGATCTCGGCGCCCTGGCCTCCCCCCAATTCTCGGACGCGGCAGGACTCCTGAGAAATTGGGCACAAATGTTCGTTCGAGGCAGCCAGACTGACACGCTGTCGCTGCTAAAGGACCTCAGCGTCGGCGTTTCCGAGGCTGTTCGGTATCAGAGCCGTGAGGATGAGGGCACCCAAACGCCAGTAGAAACCCTGAATCGTGGCTGGGGGTCATGCCGGGATTTCGCGGTCTTATTCGCCGAAGCAGCACGCACGCTCGGCTTCGGAGCCAGGATCGTCTCCGGCTACCTTTACAATCCAGAACAAGGCAGCATCGGATCGACGGGTACGGGATCAACCCATGCGTGGGCCGAAGTCTTCGTACCCGCAGCCGGCTGGATCACTTTCGACCCGACCAATCGCGGCCTCGGGGGCTTCAATCTGATCCCGGTCGCGGTCGCGCGCGACATCCGGCAGACGATCCCGGTGTCCGGGAGCTTCGTCGGCAGCACCGGTGCCTTCGCCGGGATGTCCGTAGAAGTTCTCGTCACATCCTAGCGCGACGCAATGGAGCTTCAGGATGGCAACATCCCGCCCATTAAATTGTCGTGAATGAGCAAATTTGACCATAAGCTCGAGCTGCACTGCGGCACGATGTCCTTCATCACCGCTCCATTCTCTGCATCCATCGGTGAGTGGGAGCGGGTTGCTCCCGTCACCTTCAGAACCTCATTCTTTTCAAGAAGCGTCTTGCAGAGCGGTTCAAATCTATTATGCCGGCGCGCGGCGCTCCGCTCGATTGCACAAGGCCGCCCACCAGGCATAGGAACGAACCAAGCCAAACAGCCGAGTTGAACAGGCCGAACGATATCTCGTTATGGTTGTTGTCCTGCCGGATCCTCGAACGTGGCGGGGTCGAAGACCAAAAGTCAGCAGAACAAAATGGTGAGATCCCTGTCATCCCTCGCGATCTTCATGCTCCTCGGAGCGGCGGTGATCGCTTGGCCGCCCTTGGCTCCAAAAGTGCAGGCGGATGAGCTCGTGGCGCTGACCAAAGGTGACCGGCTCAAAATCCCAGCCGCTTTCCTAGATCGCTCGGCACAGGTCTGGCCGGACTTTCCCACGTCTTGTTTGCGACACGCTGGCGCCGGAACGAAGATCCAGGAAGCTCGCCTCGTGACTGCGCGGCGATAGTTCGGTCCTCGTTCAATCAGCTGGCCTCAGGGATCACCCCCCAGTTCTTCCCGTCCAAACCAGCCTGGCAGCATCAGACCGTCACGCCGAGACGAGACACCGCGGACGCGGCGAATTGGCTGGCCTTCTTCCCTCGAAAAGCGCAGCAATGGCGCGGCGTCGGTCCAGGGCAATCGGTTTACGAGCATTCGCGGGTGCCGAGACTCCCTCGGCCGCCGAGAGAGAGCGAGATCACCAATGTCAATAGAGCCAACCCAGGTGCCGAAAGTTCTCATCGTGGAGGACGAGATGATCCTGCGGATGCGTGCGGTCGACATCGTGGAGGATGCCGGGTTCTGTCCCATCAAGGCGATCAATGCCGACGA
Source organism: Bradyrhizobium sp. 159 (assembly GCF_023073795.1). Taxonomy (NCBI): domain Bacteria; kingdom Pseudomonadati; phylum Pseudomonadota; class Alphaproteobacteria; order Hyphomicrobiales; family Nitrobacteraceae; genus Bradyrhizobium; species Bradyrhizobium sp. 159. The sequence goes on along the minus strand of NZ_JADPKE010000104.1, from coordinate 2,419 downwards.
GGCAATCTCGGTTCTGGAGTCCCGATCGGACATCTCGCTGCTGCTCACCGACATTCAAATGCCCGGCAGTATCGATGGCCTCAAGCTCGCCCATGCGGTGCACGAGCGCTGGCCCTCGATCAAGATCATTCTGGTCTCCGGCCAAGTGAGGCCGCCCGAGGCGGAACGGCCGGCGAACAGCAGATTTTTCGGTAAACCGCTCGGTGTCGACCAAATGATCACCGAGCTTAAGGCGATGGTGGGCGCAGGTGCTTTGCAGATCGTTCCGACGACGGCAGGCGACTGGACGCTCGGTGGCGCGTTTGACGCCGCGCGCGCCTCCCCCTCCCGGTCGGAGCAGGAGGCTTCGCTGTCCGCCGAGAACGACAGCCTTCGCTTGCTGCTCGAACAGGCCGAGATCGACGCGCAAGCTTTGATCATTCAGGCCGGCATCGATGCCGAGCAGCGAAGTGCCGCCGACAAATTGCAGAAGCTGATCCTCGGTGAGCTTCATCATCGCGTCAAGAATACGCTTGCCATGGTGAGTGCGATCGCGTCCCAGAGCTTCCGCGGAGCGCCGAGTATCGAGCATGGACAGAAGGCCATGGAGGGCAGGCTGCTCGCATTGGGGCGAGCCCATGATCTGCTGATGCAGCAGAGTTGGGCCGATGCGAGCCTGACCCACACGCTGAGCAGCGCAACGGAGCCCTACAACAGTCAGGGCGACAGACGCTTCCACTTCAATGGACCGGATATCAGGATTACGTCGGTCGCCGTCATTGCGCTTGCGATGACGTTAAACGAACTGTGCACCAACACCACCAAGTTCGGCGCCCTGTCCGTCCCGACAGGCCGCGTCGAGATTTCGTGGGCGATCGATGAGTTGAAGCAGAGGCTTCGCCTTGTCTGGACTGAAAGGGGCGGTCCCCCGGTCGAGCCGCCCACACGCCGAGTTTCGGCACTCGGATGATGGGGTCTCTGGGCCAGCAACTGACCGGGCAGGTGAGCCTCGCATATGAACGGGGCGGAGTAGTTTACGCGCTGGACGTGCCACTCGGCTCGATCGCCGTGGTCGCGTGAGCTGGCCTTTGTTCAAGCCCTGAGCGAGCTCTGTCGAAAGGGTCCGATACCTTAGCTTCCCAGCTGGGGCCGGCGCCGCTTGGCTTGCCCATCGCCTGAGAATCCAACAAAAGGCCGCGGATTGCACCGCGACCTCTTGCATCGGCTCGCTTCGTCTCTCAGTAGGTGCCGATCCCGACGCTCACGCCGGGAGCGCGGAAGCCAACGCCGCCGCGGTCTTCATAGCCACGTCGCTCGATGTAGCGCTCACGTGGTGCATATCCGTACGCATCGCGCCCTTCGCGGATGATGACGCGCCTTTCGCTACGTTCGCGCCAGCACCGTCCGTCTTCATTGCAGACCATGCGAATCTTTTGAAGGCTGCTCTCCGGCGTGGGCGATGTGCTGAGGGAAAGCGGGGCTGCCGATGCCGCGGTCACGATAAGCGTACTGGCTGCGGCTGCTAAGACTGTGAGAATTCTCATGAAGTATCTCCCAAAAGAAGTTTGTGTCAGTGAGCCAATAGAATCGCGAAACAATGGTTCCGGGAGAGCAAGAAGAAACTGCTCCGCAGAAGTAGCTAATGCTATCGGTGGCGTGAACGCGAGTTGCGCTCCCGCTTACCCCGCAGGGGAACATGAAAATCTTGGCTCGACGATCCCAGAACCATCATCGACGTTCGAATATCGCCTGACGCAAGAAGCGCTCAACCTTCGCCAGCAGGCCAAAGGGATGCCCGCTGGTATCCGCCGCTCGGAGCTTTTGCGAAAAGCCCGGCAGATCGATGTTGCCGGAGAGGTCAACAAGTGGTTGACCTCGCCGGGACTATTGGCGCCGCTTTAGGACTTCATCTCCAACAGGCTGAACCTACGTCCGTGCCGTAGAGACCAACTGGTATCGGGATTTTACTCTCACCCTCCCGGGGCTGATCGGCCGCCGTCTGCGCTTCATTTCAAGCGGGCGGCGTTTTTGCTTCCGGCGGCGAGCCCTTCGCCGGGACTGACCCGCAACTGGAAGTAATTCCCAAGTGCCTCCCAGCGGCGCCGAACACCTTCACCTCGACCAAGGCAACGGCCTCAGTGCGGGGGCATCTGAGGCCGCTAAGCCTTCCGCCGGGCATTGGGGCAAAATGTCGACCGGTCAGTGGGCTTGGCTCTCGGAATAAATCTCCGATTGCTGAGGACCAAGAACTCCCAAGATCAATCGTTCCAGCCGCTTGAGAATATTGCTTGTCCTAACTTGGGCAATATTCGAAAGACTCAGGACGTGCCCCTCCGCCCCCCAGGGCTATCGCATGTGGCCGAGGAGCTCAAAAAGAAAGGCATCGTTCCACCCGGCGCGCTTGAGCTTGAGGCGCAAGGAGATGGTGGTGTCAGGGTGA
>NZ_JADPKE010000017.1:0-14552 GCF_023073795.1 Bradyrhizobium sp. 159 | reverse complement strand
TCGTAGAGTTCCAGCGATTGGGTCAGGGCGAAGACATGTTCATGTCGGTTGTTGCCCACCAGTGCGGCGCGGATCGTCTCCATGGAAGAATGGCAGCGTGCATCCCGGTAGGTCGCCAACACGTCGGAATTGCGTTCGCCCGCAACAATAGCTCGGATGATCCGCATGCCAGTCGCGCCCGTGATATCCGAGACCACGTGATGGAGCTGCAGGTTCATCTCCATCAGGGCCTTCTGCATATGCTGGATATGGGCAGCGGCATATTCCACCAACCGCTCCCGCTGGCGCAAATAGGCGCGCAGGGTTGCAATCTCGGCATCAGGTCGGAAGCTGCCGCGTAACAGGCCATAGGAATGAAGCTGGCGCAACCATGCGGCATCGCTGACATCGCTTTTGCGCCCGGGCACGTTCTTTGCGTAGCGAGCATTGACCAGAATGACCTCAAACCCGCGCTGCTCCAGGATCTCGTAAACCGGGATCCAATAGACCCCGGTGGATTCCATCGCGACACTCGTCACGCCGTAGGCCTTAAACCAGTCTGCCAGATGATGCAGGTCTTCTGTGAATGTGCCGAACGTGCGCACTGGCATATCAGTGCAGGCTGGGTTCACCGCAGCCATGTGCATCTTTGATCCGATGTCGATGGCGGCCGCGCCGACATTGACCGGCTTCAGCTCCGGGCGGTCACCGGTCGTCCTCTTGGGCATAAGCAGGTCCTCCATTTAAAAATGGGCAGGAGGGTCTGGGTTATGCCAATCGTCATCTTCCTAATCGGGATCGCCGCCGGAGCAGCGTCACCACTCCCAAGTCCGCATGCACCCATGGACCACGTTTTTTAACGGGGATTCTGCCTCCAATAAGCTGACGGCCGCTACCCTCCTAGCCAAGAAGATAGCACAAGGCTGTTTCTACCCCGCGCAGGCGCGCCACAACGCTGGACAGTTTTTTAGGATATCCCGCTCGGCCTTCAGCTTGGCGACATCGCGGCGCAGCCGCTCGATCTCTTGCTGCTCGGGCTTCATCTGCCCATGGCCGGGAAAGGCCTGCACCGGGTCAGAGCCGAACTCCTTTACCCATTTGCGCAATACGTTCTCATGAACCCCCAGGTCGCGGCCGGCTTGCGCCACGGACACCCCGCGCTCCCTGACAAGCTTGACCGCCTCGATCTTGAACTCTCGGCTGAACTTCCGTCTCTGCATGACCAACCTCCGGCTTGATAAAACACCCAATCTCGGTGTCCATCAAACCGGCAGCAGCTCATGCATCCGCAGCCCTAGTTAGCTGGAGGAGCGTGGTCGCGCAGGCCTCTTTCCCAGCGCGCCAACGTCTCACCCGCGCCGTAGCCCTGAGCCCGGAGTCCCCGCAGCACCGCCACGAGACCATCGTCGCGCTTCTCTTCGAGTTCCGCGGGAGTCAAGTTCTCGGTCGCCGCTTGCGCATCGGACTGTTCGGCGAGCTTTTCTAGAAACGCCTCCGTCAGCTCGGGCACCTTCGTGAGCTCCGTCCACGGACGCTTCAGCATGGGTCCCCATTGCTCCATATAGCGGCGCATGCCGATCGCGCCCCCCCCGATGCGGAACGGACCGATGACTGCCCGACGTAGTCCGAAGGAATAGCGCACCGCATCATCGACCTCCTGAACGTTGGCCACATCGTTGTGTACCAGCCACAGCGCCTCGCGCCACATAGCCTCCTGCAGACGGTTTGCGATAAACCCGTCCACTTCTTTGCGCACGACGAGTGGATGCATCCCCACGGACTGGTAAATCTCGGCGGCCCGCACCAAAGACCCCGGCACCGTGCGCTGCCCGGCGCACAACTCGACTAACGGCAACAGATATACTGGGTTGAAAGGGTGGGCGACGAGCAGTCGCTCGGGGTGCTCTACGTCGCTTTGCAGCAGCGTCGGCCGAAACCCAGAAGTCGAAGAGCAGATAAGCGTCCCAGGCGCTGCGGCCCGGCTGGCAACCGCGAGAAGTTGCTGCTTGAGGTCTAGTCGCTCCGGCGCGGACTCCTGCACAAGCTCCACATCACGAACCGCGTCCGCCACTGACTCTACTAACGTCAGCGTCCCCTCCGCTGGAAGTGGTACCTGCGTGAGTCGCAGATACGCCCGGCGCACCTTCGCCAACAACCTCTGCACGCGCTCGACTGCACCAGGGGACGGACCGTACAGCCGTACATCCACCCCATTAAGGATAAATCGTGCGGCCCAGCCGCTGCCGACGACTCCGCCCCCGAGCAACCCGACAGCGCGGGGGCGCCTTTCTGAGGGGGACGTTAAACTCTCTGGCATCTCGCTTGAATTCTCAGACATTTAACTCTCCAGATGTGGATTACAAAGGCTCAGGCGTAAACTTTGAGCGCGAGCTTCTCTCGAACCTCGTCCGGGAGCATCACGCGGACCCCGATTCTGTCTAGAGTTTGTACTGCCCATTCGACGAGCTCGGTTGGTTGCCAGTCTCCCGCGAGACAGATATAGGTCATCCTCCAGTCCCACCCGAACGTTCGCACCAACTGATGGCGTCAACGCCACGTAAGGAAGCTGCACCCGTCCAGTTGAGAAAGCCGAGTAGACCACACCTGCTGGCAGCTGGTGTACCAACGCCGTCAGCGTACTTGGATCGCTCGGCGCGCCATAGGGAATTCCCCAAGCACAGCTGGATCAGCGTCGGATGTTTGATGAGCCCGTCCTTGATCAACTCGTTCACCAATACCAGCTGACCGGTATCAAACACCTCAAGCTCAAGACGGACTGCACGCGGGCAACCGTCGCGCGCACCGACCCTGGAGTGTTGACCATCACGTACTCGTTCCGTGTCGCGAAGCATAGGCTGCCGCAGTTCACGGTGTAGATCTCTGGACGCAGCTCTTCGTGCACAAGCCGCTCCCCGCGCCCACCAAATCTGTCGAAGCATCCATCAGCTGGGGAAGAGTTCACTCCACCCAGTACGAGGTCGCCGCCGATGCCTGTGGTCAGGTTAATCACCGAATTCAGCTTCGAGTTTCAAATGCGCCTCACCACCTCGCCTGGATCCCGCGACGCCCCGCTTGGTATTACAATCACGGACGTGGATGTGCACAACCGCAGCACGTGCTCGCGCCGCTTCAATAGCCGAGTCCGCAATCTGCTCTGGTGTGACCGGCACATGTGGACTACGTTCCACCGCGCTTCCAGCTCCAGTGACGGCACAGGTGATAAACACCTCAGACATCATCCTCATCTTTTTCTCGTTTTGATGTTTGATCTGTCCCAAAAGGGACCCGACCTTATCACGACCGTGCGACGCGTCAGCCAATGGACCAAAGCGATGAGAAAGTCTCATCGGAAACTCTTGACGACTGGGCCGTTAAGAATGCGTTGCAGAGTTCACTACAGCAATCGGTGTGCCAACAACGAAATCCTGTGCGCGGCGCCTGACGCAGAGAAAACACACATAGCTAGCGGGCTAGATCTTGAATGAAGCTGCGCGGGGGACAGGTTTCCGACATCGCCGTAGTCAACTGCACAATTTGCATGACAGGCCGATCGCCGTTGCACTTGAGCGATTTACTATGAGGATCGTCATAGTAGGCCCGCGGACGATGGGCTCGATAGTTCCGGCGTGTCATTGGGCCTCGCGCAGGATGAACCCGCCACTTTGTAGGATCGGAACCTCGCCGGAAGGATGAAGCGTGTGAGACGGTGACGTGTCGAATAAGGCCGGGGCTCACGCTTTGTCGAGGCAGATAATCGCAGACTAGGTACCTGCATCATGCCTGACTGCCCCCGCCAATCTATTGGACCGACATCCAGCTACCGTTCGACTTTGCAAAAAAGCAATCGCAGTCCGTCGTCGGGCGGCGGACTGGCGACTCTCCGCAGAGTGGAAACAGCGTAAGTCAGCGAGACATAGACGCGCTCCATTATGGTTCGAGCACGGAGGCTCTCTCGCCTTCCCCCTCATCAGCCAACAGCACTTCATCCCGGTTGAAATCGGCTGGAGGCCCCTTACCTCATCTCAGGGGATAAGGCTTTCCGGGTCGTGTCGGCGACTCGTTCCAGGATGCCCTCGCAAAGCTGCTCTATGTCGCGTCCTTCGTGCTCTGCTGCAATGGACACTCGTATCCCCGCCACTCCTTGTCCGACGGTCGGGAAGAACATCGCCAAGCATTGAAATCGAGGAGCCCTCTCGCAATTGCGATCGTATCGATTTCCGATTCGACCGCGAGCATTCGGATCGGAAGTAAATCGCCTTGCCCGGCGGTCGCGATATGACGGTCGAACAGGTCGATAGGTCGCGCCGATCACGCCTGTCTCTGGCTGAGTTCTGCCAAGCAACGAATCTTGCACGATTCAAGCGCCGCACCGATGGCCGCTACATTGGGCGTCCCCGAACACGGATCAGACATAGAGTAGCTTCGAAACAGTGATTCGTGGTCCGCCAACCCGAGCATTACAATTCCTCCCGCAGGACTAAACCAGAGATTACTAGCGTGGCTAGCTGCCGACCCAAGTAGAGGCTGGGGCCTTGCGGCAGCGCGCCCTAGATTGCTCTCGCTCGTTCCGAGCGTGTTCATGGTCGTGCCAAGTAAGTGAGCCATTCGGCGTTTCCCCGCAGTTCGCGCGGCTCTACAGGCTGATCAGCTTAGCTCACCAAAACTTGCCCCGGTAAGCGAGGACGCCAACTACCGCTTCCTAGGACACACACTGGCGGCGCGATCTCGGCCTGGACCGCAGTGGCTTTACGACGAGGCCCGCGCCTGCACAACATGGCGCGACAGCGAGGATGCGCTCCAGATGTCAACAGGCCGCTCGCCCATGCCAAGAAACACGATCACGGCCGCCGCCTGCGCCTATCCTGATAGTGATGACATAGTCCTTTGACAGACCAATCAACAGGTTCCCAGGCGATGTGGACCAGCTGGTGGTGTTCGGAGATAACGCGTGCGGATATCCTCTTCATCGACGACCTCGCAAGCCGCAAGAGCGCGACGTTTTGCGGGTCGATCGACCCGCGGGCGCAACGTTGCTCTACCTGCCGTTCTAAAATACCGAACTCAACTCCCACCGAGAACGCTTTCCACAAATGAAGGCAGGCAGCCGCGCGAACGATCGACGGCCGCTGAGCCGCATAAGGCGCATATCGATCTCGTCGCCATTACGAATGACCTCAATGAGCAGCAGGATTGATCCATATTGAAAGGGGCTATCTGGAGAGAGATGTGGCTTCACCGCCAGCACTTCTTCTCAGCGTCGTAGGCGCCGGCAAGCGGATCGCTCACCGCCATCAGCTCACGTTTGAGTACTTTATTGCTGGACGCGGTTCTAGGAAGAACCGAAGTGAAGCCGATGTACCGCGGCACTTTGAACGCGGCGAGATGCGCACGAGCATGTTCGAGAATGCGTTCGACTGCTAGATTGTCCGGCGCGACACCTTCCCTCAATTCAACGTAAATCTTAACCTCCTCGCCGCGCTTCGCATCACGAACGGGCACCGCCGCCACATCCGCAATTTCAGGAATCTCACGGATCACTGCCTCCACCTCGCGAGCGGCGATATTCTCGCTTGACCGGCGGATCATGTCCTTCGTGCGCCCCACCAACCAATGAAATCCGAGTTCATCGCGACGCATCAGATCACCGGTCCTGAACCATCCGCCCTCGAACGAAGTAGCATTTGCGTCAGGCCTCTTCCAGTAGCCCTTGAAAACCCCGCGCCCTTTCACCCACAGCTCACCGACCTCACCAACCGGCGTGGGGCTCCCATCCTCGTTTATCAGCTGCAGGGCCCGAAAAGGTGCCCGAATCCCCACGGAGCCCGAGTCGGCCAGCTCGTCAAATTCGTTCGGCATTCGTGTACCGAAGCCGATTTCCGTCATGCCGTAAGCTTCCTGGGTACGCACTTGAAAACGCTTCCGGAACTGGCGCACGGTGTCAGGCGCCCAACCCCAATTCAGGATCTGCTTCAGGCTCGTCGCGCCGTCTTCGTCGACCGCCTCGGCTTGGCGCGCGACCAGCTCAGGGCACTGACACCACTCGATGCGGTGCTGCTTGATCCAACCCATGAAACGAGTTGAGCTAAGCTGCGGAGCTAGGTAATGCGTAGCACCCCGTCGATACGAGTGCAGAAGATGCCATGGCCCATCCACATAGAAAAAGGGTTGAGCAGAGAGGCACCTCTGGTACGGCTGCTCGTCCCAATTTGCGGCCTGGTACGAGAACACGCTCCAGTAATCATGCGTCAACTTGCAGCCTTTGGGAAAGCCTGTTGTCCCCGAAGTATACTGAATATTTAACAAGTCATCGGGACGGACATCCTCGTCGACCGGGCGCTCGTCCGCCCCCTTGAGCAATTCACTGAGGGTAGTCGTTGTGCCGTCGAAAGGCTGCCCGACGAGAATTGCTCGCTCACTGGCGAGGCGTTCCGGCCAAGACTCCATCGCTGAGAACACTGACCACGCGACCTCGTCGACAAGGGCGAACTCGACCTCTGCATCGCTGAGAACATATTCTATCTCTCTTGGAGTGTAGCGCATGTTGATGGGGACGATTACCGCACCGAGCTTCGCAAGCGCGAACCATATTATAGGGAATTCAATGCGATTGGATAACATCGCCCCAATGCGATGGCCCTTGCGTACACCAAATATACGCAACGCATGCGCGTACTTGTTGGATATTTCGTCTAGCTCTGAGTAGCTTGCTTGCTCGCCGCGATCAAAAACGTTTATTGCGGTCGCGGCGCCGTGCGTCCTCGCTCTGGTCGAAACCAGCTGGTCTATCGTGATCGTCTTATAGGCGGCTTCCAGCGCTTCGATCTTGCGCATCACATTAGCGACGCGCTCGTTCAGCTGACAGGCGCTCAGTTTTGTGAGGGGCATTGTTGCACTTCATGCTTTAGGTAACAAAAGGCTCGGCTAACAGGCGCAAATCTCTCCAGCGACAGTTCACCAAGAATTCTCATTCATAGCGCTCCCGCGCAGGAGATTTTGAGAACTAGTCCGGATCGCCCGGTAGGCATGATGGAGACCACAATTTGATCAGGCCCGCCCGGCCACCGCACGAGGATTCGCATGACTCTTGTGTGTAATGTCCCATATGTCCTATTCGAGATCCCTGATGCTCGATTGAATGGCCAACTTTTATTGGCGTGAAGCAAGCGTGATACGTGCAACGAACTGCGGCTACCATTGCTCTACCTTTTTCGATCGTTGTTTATGGGCGCTGCCCGGCGGCTCAGTAATTGACCCTGCCTAATTATCGAATGTCGAGACACTACCAACTCTGGTGAGGGGGCATTGCGTTCCTCCATGGAAGAAGGCCCTCGGCAGGTATCCGCATTCATGACACCATAACGATATGGAGCGACCGCAGCGAATCGATTGGCCGCGGCTCGCGCCGGATGATATCGGGAGTCTCGCTACTGCGGCATTTTCGAAGCGGAGCGACCGGGCAGGCCATTATTCGACGCCATCTCAACTGGTGTATGGCGCGACAATCAGGATGAGAGCGCGTATTGTCTCACCTTGATCGCCGCCGCCCATGCGTGCGTCGGACGCTGGAGCGGCCAGCGCACTTGGCGCGCCATTGAGCTTGATGCCATAGCCTCACCATGTCCGTCCCCTGGTCAACTGGAACATTCATATCGCCCGTCAAATAAGGCCGACTCTCCAACCGACGCCTTTGAGATAGAGCCGCACGCCGAAGGCGGGAAGCGCCGGACCCGCTCTCGGAAAGGAATTCCGTCGAAGAGAGGTGCATGCAACAAACTGCTTGATCTGTCCGTTCCGCCAGCAAGCTTTAATGCTCCGGCAATCTCGCTAGTAAGTAGCCGATCGTCATTCTAAAGATACACTATGAGCCCACACCCGATAATCCGCGCTTGGCCCGCGAACCAACGAAACAGAACATCGAGTACCGATTCGCTCTGCCGATTGACGCCCAGTCGAACAGAACACCTGAAGAAAATAAAGGCGACGCAGCGCACTATCTGCCTCAGCGCATGGCTTAAGGACCAATACGGACTTAAGTCTTCGATCAGCCGGGCCCGAGGTCCTTATCGGGCTTCGGCATCCGTGATGTCATGAATGAAATCGTGCAGAACAATCCGGCTTGGGGAAGCCAGAATCAAGCCTTGGCATAGATCCACCAGCCGGTAGCAGGAACCTAGTGCAAGTGCTGGCGCGTCTTGTCGAGCGACACATCACCACCGCACAGCCCTGACTAGTGGTTTCGTATGGCCCATGTGCCGAATCCGGAATCTATACCGGTGTCAGCTCCGCTCAGCTCGGTGCGCGCTCACCAGCATCGAGGCGTCACAAGCAGTTTTGACCCGATTTCGCGTCGAGCGGATCAAACGAGAACGCCGTTACGATGCAATCCTATCCCCTTCCTCAGTTGTCGATGCAGGTAGCAACCGCAGGAATTGCTTGCCAGCAAACACTCACCTGCTGACCATCGTTGCCAAGCTCTTCCACTAGCTCGTGATCCAATCAGCATAATAACGATGATCACCTGCTTCGATCTCACCGCCAGTAGGAGCTTGCCGTGGAGGGCTCGGTCACCTCAGTAGGCATACATAGCACGTCTTCTACTTGTTCTCCGCTTCGAGAAGATCGTTTGCCGCTGCTACAAGCAACGCTGTGGTCTCCCGTACTTCGTGCTCGGAAATTGTCAACGGTAATAATAGCATCGCATGATCACCTGCTTCACTTCCTGCGCTACCATTACTGGCGTAGATCACCAACCCGCGCTTGAGCGCGGCGCGCTGAAATCGGTCGCTGCAGCGAGCAGGTGGAACGGTCCGCGGATTCTTAAATGAGGAGGCGTTGATGTCGAAACCAACCATCAATCCCATCCCGCGAACCCTGTTGATCAGCTCGCGCGGCAGCTCCTTGCGGAGCGAAGCTCGGAGTAGCTCGCCCATGCGCGCCGCATTTGCAGCGACAGTTCCATCTGCCAAGCGGTTTAAGACTGCCAATCCCACAGCGGCCCCAACTGGACTGCAAGCAAACGTCTGCCCATTCTGAAAATACTTGTCACGCGCCAACGGTCCGTGAACTAACCGCTCACTTACTAAAAGTGCCGACAAGGGGTAATACCCAGCGCTGATCGCCTTTCCGCAAACAATGATGTCAGGCTCGACGTTCCAATGCGTGGTTGCAAACGGACGTCCGGTACGGGCGAAACCGGTCATGACTTCGTCGGCAATGAGCAATACGTCATGCCGGCGGCAAATCTCCCACACTCGTGGCAGATAGCGCGGGTCCGGTGGCGCGGCACTCAGGGCGGCACCCACGATCGGCTCGACGATTACCGCTGCGACGTTCTCCGGACCTTCCGCAAGGATTGCATGCTCGAACGATTGTGCACATTCTAACGCGCAACTCTCAGCCTGACGTCCGAACTCACAGGCGACACAATGCGCGTGAGATGCCTTAGCACACCGCCCAAGGACGCTTTCATACGGCTTCCGACGCTCGACGAAGCCTCCCGCCGCGAGCCCAGCTATTGTGTTCCCATGATACGAGGCGTTACGTCCCAGGATCTTGCGCCGTTGCGGCTGCTTCGCAGCGGAATGATGTTGAAGCGCCAATTTTAACGACGCCTCAACTGCGTCGGAACCGCTGCTGAATGTGATCACCCGTGACATGCTCGGCGGACCGAAATCGAGGAGTTCGCGACCGTAACGCTCAACGATTTCAGAGCTAAAATGCCGCGAAGGAAAAACCGTCAACTTGCGACTTTGGTTCAGAAGCGCATCCGTGATCTTTTCGTCGCCATGACCGAAGATGAGGGATCCTGAACCGCAGGAAGCATCCAGATAGCGCCTGCCGTCGTCGCCCAGGAGATAAGGCCCCTCTCCGCCTACTATTCGCGCGCCAATTTCACCCTGCGTCGAATACGCAGTTCGTGATGGGAGAACTCTGATTTCTGCCAAGATACCTCCAGCGCCATCGCAGGTTGATGGTCTCATGTGCACTACAAGAAAACACCTACACGATAAGTGATTTGAAAGGTAGATGGCGACGACCACTAATCAGCCACCGCTCGACAATTTTTCTTGATGTCTCCCGTTGATCGTTGCGGAGTTAAATGAGCGCGAACCGAACGCTTGTTTTGTCCCAATGCTACCGTGGAAGTGGCGTGAACCTTAGCCTCAGTCGCAATGGCTGTTATGAGTCTCTTCAATCGAGTAAGTAGAGTTAAGCGTCGCGACACTACAATGCGTTGGCGGCGGCTTTGGCTTTGCTGAGAGCTCCATTTAGCCGGATGCGCCACTTGCCTTGATTGCTCACGGCTTCTCCAGCACCCGATCGCGTGCAGCGGTAGATGGTCTTTCGTCAGCGAGCGGATCAACTGCGACATTGCAATATATCATTGTAGCGCGCCTTCGTGTCATGTGAAGTACCGAGGTCATAGACTTTTGGGGCTTGGTCGCAGTCACTTCAAACCGCGGTGTAGCAGCCCCGACACCCTAGGGCGCAATTATTCCACAAAGCGACACGGAAAGGTCTTTTGTCTTAAAACAAGGTTCGCTGACTACCCGAGCGAACTCGTGGCCGTTGCTGAGCTACGAACTTCATCGACTTTCCTGGCGGTCAGCCCCTCAGGCCCGTCGGATTGAAGACGTCTATGTTCGGAATGCGCCCTGTTGTGAGGCGCCGGTTTTAGCGGGCTTAGCGCAAAACACAACGTTTTCTCGTTACTTTCGCAGGCGCTCTGTTGGCACGACGATTGCTCACACCCAGTGGAGAATCTTACGACGAGAGCGGTCTCGCACCATGAGGTGGGGACGGACAACGGCGAGCCGAGACAGGTTGGGGTCGTATCCGGACCCACTCGCGGTGCAGACCGGCTAAATGTTTGTGATCAACAAGGGGAGCAGCTTATGCGGGTAGCAGTCGTGAACGAGCCTGTAATCACTTCATCGGATCAGTCTGGTCGGGCGATATATGACGCAACAGTTCATAGCGTGATGGCAGCCCTGCAGGAGAGCGGGCACGAGACGCTGCTCTGCGCGGGCGATAAAGAACTGCTCACCACACTGGAACGGTTCATGCCGGCCGATCCCCAGGGCCGCCCTTCCGGAATGGTCTTTAATATGGCTTACGGAAGTAAGGGCGAGTGGCGTTGCAGCCAGGTTCCGACCATACTTGAGATCGCTGGCATCCCGTACACTGGACCGAGCCCACTCGGGGCCGCACTGGAGCTCGACAAGGTTATTACCAAGAAGCTCATTCGAGAGGAAGGAGTGCCGACGCCGAACTTCAGAGTGATGCGTACGGGGATCGAGAGCATCGGTGACCTGCGATTTCCATTGATAGTGAAGCCGCGTCACGAATGCGTCAGCTTGGGACTACAACTCGTACAGGACGCTAACCGCCTCAAGCAAGCCGTCGAAGAGACGGTCACCAACTATTCGCAGGATGCGCTTGTGGAAGAATATATAGAGGGGCGGGAGATCTGCGTCGCTCTGCTGGGAAACGAAGAGGTTGAAGTCTTGCCTCCGGTGGAACACGACTTCGGCGATCGTGAAATACGTGTAATTACCTGGGAGGACAAATATCATCGGTCAATCGTGGAGCCCCGCAAGATTTGCCCTGCGCAAATCGGGAACGACCTTGCGACGAGACTGCGGGATATTTCGGTTGCGACTTTCCGGGCCTGCCTTGGCCGGGACTACGCCCGCGTTGACTTTCGGATCGACCGCTCCGGGCACCCTTTTGTGCTCGAGATCAACTTCAGCCCATCACTCCACAACACGCATTCTTACGTCCGGGCAGCGATGACAGGCGGATATAGCTTCGCGACTTTAACCAATCGTATCCTCGATCTCGCTCACAACCGGTATTTCGGAGCTGGTCTCGCAAGACCAAACATGCGGTGATTGGGCGACCGATATTGCCGTTGGGCCATTGGCCTCACTCTGCCGCTTTCCAGATTCCGATGACAGATGCTGGCATGCGTCTATCAGTATCGAGATCAACGATCTGCCTCCTTCCTGTGTACTGGACATGATGTGTTTGGATGCCGGTCAGCAATTCGTTGGCGCGGCCCGCGCTTTCTAATCCGCGACACAGAGAAGCCCGAAATGCGTTTCTCCTTACCTGCCCCGAAAGAGAAAATAGTGGCGCATGTCTATCTGGTCACACTTGACGAATTTCGCCGATCTCTAGTTCAGAAGAAGAACGGTTTGCTTGAGGAACTGCACGCGCTGGGCTCGTAAAAGACGAATGTTCCGCTCGCATTAGCCGATGCGTTCGAAATGCGCGATAATCTCCCCACCATACCTGATTTGTGATCCGTCGGAATGAGCTTCGCGACAGGTTACTTTGCGGAAACGGTCGCCTTCGAAGGGCGGCTGGATACTTGCTACGTCGCGCTTCCGACATGGGCGTCAACACGGCTGACCATGACAAAGGTAGACTAGACGCTAGCCGATAGCGCTGCCTCGAACCACTGCTCACGATGTTATTCCTATCGGCCATCTCACAAAGACACGCTCGGCAAACCAACAAGCGTGATCCCAATTTGCTGCCCGGACTCAATGGCGATGATGCCGAACCCCAATCGCGCTGACCTCGGAGGAATTTGAGTTTCACCCGCACATATGCATCGATGTGCCAAGAACGGAACAAACCCAAGGGGCATTTACGTTGGATTGGCGTCTTTTTCTTTTACAGCAAACAACGAGCGAGCCGAGCTGAATTAGCGAATGAGATCGCGGAAGACGGTGCAGGCGATCTCTGCGCTAGACCGGATGGTACTGTGCCACGCGGACGGTGGTCAAAACACCGAAAGGTGCCGCCAAGCCGGTCGGATCAGTATACCGTGGGCATCTTTGTGAAAGGGCAATGGCTAGACTGTAGTACAAGTCTCACTCCTGAGCAGCGCGCTCGATTGACGATGGCGCCTCGAAGCCGTTATCGTGAGTGGTTTCGGAAGCTGTAGGAAAGTGCCTACGAGTAAGAGTTCCTGTTGCATGCCGGAAACTAGCGGCTTTTGTCGGCGCAACACACCTGACGACCCCTCGGGCTCCAGTCGCATCTGATTGAGAGTCAAGCTCCCGGCCTATCCGATTTTAGGATGACGGTGCAGGATGTTGTGGCCATCTACGTGTCGGGGCATCGTTCTCGCGAAGTCACAATACGCAGATGCTATGGATGGGTCGTGCTGCTGATGCGTTCCGTCAGTCGTTCGGCGCAGCCTCCTCTTTCCACCCCTAGCTCCAGGATCAATCATCCGCGGGACGATGCTGTGTTTCGACTAGACAGTCGTGAACCTCCTCCGAAATTGATGGACACCCGTAGTAGGCTCGAAGAGCCAGGAGGTGTCGGATGGAAGGACGTCAACGTCGCTCGTTTATCGATGACTACAAGCGGCAAGCGGTTGATCTCGTAGCGTCTAGCGGTCGCTCGATCGGCTCGGTTGCCAAGGAACTTGGCTTGCGTGATTCCGTGCTACGCCGGTGGGTGGAGCAGCGAGGGGCCCGGCTGGAGCCGACGGCGGCGGCGCGGCGCCCCGCAACGCAGGCGACGCTGCCGTCGGCGGACCACGCGGCGGAGATCGCTCGACTGCAGCGCGAGAACGACCGGCTGCGCATGGAGCGCGATATTTTAAAAAACTGTCCAGCGTTGTGGCGCGCCTGCGCGGGGTAGAAACAGCCTTGTGCTATCTTCTTGGCTAGGAGGGTAGCGGCCGTCAGCTTATTGGAGGCAGAATCCCCGTTAAAAAACGTGGTCCATGGGTGCATGCGGACTTGGGAGTGGTGACGCTGCTCCGGCGGCGATCCCGATTAGGAAGATGACGATTGGCATAACCCAGACCCTCCTGCCCATCATTAAATGGAGGACCCGCTTATGCCCAAGAGGACGACTGGTGACCGCCCGGAGCTGAAGCCGGTCAATGTCGGCGCGGCCGCCATCGACATCGGATCAAAGATGCACATGGCTGCGGTGAACCCAGCCTGCACTGATATGCCAGTGCGCACGTTCGGCACATTCACAGAAGACCTGCATCATCTGGCAGACTGGTTTAAGGCCTACGGCGTGACGAGTGTCGCGATGGAATCCACCGGGGTCTATTGGATCCCGGTTTACGAGATCCTGGAGCAGCGCGGGTTTGAGGTCATTCTGGTCAATGCTCGCTACGCAAAGAACGTGCCCGGGCGCAAAAGCGATGTCAGCGATGCCGCATGGTTGCGCCAGCTTCATTCCTATGGCCTGTTACGCGGCAGCTTCCGACCTGATGCCGAGATTGCAACCCTGCGCGCCTATTTGCGCCAGCGGGAGCGGTTGGTGGAATATGCCGCTGCCCATATCCAGCATATGCAGAAGGCCCTGATGGAGATGAACCTGCAGCTCCATCACGTGGTCTCGGATATCACGGGCGCGACTGGCATGCGGATCATCCGAGCTATTGTTGCGGGCGAACGCAATTCCGACGTGTTGGCGACCTACCGGGATGCACGCTGCCATTCTTCCATGGAGACGATCCGCGCCGCACTGGTGGGCAACAACCGACATGAACATGTCTTCGCCCTGACCCAATCGCTGGAACTCTACGA
>NZ_JADPKE010000092.1:0-1531 GCF_023073795.1 Bradyrhizobium sp. 159 | reverse complement strand
CTTTCAATTACCCACATTTAGCCGAGGGGGCTGAGGGAGCGCACCAACTATTGCATCGCAGGAATCGACCGTGATTCCTTGTCTGGCACCGATTCGCAGGGGGCGGTGCCAATGGACGAAAAAGCCGACGCATGGTTTGATCGCGAGCTCGCTGGCTGCAACCTTGCCGACGAGCGCCTGAATAAGCGGCTCCGCAAACTGGTAGCGCAGATCGGGAGCGCCATGGGAGAAAGCATTCCGCTGGTGTGCCAGGACTGGGCCAATACCAAGGCTGCGTATCGTTTTTTCTCCAACGACCGGGTCAGTGAGGCGGACATTCTGGCCGGCCACTTTCAATCGACGCGTGAGCGCACGATTGCCACCGACGGACCTATTCTAGTGCTCCACGATACGACCGAGTTCAGTTATCAAAGAGAGAACTCAGACGCGATCGGGATCACCAAGAGCATAAACAGCGGGCGCGACAAGGCGGGCCGCCTGAGGTCGCACACGGTTTGCGGCATCCTGATGCACTCGAGCCTGGCGGTGACAACCGAAGGGCTGCCGCTTGGACTGACGGCGGTCAAATTCTGGACCCGGAAGAAATTCAAGGGGACTGCCGCGCTTAAGAAGAAGATCAATCCGACGCGCATTCCCATCGAGAAGAAGGAGAGCATTCGGTGGCTGGACAATGTCCGTCAATCCACAGAGCTGCTGGGCGATCCGGGACGGTGCATCCATATCGGTGATCGCGAGAGCGACATCTATGAGCTGTTCTGCGCGGCCCGGGAAGCTGGAACGCATTTCGTGATTAGGACTTGCGTTAACCGTTTGGCCGGAGATGGAAATCACACGATCGCCGACGAAATGGACGAGGTTGCCGTCAAAGGACGGCATCGCCTCAACGTCAGAAACAACAACGGCGATCCCGATGAAGCCGTCCTCGAGATCAGATATCGCAAGCTTCGCGTCCTGCCGCCGATCGGAAAGCAGAAGCGCTATCCAGCGCTGACCCTGACGGTGATCCATGCCGAAGAACGCGTGACGCCGAAGAATAGAAAGAAAATCGAGTGGAAGCTGATCACAAATCTACCTGTTAGCTCCCGCACCGACGCCATTGAGAAGCTCGAATGGTATGCTTTGAGATGGAAGATCGAGGTGTTCCACAAGATCCTCAAATCAGGCTGCAAAGCTGAGGAGTCAAAGCTCAGGACCGCCCAGCGTCTGACCAATCTGATCTCGCTCTTTTGCATCCTGAGTTGGCGGGTCTTTTGGATGACGATGCTCAACCGTTCGGCTCCAGACGCGCCGCCAACCCTCGCGTTGACCGCGACTGAAATCGGCGTGCTCGATCGCCTCGTCAACGACAGACCAAAAGCAAGACGGAAAACGCTCTCGCACTATTTGATCAAAGTCGCCCGGCTCGGCGGTTATCTCGCCCGCGCCAGCGATCCGCCACCCGGCAATACCGTCATGTGGCGCGGGCTGTCACGCCTCACCGACATAGCGCTAGGTGTCGTGGTCGGAGGAGAATTTGTGGGTAATTGAAAGC
>NZ_JADPKE010000084.1:0-15162 GCF_023073795.1 Bradyrhizobium sp. 159 | reverse complement strand
CTGCGAATCGGTGCCAGACAAGGAATCACGGTCGATTCCTGCGATGCAATAGTTGGTGCGCTCCCTCAGCCCCCTCGGCTAAATGTGGGTAATTGAAAGACGGTCTTGACGACGTCATCAGCCCGGGATCGATGCAAATCTCTTTAAGCGTAAAGACGGAGGCGCTTCGTCACGGGCTCCGTTTTGTCCGACAGCGCTGAGGTGCATCTGCCCGTAGTGATAAGCGCACCATGACGTTATCTTCTTGAGGTTTCCGACTTACAGGCTCACCGCACATATAGGAGATCTGGAATCTTCATCTTTCAAGCCGACTATGGCTCGGCATTGACCTTCAGTGTGGTCGACCAACAGAACGTTCTTGGTACCGTCGGGTTTTTTCATCGTGCTGCCCCGAAATGCGAAGCAATCTTTCGCGATTGTCGCGCCGGTCTAGCCGCCTAAGCCGATTGGAACCATCGGAGGTCGGATCGACCATCCTGCATTTCCGAGATGACGGCGCCGTGCGAGCTCCAATCGGGCTGAGCGAACACAACCGAAAACTCCTTTTCAACTGATCTCCACTGGTGTCCCGACCCGGGGAGGAACTCGGTTTCCAATCTGCAATAGGGGGAGCCGCACAGCGTGGTAGGGGTGACGTTGACGTCCTCTGAATTGACCAGCTCTCCAGCGATGTGGATCAGTGAAGGCATATGGTGCTGGCCGTAGATTGTTGAGCCCATCAGGACCACGCGCGAGCCGCACTGTCGCGATGATCGAGTTATAACGGTGCGGTGCGATTCTGACATGCTCGAACATTCGCAATCCTTATCTCGACCAGCCCGAGACTGATGTACCTTGAGATCGTACAATTTAACCTTACGTGCGATTCAAGCCCCTTGGTGTTGTCGCTGGATCAAACTTTTCCGAGGCTCACCGGGCAACGCCGATAGGAAAAGTGGAAGAGCTCGCGGTGCCAAGCTTAAATTACTCGCCGCAACCGAGAAGTACACAGTACCACCTCTTCTGCACTCGACTCTCACGCCATAGCGCGCCTTTGTCCCGCCAACGCAATTCATGCGATGCACCCCAGCTGCGGCGCCTGCCCTGAAAAAACGAGCTGCGTGAATGCGCGAGCGCGCCGCCGTACGGCGGCAAATGGCCTGGCAGCTATCGCGTCACGCAGCAATCATCGCAGCGTCTGATAGAGCCGATGCTATAGCCGCCCACGCGGTTCAACTAACGAAATGTAGAGCTGCTCATAGTGGGTATGCGCGCCCTTGCCGTCACGGCGAGGCCGTCGAGTCTTGCGGTACGCGACGCGGTAAAATCGCCGCCGGAAACGCCGCCGGTGAAGACGTCGACCAAATCGAAGCCGAGCCCGGCGGCAAGGGTTTGGCATGATCGAAGAGCGCAGCTCCGGCGCTTCACTTCTCATAGGGGGCGCTCCTGCTCCCGTCGCTTCGAAAGCGGGGCTGCTGCGTCTGTGACGCAACCGCGGTAAGCGCCTCGACGTGTGGCAGAGGCAACTCGCGCTTTGCGCTTGCAATCTCTTCGCGCTCGTTGGCTTCGATGTTGGTGTTAAAAATGTCGTACATCGGCCGTGTCAAGCATTGGAGATCGCGATCAGGTGTTTCAATCGCGCGGCTGCCGCACCGCTATTAAGGGATTCGTGCCCAAGGGCGACGCCGTCCTTCAAGCTGCTTGCGCGGCCGGCCACGATCATTGCCGCGGCGGCGTTGAGAAGAGCAACATCGCGGTACGGACTTGGCATGCCGTCGAGCACGCTTTGCAGCGCGATTGCATTGGAATCGGCGTTGCCGCCCCTCAGCGCCTCGTTATGGCAGCGGGCGAGGCCCGCTTCTTCGGGGGTGACTTCGAAGGTGCGGATCGCATCTCTCTCTAGCGCGGCAACAAACGTCGGCCCGGTGAGGGTGATCTCATCGAGTCCATCTGAGCCATGCACCACCCAGACGGACTCAGCACCAAGGTTCTTTAACACCTGCGCCAAAGGCTGCACCCATTGCCGCGAAAACACTCCGACGATCTGCCGCTTGACTCCGGCCGGATTTGCGAGCGGGCCGACTAGATTGAAGATCGTGCGGGTCCCAATTGCCGCTCGGATTCGGGCGACGTGGTGCATAGCCGGATGACGGATGGGCGCAAGCATGAAGCCGATGCCAGCTTCGTGCACACAACGAGCAACGCCTACAGGCGGGAGGTCGACCTTCACGCCGAGGCGGGCCAAGACGTCAGCAGCACCTGATAGTGAGGACACGGCGCGGTTGCCATGCTTGGCCACAGGAACGCCGGCCCCGGCGACGATGAATGAGGCGCATGTCGACACGTTGACTGAGCCCGAAGCGTCACCGCCCGTACCAACGATGTCGACGGGATCGGGGGGCGCACTGACCCGGAGCATTTTGCTCCTCATGGCCGAGGCTGCGCCGGTGACTTCTTCTACGGTTTCGCCACGTACCCGCATCCCCATCAATAATCCTCCGATCTGGGAGGATGTCGCCTGGCCCGACATGATGATTTCAAAGGCTGTTGCGGTCTCCTCGCGGGTCAGCGTGGCACCTGTAGCAACTTTGCTAATGATCGATTTGAGGGCGTTCATTGCTCTACATGTGCTTAGTCGTTCCAAGTGGCCTCATTCGAAACGGGCGTTAGTGGGGTCATGCAGCTCGGCAACCGGTCCGGCTCGGACCGCGTATGCGTTGTCGAGGCATGCGTGGTGTCAGCTTGAACGTCAGTCGGCTCTGCAATCCTACAACCTGACGCTACGTAAGAATCAAGCTATCCATGGCGTTCACTTGCAAAGGAGCAAGTGTTCTTTGCTCGAGATCAGATCAGACGATTGGACGGCAAGACGGTGGATGGTCCATAGTCGAGCATGGCGGGATAACTTCTTCTGCACCCAGCCCGTCGTGGAATAGTTGACTGAGATCGGCATGATGGCTTGCATGTCTCCTCCCAGGACTGTTATCGTCGATGATGAATGGACCCAACAATTCATCAGTAGGGCGCACCTTAGATCTTAATGTGACTGACGCGTCCGTTGGTGGATCAGAGTCAGCAGGGCGGCCCGCGCTTGCATCAATCGCGAACTCCAGATCTCGATGGCTTCGACCCGCAGGAGCCTCGCAATACACTACGCAATGCTAGAAGTGTAACGAGCAGATCATCTCGAGTGTTACGCAATTTGCGTAGTCCCCACGCGAGGTTCGATGCGCGGCCAATCAGGGCTATGCGACCCCAGCTCGGCCTACTTCGGCGCAACCCGTTATCCTGATCGACAACGTGGTCACCGAATTCAACGCACCACTTAGAAACGGGCTGGTCTAATTTGACCAAGGTCGCGAATTCGAGTTCTGCCCGGAATGTGGACGACACCAATCTGGCTCATGCCGGGGACAGGACGATGCGTCGATTTGGACCCAGCTAGGGAGTAGAATCTACAGAGACGGACGTTCGACTCCTGCCGGCTACATTCGGAATACGCCATAATGGGGCGCTTCGATGGGAGCATTCAGCGAAGCGCTCAGGGCGATCGCGAGTGCACTTCGGGTATCGACTGGATCAAGAATTCCGTCGTCCCAGATTTCGGAGGTTGCATAGTAGGCGCTGGATCGTTCCCGATACTCGTCGAGAAGGGGACCTCGAATAGCTGCCAGCTCCTGCTCTGCGAGCCGCCCACCGTCACGGGCCAGTTGTCTGGTCTTAACGTGGGTCAGCACACCTGCCGCTTGCTCGGCGCCCATCGCAGAGATCTGAGACTGCGGCCAGGTGAAGACGAACCGAGGATCGAAAGCACGTCCCGCCATAGCGTAGGTACCTGCTCCGTGCGAGCTGTTGCAAACGACCGTAAATTTTGGGACCGACGCTCCCGAGACGGCCATGATCAGCTTGGCACCATCCTTGGTTATGCCACGGCGCTCGTATTCGCGGCCGACCATGAAACCCGTCGTATTCTGCAGGAAGAGCAGGGGCGTCCGGTTCTTGTCGCATAGTTGGATGAAGTGAGCGCCCTTCAGCGCACTTTCGCTGAGCAGCACGCCATTATTTGCAAGAATCCCTATTTGATATCCATGAAGCCGCGCGAAACCTGCACAGCAGGGACGTGCCGAAACGCGGCTGGTATTCGTGGAATCGGCTACCATCGATCATGCGGGCGATGATCTCCCGCATGTCGAACTGCACTCGAGGGTCCTTTGGAATAATGCCGTATAGTTCCGATGCGTCGTAAGCAGGGGGCTCCGGGGCGGCTTGATCAATCGGAGTCTTCGCGGGACGATGGAATCGGGCAACGATATCACGTGCGATCGCAATGGCGTGCATCTCGGAGCTTGCGGAATAATCGCTCGTGCCCGACACGCTCGTATGCATGTGGGCGCCCCCAAGCTCCTGTGCCGATACGTCTTCACCGGTAGCAGCTTTCACGACTGGAGGGCCACCGAGAAATATAGCTCCCGTATCCTCGACCATAATGTTGAATTCGCTAAGCGCCGGGACGTAGGCCGCTCCCGCTGTGCAATGACCCATTGCGATCGCGACCTGCGGTACTCCCATCTTGGAGAGAATGGATTGGTTACGGAGGATCCGACCCGCGAAGTAGCGATCGGCGAAGAACTCTGCCTGAAAAGGTAGGAATCCTCCGGCGCCGTCGCACAAATGAATCACTGACAGACGATTCTCGATTGCGACGTCCAAGGCTCGCACTATCTTCTTGACAGACAACGGATACCATGCGCCGCCCTTTACGCTTGCGTCGTCTGCATGAACCATCACCTCGCGACCCGCGACGATCCCGATGCCGACGACCTGTGCCGCGCCGGGCACTTCGCCGTTATAGGCCTTGTTAGCGGCCAGCGTTGAAAGCTCGAGGAACGGAGTTTTTGGATCGAGCAAGGCGTCGATCCGATCTCGTACAAACAGCTTATTTTGACGTCGAAGGCGCTCGAGCTCCCGGTCGGGCCGCTGGAAGCGGACAGCACGTTGCCGCTCCTTCAACTCGTCAGCAAGCCGCCTGTTGTGGAGCTCGTTTTGACGAAAGTCTTGCGAATTGACATTCGCCCCAGAAGCGATTCGTAGCATTTCAGCGCCCTTCTTTCGATAGCGTAATCAGCACAGCATCCCGCTCGAAGCTCTCCCCTTCTTTGAAATGGATTCGATCGACTACGCCATCCTGTGAAGAGCGAATAATAGTTTCCAGCTTCATGCTCTCAATCATCATCAGCGCCGCGCCTGCGGATACCGGTTGACCAGGCGAAACCGCGATCGTAACGACTACTCCCGGCATCGGGGCGCGGGTCATGAGCGAAGTTGCCTCTTGGTTCACGCAAGCGAGCGTTCGCAACGGGTCGCTGTAGCGCAAAACGCGCATCATGCCACGGATGTGGACGTGGATCAGGTCGCCTTCGATGACGAAGCGGACTCGTTCGGTCTCGCCGGCAATGGTCAGGACACCTGAATTCTCGCCGTATTGGGCAAACGCGACCGGGGAAATGACTTGGTCGCGCAAGTGAAGATGATAGGAGCCGGATTGGCAGGGTGAAAGCCATAACTGATGGTCGACGCCATCAACCTCGACGGAGTGATACACGTCAATTTCTCCAATGGCCGAGCGAAGCGTGAAGCGCGGGCACGGCATCGGCCGATTCGCGCACTTGTCGGGTAAGGAGAGCAGCTGATGCCAAGAATGCCGGTAGGCCGGTAGCAGAGTCACCAGCGGCAATGTGCGGGTTTTCCTCCAGATATCCCGTATGAAACTGTCCGCGGACAAACGACTCGTCGGAAAGGATGCGGGCGAGGAAGCTAGCGTTTGTCTCGCAGCCGAGAAGAATGACCCCCTGAATCGCGTGATTGGCCGTGGCGGTGGCCAATGTGCGCGTCGGCGAATGCGCGATGATCTTTGCGAGCATGGGATCAAACGCAGTGGTGATTGGCTGACCCTGCGTGATGCCGCTGTCAATCCGTACCCCGCTCGGATACTCGAGAAGAAGTACTTTGCCGGACGTCGGAACATAGCCTCGTTCGGGGGCTTCAGCGTACAGCCTTACTTCGATAGCGTGGCCGTTCGAAACGATATCTGACTGAGCAAAACCAAGTTCTCGGCCCGCGGTGGCATAGACCTGTTCGGCGACAAGATCGATGCCGGTGATCATCTCAGTCACGGGATGTTCGACCTGTAGGCGCGTATTCATCTCGAGAAAGTAGAATTCTCCTGCATCGAAAATGAATTCAACGGTTCCTGCGTTCTGATAATTCGCGGCGCGTGCGATACCGACCGCGGTCTCGCAGACGCGTTTCCGTAGTTCTGGCGACAGCGCTGGCGAGGGCGCTTCCTCGATGATCTTCTGGAAGCGGCGTTGCACCGAGCACTCCCGCTCAAACAGGTGTACAATGTTCCCAAAAGAGTCGCCGAGTACCTGCACTTCGATATGCCGCGGGTTCTCAATGTATCTTTCGACGTAAAGCCGGTGATCCCCAAAATACCGTTGCCCCTCAGAGCGAGCCTGCTCAATCGCGCCTTCCAGAGCATCGACGTCGCGTACAATCCGCATGCCCTTGCCGCCCGCGCCCCCTGACGGCTTTACCAGCAAAGGGGTTCCAATTGCACGCGCCCTGGAGACGAACGTCGCTGGATCGTCCTCCTCAATTGCAGATGGGGCCACTGGAAAGCCGTTCGACTGGACGAAGTTGCGGGCCCGAATTTTATCGCCCATCAGTTCAATAGTTTCGGGTGCGGGGCCGATGAACGCAATGCCGGCCTTTATCACGGCCGTGGCGAATTGAGCCTGTTCGGAAAGAAATCCATAACCTGGATGAACAGCGCCGGCGCCCGCCTTGTGAGCGGCGGCGATAATTTGTGCGATGTCCAGATAGGCCGCGATCGGCGTGTGACCGCTGATAAGAATCGCTGTGTCGGCCATGGAGACTGCCGGGCTTTGCGCATCGACCTCGTGGTAGACAACTGCAGAACGAAGGCCCAGCTTTCGCAACGTCTTGATGATGCGGGCGGCGATCTCGCCTCTGTTGGCGATAAGGACGGTATCGAAAGGCATTGTGTGCATTCATATCCAAACAAACAACTCAAACGAGACTTCCGTCACTTGGGAGCGGTTGGTCCGCTTTCGATGGCTCCGCTCGCTTATCTGTTGACAGTGAGTCGGCATCCACCGCGCAATTTATTACCTTGCGGCTCGGTTTGGGGAGCGCCGCGCGGGGACGATCGAGGGTGCAGGATGGTTCGTAGTACGTCAATTCGAGTCTCGTTTTTCTTGCGGTATCGCCAATGGAAATCACCGTTCGGCGGCTGATCTCGCGCACCCGCCGACTCGAGCACAGAGATGCCGTTGCACAATAAGAACTACTGCACAGCAGTTGGCTTTGGGACGCAAAAACCAATGCGTTCGTTGTGTGCGCGTCACGATATCTCTTTAGGTCGGTACGTTGCGGTATTGGTGTTCCTGCGCAAGGCACAGTATGGCCTGTCTATAGGAAAACAGACCGGAACCGTTCAAGTCGTTGGTGGCTCGGAAGCGTTGCTTTGTATGCTAGAACCGAAGGCTGCGATTTGTTGACGATTTACAATCAGCATGCCGATGTGGTCGTAACGCGTGTTGTCTTGCCGGACTCGACCTCGCAAGTTTGCCTGGTTGCGGACGAGCTGATCGAGCAGTTGCACGTCGACAAGGCACTAACGTCTTCCCGACGGCAAAAAAGGCCCGGCCTCATTTTGGAAGCCGGGCGAAGTCAGTCTGGGAGGAGCGACGCTGCTACACATCGCCCCGACCGTCGGCAAGGGAGAGTCGCCGCCGGCTCATTTACGGCGAGCGTTCGCCGCAAATTCGAAATACGACAAGGTCGTTATGCCATCGTCCCACACCCTCGTTTGTCAGAGGTCGCGATCTCATTTCAAGATCGTACAATGTGACGTTACGTGCGATTCAAGGCCTTTCAACGAAATGATCGCACAGTTTTGTCCAAGCTCCTGGCTTCCCGGAAGTAGCCAGGTCCGTACGTAACGCACTATCCATTCTGTCTACGGGTGGGGGCTTGCCCCGTGTGTCAAACGCCATCCGGAACCGCCCACTTTGCTTCATGAAGAACTGCCCCCACCATCCGGATTATGATCTCGGTTGAAGGTTGTTTCCCCCGGTGACGGGCCGGAGGGAGGCGGAGCCGACCGGAGGGCCGTCACCGGCGGTCGGCGTCTTGGCGAGGCCGCTTTTGCGCTTGGCGCGGAGCCGGTAGCTGTCACCGCGGATCGTCAGCACATGGCTGTGGTGCAGGAGCCGGTCTACGCGCATCATTTCCTGTTTGGGCACCGGCTTGAGGTGCTGAAGGAGCGGTCGGGGCGCGGTCCCGCCCACGTCGTTGTCGCGCTGCCGGACGGACGGCCGCGGGCGGTTCGGATGGCGTCGACGGATCTTGCCGAGAGCCGATCACTTCCCGCCCGAACGCCGTCGATCTGCCGCGCATCAGTGCACGTACGCTGATCCCATTGATGCAACATTTGAGCGCGAGTCTCAGCCTTCTCGACGAGAAGGTGATTCGCGATGACCCACCAGGTCGCGTTGCGTATCGACCACTGCCGACGTCGGCAAATCCACCCGGCCGCCCGACGGCCGACATTCCGCGCCTGTGGCCGAATCTGTCGACCGCGACGCAAACCCAGATCGCTCAAATCCTCGCCACGCTGCTGCGGCGAATGCAAGCGGTTGCCGGCACGCCCGGAAGGGGACTGAGCCGTGCACCGAGCCAAGTTGGCCTATGTCTACGTGCGGCAGTCATCCGTGAACCAGGTGCGCCAGCACCAGGAGAGCACCGAGCTGCAGTACCGCCTCGTCGATCGTGCCATCGGTCTGGGCTCGCCGCCGGAACGTGTCCAGGTCATTGACGAGGATCTGGGCAAATCCGGTGCTGGCGCTGTGGATCGTCATGGTTTCCAGAAGCTCATTGCCGAGATCGGCCTTGGCAACGCCGGTCTTGTGGTGAGCCTCGACGCTTCTCGCTTGGCCCGCAATAACCGGGATTGGCATCAGCTGCTCGAACTGTGCTCGGTGTTCGGCGTGCTCATTGCGGATGGCGAGCGGCTTTACGATCCGCCCGCCTACCACGACCGCCTGCTGTTGGGCTTGTCCGGCATCATGAGCGAGGCGGAGCTGCATCAGCTTCGGATGCGCCTTCACCAAGGGGAACGCCAGAAGGCGGCGCGGGGCGAACTGCGGCTGCCCCTGCCAGCCGGGCTCGCCTATGATCGAGCGGGCACAATTATTCTCAATCCTGACGAGGAGGTGCAGGCCCGTCTTCATCTCGTGTTTGCTAAATTCCGGGAACTGCAAAGCGCTCGCGGTGTGATGAGGTACTTGGACAGGAATGGATTGTCCTTGCCGGCTCGACCGCTGCTTGGACCATCTCCACACGAGATCGTCTGGCGTGCGCCAGATAGTGCACGCGTCCTTAGTATCCTTCAAAATCCAGCCTATGCTGGGGCGTATGTTTATGGCCGCCGGCAAAAGGATCCGAGCCGATGCCGGCCGGGATCGCTGACGGGAACGGTCAAGGTGGCGATCGCGGATTGGGCGGTTTGCCTCCACGCCGCCCACCCAGGCTATATCAGCTGGGAGGAGTTCATGGCCAACCAGGGGCGACTGGCAGATAACATCTTCCGCTATGAGGCAGGACACTCTGGCGTACCGCGCAAGGGGGCAGCCCTGTTACAAGGAATTGCGATTTGCGGCCGTTGCGGACGGCGCATGAGCATGCGCTACACGGGCCCGAATGCCGACTATCCGGTCTATTGCTGCCGCTCGGATCGGGACCAGCAAGGCAGTGCACTATGTCAGGAAGTCCGGACCTTGGCGGTTGACGCGCTGGTCGAACGGATGCTCCTCGATGCCCTGGTGCCGGATCAGATTGAGATCGCACTCGCGGCGGCGGGCCAACTGGAGCAAGAGAGCCGTCAGCTCGAGCGTCAGTGGGCGCTTCGCGTGGAGCGCGCCCGCTACGAGGCCGAGCGCGCCCGGCGTCAGTATGACGCCGTCGAGCCCGAGAACCGTCTTGTGGCGCGCTCACTTGAGCGGGCTTGGGAAGAGAAGCTGCGTGTCGTCGAGACGGTCGAGCAGCAGCATGCGCGTTGGCGCGCGCAAGAGCCGCTTCTGATTGGCCCGGCGGAACGCGCAGGGCTACAAGCGCCGGCGAGAACCTGCCGCGGATTTGGAATGCGGCCACCACGTCGGCAGCCGATCGCAAGCGCATTCTGCGATTTGTCATCCGCGAAGTCGTTCTTGATCAGAAGCGGACCCGAGGTCAAGTGTGGCTCAAGATCGTCTGGCAGACCGGCGCAACCAGCGAGCATCACGTACAACGGCGCGTTCACACCTACCGCGATTACATCGACATTGATCGGTTGCGGCGACGGATCGTCGAGTTGAATGCTGAACACAAAATGGATGCCGAGATCGCGGCGATACTCCAAGGCTTTGTCGCGGCCCGAGGCTGCGCCTTCAAAGGCGAGAACGTCTGGGTGTTGCGTACCCGCTGGGGCATTCCCACCGTCAAAATCAACGGCATAGACAAGAACCCAACGCGCTGGCCCGACGGGAGCTTCTCGATTCAGGGCGCAGCGGCTGAGCTTGGAGTAACCCCGCAGACGGTGTTCGATTATCTTGCGCGCGGAATGCTGGCAGATCGTCAGTTAACCAAAGGCCAGCCATGGCAGATCGAGCTCTCAGACGAACAAATCGGTCGGCTGCGCAATCGGATACGACGTACCAAGCGTTCAAAGACGGAGGCATCATGAAGTCATCGGCTCGGCAATGACATCGTGCCATTGCGACACGGGCACCTGAGTCGTGATCAACAGCGATCCCTTGTCGTAGCGATCGGTTGAAGCTGGCTTCGGCATAGGTGTAGTTCGAGGCGCCGAGCACAGCGACGAAGATCTGCATGCTGCGCGCCTCGCCGCTGAGCCCGTCAACCACCTCCATGGTATGGCCGGAATAGTCGACGAACAGCTTCTCGCCGGCGACATGGACCTGGCGCAGGGTCGGCTTGAGGCGGCCGGTCCACTCCTTGTCGCGTTCGCAGAACCACGCATAGCTGAAGCTGTCGGAGTTTGCGTCGCAATACTCCTCCCACAACAGCATCAGCGTGACGTTCGGGCGCCGCAGCTCGCGATGCACGAGCGCCCAATCCGGATGCGGACGCTCGTCGCTGGGCCGATCAGAAGGCGGCGGAAACAGGCGGTTCTCGAGCTGGACGTCGTCATCCAGCTCCGGCGGCAGCGGCCAGGTTAGACCGGCGCGGCGGGCTCGGTTGAGGTACTTGCTGACCGTGCCCGGGCCAAGCCCAGGCTGCGGGCAAGGGCGCGTTGCGACATGCCGACGCTGTAGTGCAGGCGTAGAACTTCACGGATGTGGCGCATGGACAGTCTCTCGGTCGGCATCTCGATCCTCTGCGGTTAGGCAAAAGACCAAGCTACCCGGGTTGCAGACTGTCAGCGGCGCGCGCTTCCTAATTGCCCCGATCGCATCGCTGGAAATAGCGATCACCATCCGCTGGAAACGGTGATCACGATGCTCTGGAATGGGTGATCACGATGCCCTGGAATCCGTGATCACGATCGGCTGGAACACGCAGCAATACGCCCAACGACTTGAGTTGTCGGGCGTGTTCGTGAGACGTCACCGTCTAGATCACGTCTCAACAATCTCCGTTAGCTCGGCCACCCCTCGATGATTCGAGCCTCCACG
The DNA here is from genome assembly GCF_023073795.1 of Bradyrhizobium sp. 159. Classification (NCBI taxonomy): domain Bacteria; kingdom Pseudomonadati; phylum Pseudomonadota; class Alphaproteobacteria; order Hyphomicrobiales; family Nitrobacteraceae; genus Bradyrhizobium; species Bradyrhizobium sp. 159. The sequence goes on along the minus strand of NZ_JADPKE010000084.1, from coordinate 3,424 downwards.
CTCCGGCCGCTCTCAATCGAGTATCGAGGATGAGCATCGCGAGTGCTCTGGGCGCCTGATCTGTCCCACCTGATGGCCGCCGCTAACGTGGTAGCCCTGCGCCAAATCCCGTCCGGCTGGTCCGGGTGCGACCATAGCCGTAAAGCGGATGAACGCCGTAGGGGTAACGACAGTCGCGCCAACGATCGCGAAAGAAGCCCCAGTGCTGTCGCGTCGAGCCTGGTTCCCTCAACGCAACTTGTCGATTCGCCAGAGTTTTGGCGTGGAGTGGATCAAGCCGGCCAGCCTCCCGCCGATAGCTGGAACACAGCGAACTTCTGGCAGGATTTGTCGTTACCCGCCCATTCGCCAGTGCAAAGCGTCAATCCGCCAAGCCCACCATCATGGGAGCCAAGCTTCGGGACATCGATAGCGGATCGACCGGGACCCTCAACGCAACTTGTCGATTCGCCAGAGTTTTGGCGTGGAGTGGATCAAGCCGGCCAGCCTCCCGCCGATAGCTGGAACACAGCGAACTTCTGGCAGGATTTGTCGTTACCCGCCCATTCGCCAGTGCAAAGCGTCAATCCGCCAAGCCCACCATCATGGGAGCAAAGCTTCGGGACATCGATAGCGGATCGACCGGGACCCTCAACGCAACTTGTCGATTCGCCAGAGTTTTGGCGTGGAGTGGATCAAGCCGGCCAGCCTCCCGCCGATAGCTGGAATACAGCGAACTTCTGGCAGGATTTGTCGTTACCCGCCCATTCGCCAGTGCAAAGCGTCAATCCGCCACCATCATGGGGGCAAAGCTTCGGGACATCGATCTTCGCGCCACAGTACATGCCGCCAGCGCAAGACTTAGGAGGATTCGTCCCTCCGAGTTGGCAACACGGCAATCAACCGGCGCCGGAGAACCTCCGGCGCGGAATGCACTGGCATAACGTGCTGCCGAGCCCGGACCGACCACAGACCCACATCAGGATTCATGATGTGCCCTACACGGCCACTCTGGGGCGATCAGGCAAGCAGAACGACATTCACGTTTTCCTGGAATAGGGAGGAAAAGATCGAGCAATAGATGATAACGTCCGTGAAGAACCCAAAGAGCTATCGCCCAAAGTTGGTGACGGCGGGAATCGGAAAGGCGGCATATCGTGGGGGTGCTTGACGCCTCCACTTCTCCACCGAAGGAGCGATATGCCTTGTCCAACGATAACGTCATCCATCTGATTCAGCCTGGAATCTTCGACGATCAACTCACAGAGTCTTGCGCAATGGGGCGCGTGTCCTGCTTGCCCAGGCGGTCTAGGCCGAGGTTGCAGACTTTCTCGGCCAGCATTCCGATTTGAAGACCCGGGACGGCCACCAGCGCGTCGTCCGCTACGGTCACCTGTGCGCATTTCGCCGATGGTGAGCAGCGGCTTTGACCGACATGGTGATTGGTTCAGGGGTTTGGGTTGACGCCAAGAGTTTGGTTGCGGGCGTTCTGCTTTCGCATGCTTTCTCCGGAGAGTTGGAGGCGGTGAGCGTTGTGAACGAGGCGATCCAGGATGGCGTCGCCGAGGAGCAACGCTGCGGTTCGACGTGATCAGCATGTCGCCGGTTTCGTAGCGCCGGCTCACCAGTTGGAAGAACAGATGCGCCGCGTCAGGTTTAAGTGGTGTGTTTCGGCATGGAATAAGGACCCCGTTTTCGGGGTGATCGGCATCCAATCGGGGCTCTGACGCAAGTTTGGTGCAGCGCCGACTATTCGGCACCGATCAGTCTAGCTTGAAGCAGGTCGATTTTGCCGCGGCCGTACATTTGACGACGAACGAGCTTGAGGCGCGTGATCTGACCTTCAGTCTGTCCGTTGGACCATGGTGAAGTGATTGCCGCCCGTACCGCCGCCTCATCCTTCGCGACGCCGCTGGCGAACGAGGCGACGAGACTGGCGCGGGCGCGCTCGACCCATGGGGTGATGCCTGCCTCGGTCTTGCGCCGGATCATCAGGTGGAATTCGGCGATGATCTCGCGTGCCTCAACCAGGGTTGGTACGCCAGCTTCGATCGCCGCGACCGTGACGGTCTCCGCTTTCGTGAGTAAGTCTCGGCCGATGGTCATCAAGCGCGCGATGGTCCTGGCCGACGGAATCCTCTGAAGGCTTCGCGCGTCGGCCTTTTCAGCCCGTCGTCTGCGGGTTGCCCACTCGCTGATGACGCGGAGCGAGCCTCGGAAGCCATGCGCCGTTAAACCACGCCAAAGTTCAGCTCCGTTGCGACAGCCAGATGCCCACTGATCGTCGAGCCACGGCAAATGCAGATCCAACGAACTTTGCCTGGTCCGGAAGACATCGTTGCGTTCGCCGCGGATCACCTGCCGTACGAGCTTCCTGCTATGGCCAGTCTGGCGCATGATCTGCTTGATGGGTACACCGTTCTTCGACAGAGCCAGGATGGCCGCATTGGTCTCCTCGCGCCGCAAATAACCCTCATATTGGAGGCGCTCGGCGGCTGTTAGTAGCTTGGGATCGATCGTGGTTGCGCCGATGACGGTGCGTATCTGGCGCATCGATTTGCGGACGGCATCAAGGAAGGCTCGGCTGGCGTTCTCCATTAGATGCCAACGGTCCGCGACCTGTACCGCGTGCGGCAGGGCCTTTGCTGCGGCTTCGCCATATCCCCCGCCGCGATCGCGAGCGACGACCGAGATCGAGGGATGAGCAGCCAGCCAGGCTTGGGCGGTCGCGGGCTCACGATCCGGCAGCAAGGTGACCACCCGGCGCTTCTCCAGGTTGCAGATGATGCTGGCGTATCGGTGATTGCGCCGCCAGGCCCAATCATCGATGCCGATGACGTTGAGAGGATCGGCCGGCGAACAGCTGCGGCGTCGGACGACACGCAGGAGCGTGTCCTTGCTTACTGGCAGCATCAGCCGTTTTGCGAAGCCCGCCGCCGGTCGGCCGCCGAGCGCCAGACCCAGGTGATGGACGATAGAATCCAGCCTCGCCGTTCGTCGCGCCGATGGAGCCAATATCCCATCAGCGAAACGCTCAGTGAAGATTTGGCGTCCGCACAGGACGGCGTCGCAGCGGAAGCGGCGGGCGATCACCAGGAGCTCTACGACCCGCCCGGATAGCGGCAGATCGGTCACGCGCCGCCGATACCGGCTATGGATACGCCGCGAAACTGTCCCGCATGATGGACACCGGCCGACACTTCCGGACGTCCGGACCGTGATGACGGCCTTATCACCCTCGTAGCACGCACTCTCTACAACAAACCCACGCGGCACCAGACTGGAGCGGTGGAGTGCTTGCTGCACGGCGCTGATTCTCCCCAATCAATGCGCCAGAGATCCCTCGAACTGCATCAAAAGTGATGGTGTGGAACGGCCCTTCGAACCGGCATCAAAAGTGCCTAACGTGGTCGCTTCGAGAGGCGCCACAAAGGAAGGACCGTTC